>CANJPY010000003.1 GCA_947476255.1 Chthoniobacteraceae bacterium | reverse complement strand
TCATGCGACTGAGGAAGATGTGCAGAAAGCCCTAGCCAGACGACACCGACGTCGGCAGATAGATATTGATTTGCGGAAGAAAAAGATCGAGCCGCGGCTTGATGACATTTTGTAACACAGCAGAATTAAGGTCCCGGTGTAACACACCCTTGCTGTGCGCAAACGCCAGCGCATCGCACACCTTCCGAAACACCGTCAATAACGCCGCCCGCGTGTACTCCTTCATGACCGCCGCGTCTCCCTCCCGGAGCGCATTGAGCACAGCCTGCAGCGTGCGCCCCTTCACCAACTTCATCGAATAAAACGGACGGCCCAAACCATCCACCCCAATGGCATGGATCGGCACAATGTTCGGGTGCGCCAGATGCGCAAGCACTTCCGCCTCCTTCGAAAACCGCGGATCCTCCCCTCCATACGCCACGCGGCTCACCTTCACCGCCACCTGCCGCTTCAACTGCGGATCCTCCCCAAAATAAATCTGCCCCATCCCTCCACGCGCAATCTCACGCACCAGCGTGTATTTTCCAGTTAGCGGAGCCTCGTTTTCAGATGCTGCCTCTGTCCCTGCCGCATTGCCCGCTTGCCGCGCCTCCACCTCCCGAAGGGACCGTTGGGGAATGGTCTTTGCCGTGTTCGAAATTCGATGGGGCGACACACGTTGCGGGATCGTCACCGCCAGACTCGCCGCTGTTTTTCCATCCCCGCTTTGCCGGGTCCCCCGCTGCGGAATCGTCACCTCCGTGGACACCACCGGCAACTCCTCCCCCAACTCTCCCTGGACCTCCACCACCAGCGTCACCTCTCCCACCTGCACCGACGCCGGGTATTCCACCTCCACCCGTCCCTCGATCGCATGCCCGTTCACCACCGTCCCTCCACCAAGGTCCTCCACCTGCATGCGTTCTTGCCCGAGCCACACCCACGCGTGCCTAGGCGCGATGCCTTCGCCCTGGATCCTCAAAACATCAGCGCCCTCTTCCGTCCCGAGCAAAAACTGCGTCTCCCCCGATTCGAAGGTGCCGAGTAATTCACTGGGGCCGTTGAGGGTGAGAGACCACTTCTTCACGGTGCGCACGATATTTTAAATGCATTCATAATCAACATTAATGCGCCACCCCGCAGCACAGGCAACGCCTTTGGACCAAGATTCGGTTTCACCCGGCTCCGTCCGCCCCTGTACCCTGGTGGAAACAAAAAGGACTTCGAGAACACGAAAATTCCTTTTCCACCGGGTGCGTTCAGGGAGAGGTCAGGATGCCTGAAACCTTGAGCACAGGGACCAGACAGGTGGTTTGTTGCGCTTAAAAGTCTTTGTGTCGCTTGTGTTTTTGTGAAAAGGATTGCTCCCTGTGAACCCCTCCCACAAAACAGCATTTCGCTTCCTCACGGGTCTTCTGGCTTGGGACCTTCTTTTCGTCTTTGCCTTGTCCGCGGCCTCGGCAGCCCCGGCTTGGTTTGCTCAAAAACAGGCTCTCTCCATGGCAGACCTTCCCATGAACCCCGAGCCCAACCGCAGCGAATGGACGCTCACTGGCGGGCTGCAACTCGTGACGGATACGATGCTTGGGCGGGAGGTGTTGACCCGGGAAAAGAAGACCCCAGCCACGATCCGGAGCACTGTCCCCGTCAATGGGCCCTTCGAAGTGACAGCTCTTGTGCGCATGGCGTCCGAGGAAGCCAGTTCCGTTGTGCTGGCCTGCGGCGCTGACGGCGAGAATCCATCAAAAGCACTTTGCGCACTGACCGTCTCTGCAAATCCTGCAACTGCAGCGCGCACCCTCACCGTAACCCCCCGCTACGGCTCTTTGGGGTCCGCCGCCCTGCTCAAACCGGATGACCTCCTGCGTGACGGCGGCGTTAAAATCCGGCTCCCAAACTCCGTCCTGTTTGCGCCGCGCTACGCCAGCATTTCACCGGTGCTCGAAGCAGACTTCCGGCAGGAATTGGAGGCATCCATGTCCCGAATTCCTGCGGTAGGAGACGTCTGGTTTCAACTGCGCATCGTGTATCGGCCGGAATGCCTGCAGTTTTTCAAGGATGGTTTTTTGATCGGTGAACGGATGCCGGCCGGCCGTCTGGACGGGGAGGTGCTTTTGCAGCTCACTGGGGACGTCCGCGTGGGGGCCTTCCAAGTCACGAGACCTGTTCCATTTCCAGAGGGTTTTTACCCTTTGGGTCTCGACAACCAATGCAATGCCCGACTCCTGTCCCCAAAGACGCTGCCCGCCTCGACGCGCGACACCATGCTGGACCCCGCTTCCCTCCCCGCGGGTGGAGCGGGCGGAATGATTGCCCCCGCCACCTCGGCTCAGGCTCCCGCGAAAACAAGCGCGGCGCGCGGAGCTGTGCCATTCATTTTTCCGGCCCGCTGGAATGGAGAAGACCATGTCGACGTGGGACAGAGCCTTTTTCACTACCGTCAACACACGGGACAGGCGATGGCCACCTTGACCTGGCCCGCACCGCAAGCTCTGGATCCGGCACGGCTCCGCTTCAGCGTCCCCAACCGTCCGTACAGAAAACTCTGGCTGGTCGCTGCAGCGGACACCTCGGATACCACGGTCCCTCTGGTAACGGCCCGCTTTTATCGAAATGGCGCCGGATTTCCAAAGGATGCGGCGGCCACGGTGCCTGCTTTTACAGCCCGGAGTGAGGCTGCGAATGCACGCCGCCTGCCGGTGAAAAGAGCGGATGGGAAAGAGGCGAGTTTATGGCTGATATCCATTGCCCTGGACGAGGTCGCCATCGGCTCCGACTTCCGCGAGGAACCGACCCTGTCCCTCGAGTTGACCAAGGAAGTACACCCCTTTCGCACCTACCCTGATCCCTCCAATTATTCCTGGTTCCAAGGAGGTCTACCAAGCTCGGTGCGCATTTTTGCCATGACTCTGGAAGACGCTCCGCTGCAGTTGATAGCGTCTGGAAACAGGCCGGGGAATGCCTATATGCGTCCCGAGGAACCGGTGTGGCGCGTGAACCTCTCAAACCTCCGCAGCCAGCGCGTGGACGCTTCCATCCAAGTCCATATCACCGATCCGGAGGGCCGCACAAAAACTCTGCAGCGCTCCGCCTCCCTCCAGCCACTGGCGCAGGCATCCCTTGAAATTCCGGTGCCCACGACCCTGCTTGGCCTTCACAGCGTGCGTACGGAGGTGCGTACAAATGGCGTGCCGGAAGTTTCCGAGCTTGCACAGACAGGGACGTTCGTCATCGTCCCGCCGGATCATCGCAACGGGCTGGTTCAGGTTGTCGGCGGTGGCGCACGCCTCGACGCCAAAGGAGATATTGTAAAAGACGCGAAGGGACAGCCTTTGCCAGACAACTTTCCAGCCCCCCGTTGGGGGCTGTGGAATTGGATGGGCGGGCATGGAACCGACCCCGAGGAGGCCCACAACCTCTATCTCAACCGCCTGGCCGGCGCGCGCTACATCCGCACCAAAGACGCCGCGTCCAAGCGAACCTGGAACATGACTGGCACCCCCCAGCATCTCCTCTACGGCCCCGAACCCTGGGCGTCCAAAGACCCCGTGGATCCGGCGGCCTATGCCGAATTCAAGGAGCGTATCGGTAGAAAGGCGGCGGAGATGTACGCAAAGGATCCGAACACGGTTTCCTTTTCCATTTTCACGGAAACATCAATCACCCAGCAGCTCACCTATGGGGTCCCTCCAGAATATACGGGCGAGGACGAACTGGTTTTAAGTAACGCGGAGCAGACCCGCTACCGGGCGTTTATGGTGACCGCAAGAGCCGCCTGTGAAGGGATTCGCGAACACGCACCCAAGGCGAAGATCGCCCTTGGCTGGTGTGAAACCATCTTCGCCATTCCGTTTATGAAGGAGAAATTTCCGCGCGAGCTGTTCGATTTCTTTGGCGTCGACTCCCCGCAGTTTGAGCGCATGCCGGAAATGCCGGTACGCGAAATCGCCCCCGGCCGGATGTGGATGCTCAAGCAGGCCATGAAGAAGTACGGGTATGCGGATGTTCCGGTCATTCACACCGAGTCGTATTATCCCACCAGCCATGAGCTTGGCCTTGGCCATCGTGGTTCCGCAGATTCGATTGTCCGCACCGCCGTGCTGGCTTTCTCCCAGGGCACCACGAACTTTGCGAATTGCTGGAGCCTGCACGACTGCTCCAACTATTGGGGCAGCCAGCATTACGGCTGCATCGGCCTCATTGGCCGCAGGCCCGAATACAATCCCAAGCCCGCCTTCCCTGCCTTTGCAACAATGACCCGGCTTCTGGATTCGCACGTGTCGCCCGATGGGTTCGTGCCAACGGGATCCCTATCCGTCTACTGCGTGCGCTTTGCGGGCAAGACGCCGAAAAGTTTCGTCTACAGCCTGTGGACACTCCGTGGAAAACGCACTGCGAAGCTGGTGTTTGCAAAGAACGCGAAACCGTTCTCCGTGGACGAAAACAGCAATGAGTCGCCCCTGCGTCTCGTCGAGAATACTGGGGAGCTCTTGCTCGGGGCGTCTCCTGTTTGGGTCACGAGCGAGCAGCCCATCGAACGCATTGAACTGGGGGAACCCGCCTACAATGAGACTCCGGGCAGATACATGCATGCTCTGGACACATTCGCTTCACCCTGGACTTTTGAGCCCGCAGGTGACGAGCGTTACGCGAAGAGCCACTGGGGCGCCCCTCGCTTCGCCGCGCAGATGACCTCCGAAACCGTCGACTCTCCCGAGCGTAAAAGCAAGGTGTGGCAAGTCACGCTGCACAAGCCAGAAAAGCAACGCCCGCTCGCCGCCTGGTACGGTGCCTTTGCCCCGGACAAAACTTTGGAGATTCCCGGCAAGGCGCGCTCCCTCGGCGTGTGGATCAACGGCAAATCCAACTGGGGCAGAATTGCCTACGAACTCGAAGACGCCAAAGGAGAAATCTGGCTGAGCACAGGCACAAAGGATGATTGGAATTGTGACGACACCCACTGCTGGAGCTACTTCAACTTCGACGGCTGGCGGTTTGTGGAATTCCCTCTCCCAGCCACACAACCCGCGGACAATTACCGCGAAAAGGACACCGTCTGGTGGGGATCTTACGGCGGAGATGGCGTTGTAGATCTCCCCCTCAAACTGCGGCGCGTCATGATCGAACACCGTACCCACCACGTGTATGTCGACCAGTTGTTGGAAGTTCCTGACAGCTCCGTGCAGTTCTCCAATCTGGTTGCCATTTACGACAATCCGAACCAGATGACCTCAGCCCCTGTGGACCTCCAGAAGCGGGCTGCGAACGTGGTGCGCTTCCAGTCCGATGCCTCCTCGCTTCCGAACCCGCATGCTGATTTTACCTCCAAACACATCCTGCCCGCGCCGGTTATTACCAAAATCAATCCGCCCGAACACCAATACGACGGCACTCGGGTGGAGGTCTCCCTGGAACCCGTCGCCGATGCGAAAGAATACCGGGTTTATGTCTCCGCCTATGAGAACGGTGCCGGCGCCCAGTCCCTCGGAACACTAACCGCTCAAAAGAGTTCCTCGGCGGCTCCGGTGGTTCTTGTGAGCCGACTGCGTCCTGAAACACCGCTCTATTTGTTCGCAACCTATGTGGACTCGGCGAACAAAGAATCCAAACCCACAGCCATCCGAAGGGTCCTCCTCAAAGACGACTTCCCCATGAAATAGCGGCGGTCCGAAGCTCCCATGTTTGACGGTCCCTCCGTGGCAACGCAATGGCGGACGCCGCTACTGCTGGCAGTCCAGTAATGGGAAGAGTGTTGGAGGCAACCCCAAGGAGTGTCGCGTACTTGCTGCCACCCAAGTACGAAGATGGCACCGCCCCCCTTCGCGGAGTCGTAGAGAACCGCGCAAGCCCGCAGTGAACTGCAATTCAAAACGGGCCGCGGGAGATCGCGTTACTCTTTTAAGAACCACTCAGCGGCGGTTGTTTGCTTTTTCTCTGCCCCGCCGGAATAGGCAGTGAGTTCTTGAAACTTCGCACCAAAGACTTCGGGCTTTTGACCTTCGCCGGCGAGCCAGAGAGGTTTGGGCGCGCAGAGCGCCACCATTCCGGGAAGATCAAGGTACTTGGCGCCTCCAGGAATAAACATCGGATCGCGGTAATCGAGCAGCTTGCCAAAGCGAAACCCATTGGTATCCGCGGCCGTCCGGTCGACAGCATCACCCGCCAAGGCGCGTGCGGCGAGAACGACCGGGCCTGTGCTCTCCCAGCCTGCGAGCAAGACCCTCGGCGGGTTTTGGTGACTGCCCACCTTGCCGTTACGCACGAAAGTGATCAGTGATAAAACATCGTGAGTTCGCCTTGCGAAAACGGAGTCGTTGTAGCCGTGTGTAAAGCCCGCGAATTCACGCGGGTTGGCAACGACGCCGGTTTGGCGCGTACCTGCTTCAAAAAGGTCGGCGCAAAGGACGGTCGCTCCGGATTTGACGAGTTGCAGGACAGCGGGGTCTGTCACCGCGGCGGCACCTTTGTCCGAGAGCCAGATTACGGCGCGGTCCTTGGCCTTTTTGGGATACAGCCAGGCGACACGGATGTCTTCGCCATGGGTCTTGTTGTGCAATGTCCCGCTCATTTCGAAGCGGTCACCAAGGTCCTTTTTCGCGTTCACGATCCACTCCACGTCTCCGGCCTTTGCATAGCTGCGGCCGATGATGGTTTCGACGGCAGGACGTATTGTTTTTTGCAGCCCCTCTTCCGTCGCTGCGGCAGCTCGCAGCTGTTTGCCGGAGTCTTCGGTTAACCATTTTAAGAGATTGCGCTCGAAATTGGGATCAGCAGCCTTGGGCGCCGGATGGCTGGCATCCCAGACGGAAAGCTCCTCGAGGCTCAGGGGTTCGAAGTCGCGCTCAATGACCGGCGCAGGCTGGTTGAGTTTGAAGTGCTTGTTGAGAAAGGTGTAGAAAGCGGAGCGTGTGACAGAGTTGTAGTTGTGCTGGAAGTGTTCGCCACGCAGCAAGAAAACATCGCCCTTCCTGCCGTGGAGTTCATATATCTTCTGCAAATCTGGGAACCCTTTCACCGCCAATTCCTTGGTCCAGTCGTTTGCCGTGTTCATGCCCAGAGGCTTGGGCGCAAATAGCGCTGCAAACTCCACATTGCCGGTGCCAATCCGCAGCAGACTCGCATTTTCACACGTGCACCCTCCCTGCATCGAAGTGCTTACCATCACCACCGGAAACGAAAGTTTGATCCTGTCGTCCACGGCGGATGCGAGCATGGTCTGCGTCCCTCCACCACTCTCCCCAGTCATCGCTATCCGCTCTGGATCAACCTCGGGCAGGCTCAAAAGGAAGTCAATGCCTCGCAGGGAATTTAGCAACTGCAACCCCAGTATTCCCTGATTATGCGCCTCCGCCTGCGGACTGTAAAAGCCCCAGTTTTCTGTCGTGTTCATTTCCGAACGTTGCTTCGCAAACGTGTGAACGACTTCCCTCGGAATCTGAATGGAATCTGAGTCACTGATCATGTCCCACTGCCACACAACGCACCCCATGCGTGCGAGTTGCACACACCGGCTCTGATAGATGGAAAGCCCGCCTTTCTCGAAACGCTCGGCGCCTCCGGCGATCTCCCGCCGGGTGACCAAAGGTGTCGCCAGAGCGTGGCGGGCGTCCTTGTTGTGGCCGTGAGCCGACAACACGCCGGGAACTTTGCCCGTAATGTGCTTCGGACGATACAAGTTGCCCGTGCAATAAAAACCCGGAGCGCTCTCGAAATAAACCTTTTCGACGGTATACTCGTCGCGCTCAATCTTGCCGTGAATGACGGCGTTGAGCGGAGTCTTTGTGGGCATCGGCCACAGACCGGCTGCAACTTGAATGCGGGTCTTTACCTCCTCGCGACGCGCGTCCCATTCGCTCAGAGAGTTCGGCGCATTGAACGGAAAATAGCCATTGAGATCTTTAAGAGGCTGGGTGCGGACGTCGTCTGCTCGGGCAACCAAGGAAAGAGACGAAAGCAGAGGAAGGAACAATGCACGAATTTTCATATCGGGGGGTGGGGTGAGGTAACCAAACCGTGATTTTGATAGATCCAAAGAGGTTGTCGAGCAGCTTCAGGAGGTGGCATCTCTCACGGACTCTCCAGGTGGCAACCATTGGTTGTCCGAATCTTCCACAACCACCCTGGGAGTCCTCCAGCGAGGAATCCAGGCCGCCTTCGTACCACAACGCGCTCTGCTGAACCGCGCCCTGCAAGCGGCCTGCGGCGGAGGCTCCCTCCTTTTTTGAAACCGTATCCGCGCTGTCACCAACCGTATAAACTCGAAATCTCAAGCCGCTCCATGCCGCTCCATGCGCAAGCAGAAGTTGGCGCCACATTTGCTTTGGGAACGTCCGTTACAAGCCCCGTAGTTTCTTAATGTGACTCAAGCGTCGGGTTGCTTCGGTCAATGTCGCCTCATTTTTGGCAAAGTGAAATCGAACATACCGATGCTCAGGTTCGCGAAAGAAACTTGACCCCGGCACCCCAGCCACACCGATTTCACGGGTCAGCCACTCCGCCGCCTGAGTATCTGTTGCAAACCCCAATGGTGAAATATCGAGCAGCACAAAATAGGCGCCCTCCGGCTCAGTCCATTTCAAACCGCTTGCCGCCAAACCGTCCAAGAAAATGTCCCTCCGGCTGGTATAAGAAGCCCTGAGTTCTTCATAATAGCTGTCAGGAAATTCGAGCCCTGTGACCGCTGCTTCCTGAAGGGGCGCAGCCGCTCCCACGGTGAGAAAATCGTGCACCTTCTTTGCCTGAGCGATCACCTCTGGGGCCGCTTGGACAAATCCGAGGCGCCACCCCGTCATGGAGTAAGTTTTGGAAAGCGAGTTGCATGTGATGGTGCGCTCAAAATGGCCGGGCAACGCTGCCATTGCCGTGTGTTTATGCGGCGCAAATACAATGTGCTCGTACACTTCGTCCGTAATCACAAACGCATCGTATTTTTGCGCCAAGGCGCCAATTTCCAGCAGCTCTTCCCGGGTAAAGACCTTGCCACTCGGATTGGAAGGATTGCACACGATGACGGCCTTTGGGTTCTGCGCAAAAGCCAACGTCAATTCCGCCAAATCATATCGGAAATCAGGCGCGCGCAGCGGCACATAAATCGGCACCGCCCCCGAAAGGATAGTGTCTGCCACGTAGTTCTCGTAGAACGGTGAAAACACAACGACACGATCCCCGGGATTACACGCCGTCATCAGCGCCACCATCATCGCCTCCGTGCTCCCACAAGTCACCACGAAGTTTTGATCCGGATCCAGCGCGAGTCCCGTAAACCGTTGCACCTTCCTCGCGAGCGCTTGGCGGAAACGTGGCGCGCCCCATGTCATCGCATATTGGTGGTGCGGGCCCTCCGCGGCACAAATCAGAGCATCAATGAGCTGGCGCGGCGGGTTCCCCTCAGGAAACCCCTGCGCCAGATTGATGGCGTTATGTTGGGCCGCGAGGCGCGACATCCCGCGAATCACGGACTCCGTAAAACCACCGAGACGGGAAGCTGTTTTTGGCATAAAATTAAAAGTATCGTTCTGCGTTCGTGCGGTGGGAGGGGCTGCATTAACTCATTGAGTGAAGCATATCTCACTCGTTGGTTTCAGGATTGCTCCGGTTTTTGCTCCGGTTTTGTTGGACCCGCAAAACGGATTCCCTTCCGGTTCTCCAAGCAAGGAAACGCAGACGCCGCTGAACAGCAACTACCGTTTTCAGGCAACGGAGGGAGGCGCCTCGGACGGAATCCGTCGCAGATTTGGAACGTTGACGAAGTCGTCGCAGCCTATGCATTGTTGCACAAGCCCCGAACACTACATTGCTTTAAAATAAAACGCATCATGCCGCCAAAGCTTCTCCTTTCCGCCATAGCGCTGCTTGGATTTTTCACCGCCTCCAAGCTATCAGCGGCTGAGTCTATCAAACACCGTTTTTTATGCTGCGACTACACCGGGGGGCAGGTGTGTATCGTAAACACCGAGGGCAATATCGAGTGGCGGATTGAGGCAAAGGAACCCCAGGATTGCTGGTTGCTGCCCAACGGGAACATCCTCTATGCGTATTGCAACGGTGCGAAGGAAGTGACTCTTGGCAAAAAAGTGGTTTGGGAATACGTCGCGCCGGAGGGCGTGGAGGTGCATTCCGCGCAACCGCTTCCTGAGGGGAATGTGCTCGTAGTGGAATGCGGCACCAAACGCCTTATTGAAGTGGACCGCATGGGGAAAATTGCGAAGGAAGTGCCCTTGGTTCCGGGGGCAAAGGTGGCGACACACGGACAGTTTCGTGGTGCCCGAAAGCTGGCGAATGGCAATTATCTTGTCACGTACATGACTGACCGCAAGGTCGCTGAGGTGGATCCGAGCGGACGCGTGGTGAGGGAACAGGTGGTGCCAGGCAACCCGCATGAGGTGGTCGCGCTAAAAAACGGAAACTGGCTGGTGACATGCGGCGACGGGCACCAGGTCCTGGAACTCAACGCCATGGGCGATGTGGTGTGGAGCATCGGTGAGAACGACCTGGAGGGCAATCCTCTGCGCTTAATGGCTGGGATACAGAGGCTTCCAAACGGCAATACGATCCTGTGCAACTGGCTGGGGCACGGACACATTGGGAAGAATCCTCATTTGTACGAGGTGACGCCGGACAAGCAGTTGGTTTGGACTTATGCGGACCATCAGTTGTTCAAGACGATCAACCAGATTCAGGTCCTTGATGAAGACACACCTGCTAATCCGTCGCAATTGGAACGCTAAAACGTGCGGAGGTAGAATCTGCCCTCCGTTGGTGCCCTGGAAAGAGATCATCGTATCACCCTTCTATCAAGACACACTCTCACGGCGCAACGCGGCTGAAGCCACCTCCCATTGTGGGCCGCAGCTTTACGCCATAGGATCTGTGCGCCGTCCCGCCACAAACGACCTCGGTTGCACATCGTGACCGATTGTTCACAAAATTTGTCCGCTGTAAATGTCCTCAAGCAGGGTTATCCTGAGGCATACTCGTAAACGGCAACCTGTTCGTAGCTGTCCTCCCTGAGGTCCGTTTTACTTGCTTGAATCCGCGTCCAACTCCAGCAACTGACATCTCCTATGCGTATCTTTCTCTCTGCCGTTGTTTTTCTTCTAGTTGCACTTGCGGGAAGAGCCGAACCGGTGCCAGTCCTGCCAGATTCCGCAGTACCGCTGTTCGACGGAAAATCCACTTCAGGTTGGGACATTCTTCCAGGATCGGTTTGGGGCTTTGTGGATGGTGTTCTGACAGGCGGTGATGGACAGAAAAAAATTCCTTACAACGACTTCATTTGTACCAAGACCAGCCATTCCAATTTTATTCTTCGGCTGCAGTTGAAGCTCACCGGTGATCCATCCACCGGGATGATCAACTCGGGAGTCCAAATCCGCTCGCGTCGCGTCACAGGAAACCACGAGGTCTCGGGGTACCAATGCGATTACGGCGAACCCACCTGGTATGGCGCAATCTATGACGAGAGCCGCCGCAACAAACTCATTTCAAAGTCTGATATGGATGCGCTGCGTCCCGCGCTGAAAGTCAACGATTGGAACGAGTATGTGATTAAGGCCGACGGCCCGCGCATTCAAACTTGGATCAACGGCGTTCAGGGGACCGATTTCATGGAACAGGATCCCAACATCGCATCCGACGGGATCATTGGAGTGCAGGTCCACAGCGGAGGCCATGCTGTTGTTCAAATTAAGGACATTTTTATTCACAACCTTCCTCCTACGCCCAATGCTCCGACATGGGATAGTCTTGGTGGAGTGGAAGGGCAGCGCTCCAAACTCAACATCGCAGCGCCCGTTCCTAAACCTCCAGCGCGCGCCGGTGGTGGACTGCTCAAACCGGATACGTCCTCGATCAAACCCGTTGATGCCTCCGGTCGTCCATTAAACATTGGCTTCGAAGCAGGAAATCTCAGCGACTGGAAGGCTGAGGGGAATGCGTGGCAAGGTCAGCCCGTCAAGGGAGATACAGTCAGACCACGGAAGCCTTCGGAACAAAGCAATCATGTTGGAGACTACTGGCTGGGTGGTTACGAACGCGCCGGAGACCTCGTCACTGGAACCCTGACCTCCGTGGCCTTCGAGGTCAAACATCCCTGGGCCAGTTTTTTGGTCGGAGGCGGAAGCGACCTCAACAAGACGCGTGTGGAAATTGTGGAGCAAGCCACTGGGAAAGTCATCAAGGCGGCGGCGGGTGTCAATCGGGAGGACATGCGTCGCGAAGTGTTGGATCTGCGTCCGTTCTCCGGAAAACAGATCTTTATCCGTATTGTGGATACGTTCACCGGTGGTTGGGGCCATGTGAACTACGATGACTTCGTCTTCCATGGCAAGGAGCCCGAACTCACGCCCGCAACAGCACCTGCTCCCAGATCCGCCACTGCAGCCGCCGCGACCGTCCAAGGCGCCGCAGCCAATGTCTCGCGAGCTGCGCGGCAAAAGGAAAGTCCCGTTCTCAAGCACCTCGTGGCCAATCCCGCCAAGCCCACGGCCGTCGCCAATGCCGATGGGCAGCAGGTGATCGCAACAATGATGCTGACTCCCGGATTTCAAGCCGAACTGCTGGCTGCGGAGCCTGACGTCAAACAGCCCGTCGCTTTCGCCATCGATGAGCGCGGCCGACTTTGGATTGCAGAAGCCTACAGTTATCCAAACAAGCGCAAGGATGGCAAAAACGAAGACCGCATTCTTATTCTTGAAGATACCAAAGGCGATGGCTCCTTCGATAAAAGGACGGTGTTTTTCGAGGGCCTCAACTTGGTGAGTGGTCTTGAAGTTGGGTTCGGCGGGGTGTGGGTTGGAGCCGCGCCAGAACTGCTCTTTATTCCGCGAGGCGCCGACGATAAACCAGGGAAGCCTGAGGTCCTGCTTGATGGATGGGGGTATCAAGACACGCATGAAACCTTAAACAGCTTCAGCTGGGGCCCGGATGGATGGCTCTATGGCAATCAGGGCGTCTTCACCCGTTCGCAGGTTGGTAAACCCGGCACGCCCGATGACAAGCGCATCGACTTTCGCTCGGGTGTTTGGCGTTACCATCCCGTGCGTCGTGAATTTGAGATGTTTGCTCACGGCGGTAGCAACCAGTGGGGAATCGATTTCAACAGCAACGGACACCTCTTCATGACCCATTGCCGCAGCTTCTGGGGTGGCGGTGGCACGACCTATATCATTCGCAACGGCCACTTTTGGAATCAGGCAAACGGGAACTACGCTCCCTTTATTTCGAATGCGGGTCCCGAGTTCGCGCCTCATCTCAAGAACTTCCTGCCGGCCGCAGCCCGCTACGACAGCGGTGCTGGCGGCGCTGGAAAGCCCGGCAGTGACTCGATTTATGGCGGTCACAGCCATGTCGGCACCATGATCTACCTCGGGGACAACTGGCCGGAAACCTACCGCAACCACCTTTTTACCAACAATCTGTTCGGACACCAAATGAACCATCAGGTGAATGAACGGAAAGGTTCCGCGTACGAAACGGTACACGCGGGCCACGATCTGCTCATTGCGCCAGATCCCCGTTACATGGCCATCGACCTCCAAACGGGGCCCGATGGAGCGGTATATCTCATTGACTGGTGCGATCTTCAACACTGCCATACGCCCGCAGACGAAAAATGGGACAGGACCAACGGCCGCGTTTACCGGGTTTCGTGGGCCGAGACTTTCAAGCCCGTCAAGGTCGACCTCGGGAACAAATCGGACATTGAACTCGCAAAACTTCATACCCATCGCAACGACTGGTACTCCAGGCAGGCCCGTAACCTTCTCCAATACCGGAAAACAGCGAAGCCCATTGAACCCGAAGCCGTGCGAATCCTTGCAGAACAAACTCGCTCCACGGATACCAGCCTGGCGTTACGCGCTGTATGGACGCTGCATGTCATCGGCGCTCTCGATGGCACCGCTCTAGAAACACTTGCCAAAGCTCCAGACGATATTCTGCGCTCGTGGGCAATTCAACTGGCCACCGAACGTTCTGATGCGCCCGCCTTGCCCGCCGCAACTCTAGTAGCCCTTGCCAAAGACGATCCGTCACCCACAGTTCGCCTAGCTCTCGCTTCCGCGATGCCGCAGGTGTCTGCACCTCTGGCGTGGGACATTGGCACCGCGTTGGCTGCCCACGGCGAAGATGCGGACGACCGCTTCCTCCCTCGCATGGTTTGGTGCGGTCTTGGTCGCATCACAGGAGAGGACATGCCTCGCGCCCTTGAAATTGCAAATACCACGCCACAACGGAGTCTCGCCGATTCTATCCTCTGGTTTGCTGCTCGCACGGAAAAGGGACGCGAACAACTGCTGAACATTATCGCAAAGAAAGACGATGCAAGCGCAGCTCGTATTCTGCGCATCATGGCCTTCGCACTGAAAGACGATGCCTCTTTGCGGATGCCTGCTGGTTGGGACGCCGCACGCACCCGGCTTCTTAGCACCAAAGATCGCGAGCTCGAAGATGCTGCCGACAGCCTCTCCACTTTGTTTGGCGATAAACAAGTCGTTGCTAAACTGCGAAACATTCTCGGGGACGACAAAGCAATAGATACGCGCCGCCAATTCGCCTTTGAGCAACTGCGTAAAGTGGATGATCCTGAATCCCTCCCTCTTTTTGCAAAGCTCCTCGAAAACGAGGCTCTCAGAAGCGCCATTATCCCGCTGCTCGCCCGCGCCAAGGATCCGTCTGTGGCGGCGGCCTTGATCAAACGCTTTGAGTCTTTAAACCCTAACGACCAAAGCAAGGCTCTCGCAACGCTGACCGCCCGCGCTGAACTTGCCGCCCCGCTCCTGGTAGCCCTGAAACAGGGAGCATTCGAGCGAAAGCATGTTTCTTCGTTGCAAGTCAGGCAGATGCGCAATTTGAAGAACGCCGAAATCGACCGCCTGCTCGATGAGTCCTGGGGCAAAGTGAACGATTCCTCGGAGGCTTCAAAAGAGACAATGGCACGACTCAAAAAAAGCTACTCAGCGGCTCCGCTGTGGGCCTACGACGTGAAAGCCGGTGCAGAAACCTTCAAACAGCTCTGTGGTGTTTGCCATGCCATCAACGGCCAGGGCGGGAACCTGGGGCCTGATCTTGGAGGTTCCTGGCGGCATGGCTTGGATTACTTTTTGGAAAACATCGTCGATCCAAACGCTGTTGTTGGCGAGAACTTCCAACTTCATGTGATCACCAAAAAAGACGGCGCGGTCGTGTCGGGGCTTCTTGATCAGGAATCGCCAACCGCAGTGACGTTGCGCACCCTGGGCCTGCCTGTGGTTACCGCGAAGTCTGATATCGCAAAACATGAGAAGCTTCCGCAGTCGCTGATGCCTCCGGGCCTTCTGGAAGGCCTGCCTGAACAAAAGGCGTTTGAGCTGCTTAAATTTCTTACGAGCAAAAATTAACACCGGACAGGATGCATTTCCAACAGCGGCAATGTATTCCCGCAGGACGACATTCGCCCTTTTTTGCAAACCTTCACTTCACAAAAAGCTCACCGAACTTGAGGACTTCATGAAAGTTCTTTTTGCCGGTGGGAGAGAAAGCAGAGAATTCCGTTCCCTGATTTCTCACGCGCTGTCTGCAAACGTTAAAGTACCAAGGATAAGTTTCTGTAGGCATCCGGCCGGCGACTCCGTTGTTGGGGTCAACGGCTTCTTGTCCTTCTCCAGCGACGGGCAACCGGATTTCGAGGTTCCAGAAACCCTCGCCAGAATGTGCTGCAATCTGCGCCTGTGAAGACCACAAAGAATTCATCCCGCCTTTTCGGTCCAAGTTGATCAAAGCGCCGGAGGGACTGATGGCTATTTGGTAATAAGAATGGGCCTGGGTTTCCAACAGCAATTCAATGGTGTCGCCATTGAAGATTGCAGAATCGCCGTTTCTAATGGAACCGATGATCGGCTTCTGTTTGTGCGCTTCGCGGCAGACAATACCGATATACAGGCTGTCTTTGGCCCAGACTGCTTTGAAGGTGGTTCCGTAGGCCGGTGCCCTGCCGGTTTCCAGTTCCGCAAGCCCATATTCGGCGATGCCCTGCCAAAAGGGTTCATCGAGCTTTCCGTCGAGCTTAACCTCGGTGTCGGGCCGCATATAGCAACGTGCTTTGGGCACGTCTTCACGGCGTCTGGAAAGTTGCTCACGCTTTTGCAGCAAGGGGCTCATAAACGTGGCGAGAAGATCAATGCGTTTTCCATAGACTGAGTCCCCCGCTTTTTCCCTCGCAGATTTCAGCAGCGCTGTCAGCCTGTCTATCACCTGCACGTCAGTAATGGCCTTCGTTCCGTTAGCTTCTGCGTACTCTACAAAGTTTTTCATCTCGGCCTTGGCGGGGCCATAAAACTTCTCGTAGTACTCTGCAAGAATGGCATCTACGTCCTGACTGACATCCCACCAAAAACGCGAGGTAATATAGCAGTTTAGGTGGTTTGCGGCCAGAGGTTCCCAGCCCGATTTGTCCGTTTTTGATTTGCCGTATACCTCAATAAATTCGCCCTTGGTCTTTCCCTTCAAGGAGCGCAGATCGTCGGAAATAATATGGGGGAAGTAGACCGGCACACCTTCCGTGGGAAGCCCCGGGCGGCAGTGCAGATAGTAATCATAGGTGTATAGTTCCCGCGGGCTTTTCGCCAGCCATGCGTCCGTGAGACTGGCGAAGTCCCCGCGGGCTTGCGGGTTGTCAAAGCCACTGCGCCAGCGGCACAAAACCACGGAAATATTGGGACTCAGCTTTTCTATCTTGGCAGGCGGCAACTGATAGGCGGAATAAGCTGCAATACTCAATTGTTTTTCCGGATGCGTTTTGTAGACCTCCGCCGCCACGCGGTTCTCAAAGCTCCAGACATAGTCCGAAAGTCTCCCGTTCCAGCCCCGCTCGGGAGTGCCTTTTCCACTGCAGAGGTCGCATTGACACAACGAGCTGTAGCCGTCCACCGGGGAGAGGGAGACCATGGGCAAATCTGGATAAACCTTGAAGACCGCTTCGGTGTATTTCACCACCGAGTTTTGGAGCGATTCAGAGGAGAGGCAGGGAAACCCCAGTCCATAAGGTTCGCTGACGGATCGGGTGCCTCCGTATAACGCAAAATGCTCCCGGTTCGACTTGTCCCGGATATGAACGTTAACCATCCCATGGCCGCCTTCGAATCCGTTGTCCTGATTCAGTCCCAGTCGTAACTGCCACATTACGTCCTGAGCAGACGCGCGCATGAAATCGGCGTAGTAGATATAAAGGTGGCGGTAGGCGAAATCTGGGACGACGGTTTTGTCCACAGGTTGAGCTGTTACTTTCGTGACATGCGGAACCACCTCGCCAATGTCGCCGGGATAATACCAACGGACACCAAGACCGCGCAGGAAATCATAGACTGCGTTCAAGGAACCGCGCCCGTCGTAGGCCGAGATTTTCAGGGCTGCATTAAACTGGTCCCGTTCCACGGGATTGGCCCAAGTGCCTCCGGTAAGAGCGTCCCATTTTTCGAAGTACTTTGGCCGCCCCCCCTCTTCACGGACATAGGTTTCGCGAGGCTGAAACTCTCGGTCCTGCCCAAGGAGGGCCAGCCAATCCTTCCCTACGACTGTTCGAAAAGCCCCGTAATTTAGAGCGTCGTCGCTCAAGTTTAGCGCTTCTGTGTACGTGCTTTTACCAACATAAATATGTGCAGCCACGTCGTTTCCAGGAATGGTTCGAATGGCCAGTTTCGCGCCACTCATTTTCTCAAGGTAGTGCTGCAATTCCGCGGCAGCGAGCCTCGCCGTACGCGTGGCTGTGCCTGAGACCACAATGTCGGCCCCGGGGCGTCCATCGACGGTCAAGGTAACTTCGGCATGGCCCGCAGCCCAAAAAGAAAGAGTGAAAGCGATGATGATAATGTGGACAAGTCGGTTCATAGGGGCGGTGTGTTTTAAAGCCGTATCAAGAAAAGAGGAAATGCGCTTTCGCCTTTAGTTTCGCTCCAGTTCCAGAGATTTCTTCTCCCATTCTTTCCGATCACTTTCAGCAAGGCCTTGCACTGCCATTGCCGCCTTGTACAACACAGCGGCCTCCGCTTTTTTTCCCTGCGCGACTAGAGTCTCCGCCCTCGAAACCAATAACATTCCCCGCCAATATCCCTGTGCCTTATCCGGATCAAATTTCACCGCCATTGCGAGTGCCCTTTCATGCTTCCCTTGCGCGCGCAGGATTGCCGCTGCGGAGACCGCGGCTGTGTAAGGGACGTAGTGGCCTCCAGCGGGAATCCACTGCACGGTCTGCTCATACGCCGACAAAGCCTGTTCATCGTCTTTTAAGCGGTTCCTGTAATTCTCGCCCAGCGCCAACGCAGCCCGCCCTTTAGTGCCGTTGTCTGGGGACAACTCGACAGCCTGTCTTAAGTCCACAGCGGCGCCCTCGCCATCGTTCATAAAATAACGAGCCTGTCCCCTCAGATAGAACGCTTCCGCCGCATAATCGTCGGGCCAGGCCGCAAACTTCTCATCCTTGAATTGGGCAAGGATTTCAGTCCACTTTCGATGCTCTGCCAGAAGCCGGATCTGGCATGTCCTGGACGCGTGTATCAACGGAATCCGGGCCGCCAGGTCTGCCGCTTCCTTGTCTCTTTTGAGCCGTTGCGCGCACATTGCCGCCTGCTCCAAGGCGTCTGACTTTTGGAAATCTGAATATTCTCCAGCCCCCATCTTTTGAAACGCGGCGAGTGCGTCCTCCTGCCGACCAGCCTTGAGCAACTCCATTGCGATCCGGCGCTCGAAAATGTAGTCGGCGGATGCATTCCCGCAAAAAAACAGAATAAGGCTTAAAAAAAGAACTTGTCTTAACATACGGAATCGACGTGCGAGATGGAGCTTTGAGTCAGGGGTTTAAATGGGCGGAAAAAAGCCTAGCACTTCCTTCCTTAGTGTTTTTTAAGGCCGGCGGAGGCTGAAAATCACCGAGAGAAAAAGGCAAAGAAACAAAGGGTGCTTCTTATGAAATCATTCGAGAAAATCTTGTCTGAGATCTCCGCTGCGGTTAGTCAATTTCTGTTTGGCAGCAGGGTATAAAAGAGGAACTTCAGGAACGCTTTCTAGCAGAATAGCAACAGGATGCAACTTTAAATATCGTCGTGCGTCACCATTTAAAACATCTCAAAATGTTTTACTCAGAGGTGCCGTAGAAGGATGGTTCAGTCGGGGAGTGGGAGCCCACAGGAGTGCTAACCGAACACATAACAAAACTCACTCCAGCCTGCTTTAGGAAAAACCTGCGGATACATGGATACGCAAAGTTGACGGTTCATATCGCGTGTATTTTACGTGACAACCCGATACGTTTTCTTGCAAGCGTTGCGCACGCTCTTAGATATCCAGATTGAAGAGGGAAAAATGGGCGCACATATTCCTCAATTTAAAAAACTGCACTCCATGAACTTTATCTGGCGCCTGGTTCGCGCCTTCGTCGTCTCAGTAAATCTTCTGTCTTCCGCCAACGTTTTTGGGGCACCCGTCAATTTGCTTCCTGCGCGCACGGGCTTTTTCAATGGTCTTAGCCTCCAAAGAGGCTTTGAAGAGTATGCGAAGGCTGAAACAGTTTTCGAGGATCCTGTCAAAAACGGGGCTGTGGGCGGGGAAAAAATCGCCAAACTTACGGTGGTGGCGGTTCCCAGAGGCGGTGCAAAAGACAATCGTAATTTTGTGCTCACTAGCGTCAAAGGCTCTTGCTATGTGTTCAATGAGCGGAGAAGTCGCCTGAGTTTCGAGGTCTTTACCAAAGACACATTGAGTGTCGTGCTGTCGCTTGGCTACGGGTACGGGATTGAAGGCAACAAAATGATCCCTTGGCCGGGAGCCAAAGAGTTGCAATGCATCTCCGGACCTACAGGTGGCAAGTGGACCGAAGTCTCTTTTATTCTCGGGCCTGCAAACTCCCAATGCGATGCCGCACTTCCTGAGGGAGTCATGCGCTTCCAGCCAAATCTGGCTGTCTCTGGTCAAGGTACGGTTTATTTCCGGAATCTTGCGATCATCGAAGTCGACGGAAATAACAAGCCGGTGGACTATGCTTTCGACGCACCCGCGCCGACTTCGGCGCCAATGATTCCTGATATTCCCAAGGGAAAGAGATCCGATTGGATTGACGTCAAAAAAGACATCACGAAAGCAGCTGTAGGCAATGGCATTGCAGACGACACCGAGGCTCTTCAGTCGGCCTTCAAGGCCATGAAGAATGGAACAACGCTTCATATTCCCTCAGGAACCTACCGTATCACGAAAACCTTGGACCTCGGTGGCGCCTACAATGCCGGTGGAATATTTCAGGGGTGTATCGTGGGTAATGGACGTTCCACAAAGATCGTCTGGGATGGTGAAGACGGCGGGGTAATGATCAAGTCTCTCGGCTATTCGCACTCGAGCTACACAGGCTTCGTGCTGGACGGCAACGGAAAGGCGGCAACTGGAGTTTTGCATGCTGCAAGAATTTACGAGACCGACATGCTTTACCAACATGTCGCCTGCCTGAACTTCACAGGCGAAGCCATCAGCATCGGCAAGGAGCATGAGGGAAACCTTGAAACGGCAGAGGTGCTGTATGACAACTGCCTTTTTGAACGCTGTAAAACGGGCATAGCGTTTACTCGTAACAATGATTACGACAACACTATACAAGGGTGTGAATTCCGGAACTGCGGAACCGGAATACTCAATCGGAGCGGCAATGCCTACGTGCGCGACTGCCATTTCGAACGCAATTCCAGCTGTGATATTGATTCGCTCGGAGAACACAGCAGTTCTGTCAGGCGCTGCACCTCCTATGGGTCGATGATGTTCCTTAAAAACAATGATCCAATCTCGGGGATGGTGGTGCAAGACTGCCAGATTGCTGACTGGAAGAATCCGGCAGGAGCCATGGAATTTGCAAACGGCCTCTTGTTTGACTGCAGGTTTTACAAGGACACAAAAAACCCACCGCTAGTCATCAATGGCAATGGAGGACGACTCCTTGTCTCAGACAACAGGACGGAATCAGGCGCGCCCGTTTTTGTCAGTCCAGACATATCTGGATTTTCCTGTATAGTTTACGAGATTCCAGAGGGTGAACTTAAGGGCTCTTTGGTTTCCGCGAAACAGTCTTTTCTCAAGACATCCATTCCAATGGTGGGGAAAATTTTTGATGCGAAGCGTGACTTTGGAGCCAAAGGCGACGGAAAAGCCGATGACACTGATGCCGTTCAAAATACCATCAACGCGGCCCGCGAAACTGGGAATGATGCGGAGGCTTACTTCCCCACTGGAAACTATTTTGTAGGGCGAACCATAGAAATGTCAGGGGCGAACTATCGTCTTGGTGGCTCTGGCGAGGGGACTCGCATCGAATGGAAAGGCCCGGAAGGTGGTACGATCCTTCATGTTGCTGACCCGGATCATCTCACGGTTCAAAATATCTGCATTGGGAGCATTCCCAGTACAAAAAACGGGAACGATATCCTCCAGACCTCAACCGGAAAAAAAACATCCCATATCTGCTACGACCGGCTTTTCGTCGTCAGTCCCGTTTACAGCGAGAAAGCATGGGGTTCTGTGGACCAGAGCGACAAGCGCGGATTGCGCCTTGAGGGATTGAAAAAGAACGACACCGTTCTTGTGAAGTACATGCGGGGAAATCTTCACTGCGTTGATTCGGCCGATGCGACAATCCTTTGTAATGCCTCGTACAACACCGGCCATATCGTAGTGGAGGGCAAATCAAAAGAGCGAAGCGGCTTCACGGGAATCATGTCAAAGCTGGGTGTCTGCGAAAATCCGACGATTACGATCAAGGACGGTAACAGCATCACCGTAAGTGATCTTTATATGGAATCGGACGCGCGTTTTCTGCTTCTTAAAGGAGCATTGGATGATCCCGCAGGCCGAGTGACAATTCAAGGAGCCAAGCTCGACCGCGAGGATAAAGCCGACAATCTCCCCGGAATCTTGATAGACGGCTACAAGGGGGAGTTGAGTATCGGCCCCGACCAGTTTTATGTGAGCGAGCCGCTCAAACGTATTATTCACAAGGGAGACGGCCCCTTTTCTCTGCTCCTTCTCGGGAACTTTTTTTACAATTGTCGGCCGGAATTCGCACTGGGCCGAGGCGCCCGCCTTCACATGATAGGAAATAAAGGAAGGGCTGGAGAGAAAATGGATCTGGCGACGGCGCTTTCAGATACGGACCTAAACGCCGCCCTGCCGCAAATATCCCGTTCGCTCGACGATCTACGCAGACTTGGCGAAATAGACCTCAGGCTTAACCACGCCGAAGTATTAAAATGATCGTTTTTTGTAATGGCCGGACCAACCTGCGAGCCATTAAAAAGCGCGGTCATTTGTAGGCATTGATATTTTCAGTGTTCTCCGCAGCGCGGCTTTGAAAATGTGATTTTGACTGTGCTGTTTGTTCAGGTGGTTTGCTTGCATCATCGGCTTGCGCCCGTTTTGACGCACCAGCATCGAATGCTACCGCCTGAAGTGCACGAAGCAGGGGATGCTTTTATGCTGCACTAGCCCAACGGCGAAGGCGTTACACAGTTTCTGGGCGAGTCATTTCGCGTGGCGCACCAAAGACACAATCAGGAGCGCTGGCGGCGGATGACGCTCTGGCTAGAATAGTTCGTCGACTGGGGTACCAAAGGGCAGCACTGAAATGGGGCGTCCAACGCGGTCTTCGTATTGAGCGTTGGTGTCGATTCCCAGATGCCTGTAGATTGTGGCGAGAACGTCCTGAGGCTGTTTGGGATTGTCTGCAGGTTCGCCGCCGCGCGCGTCGGATTCCCCTACGACTCGCCCCCCTTGGACGCCCCCACCTGCGAGCGCGGCGCTGAAAACGTTGGGCCAATGATCGCGCCCGCCCGTTGCGTTGACCTTTGGAGTGCGGCCGAATTCACCCCAAGCCACAACAAGGGTGGAGGAGAGCAGGCCGCGCTGTTCGAGATCCTCAATGAGAGCACTGTAGGCAAGGTCCCATCGAGGCAGAAAACCGTCTTTCATTGTCTCGTAGCCTTTCACATGGGTATCCCACCAGCGCAGGTCTACGGTGACTAAGCGTACCCCGGCTTCGACCAACCGCCGAGCGAGCAAAACACGCTGACTCCACGCAGGAACTCCACAGCGATCAGGAGTGGGCGCATCGTATTTCGGGAAGAAGCCGTAACGTTCCCGCACGGACCGTGGTTCGGAATCAAGATCAAAGGCACGGCGGGCCTCCGGTCCCGAAATCATTTCCCAAGCCTGTTGCTGGAACCGGTCGAGAGATGCTATCTGGCCTGAGACGTCCATGTCCCGCCTCAGATTGTCAAAGCTCTGGAGAAGAGAATGCCTTTCTTGCAATCTGTTCAGGGAGAGACACTCCGGCAGAGTGAAATCCGGGACACTGAAGGGACCTTCATTCGCAGGATCGGCTCCGGTTTCAAAGGGACTGCAAGTGGTCCCAAGGTATGCCGCACCTGTCCCAGGCATCATCTTTGGAATGACTACGTACGCAGGCATGCGCGGATTTGCCTGCTGCAACTGTTTTGTGACAATCGCACCGCAGCTCGGATAGTAATTCTGATCCGCCATCTGGCCGGGGGGATATCCGGTGAAACAGATTTGGTCTCCAGCAGAATGCCCGGCATTGTTGTGGTAGAGGCTCCGTATGATGGACCACTTGTCCATGATTCGAGCACTATGCGGCAGGAGGTCACAAATTCGAATGCCCGGCACTTTGGTCTTCATGGCTCCAAAGGCGCCGCGATACTCTGCGGCAGCGTCAGGCTTGGGATCCCAAGTTTCATGCTGGCTTGGGCCGCCCCTCATCCACAGTATAATGACTGATTTTTCCTTCGACGCCGACTTGCCGGCCGCCGCAGCACGTGCGTCGCTCCGGAGGACATCCGCCAGCGTCAGACCCGCCATGTTTAGAAGGCCCGCCTTTAGAAAGCCACGCCGGGGGAGATGAAGAAGAGATCCCGAAGAAGAATTGCCCGACAGGTTCGCAGCAGTTGAAGAAGCTTCAGCCATGAGTTGGGGGATGGTGGAGGGGATAGGTCAGCGGCTACGCGGCAGTACGCCACCCGAGAACAACTCCTTCCGCAGCATATTTCTTAGCAAAATTCGCTATCTAGGGCCTGCAATAGTGTGAGCCCGAAAAAACAGGAATAGAAATGGCATTGGTTTTGATCGGAGGGGTTGGACAAAGAGAGTTAAGACACAAAATGAACCTCACCCCTTGCGACGCCCCATGCCTCGCCCTTCTTCGCCCCTAGTTCTCCGAAAATCCAGTTCTCGCATGAATGGATTCAAAGAGAAAAGCCCATCCACTTTCTTGACGGGATATTTGAGTAAACTACGCCAACTCCGCCGATGTTGAGCGAGGGGTCATGATGCGCAGTGAATGCACGCATAGTTCAAGTCATCTTTAGCCGATTTTCCTCTGTATCAAGGTGCGTTTCAGCATCCAAACATTACTCCGCGGCGGCGTACATCCGTGGTACGTCAGGGGCAAAATCCGCTGAAAGCGTGCACTTTTCTCCCATTCCCCCAGCCGGACCAGTGTCTCGAAGAGTATTTGTATTTCTCAGGGCTAAGTTTTGGCCGGTTTCTTTGCTAATGTTCAGCGGACTGCAGATGTATTCACTTTAATGAGCGATAGTCAAACACAGGAGGTGCTTCAGCTTTTTTTCCGCCATCAACCGCGTATCAAAGGCGCCATTCTGGCGTCGTTGCCTGATTTTGCGGAGGAGGAGAATGATTTTCGGCAGACATTTCTGGTAGTCTCGGCGAAGGCGCCGGGGGGCATCTCGGAACAAACTTCCTTGCGTGGGCATTTCGCATCGCCCCGTTTCAAGTGATGAAGGCTCAGACTTTCCCTCAGCGACACACGAGTTTTCTCTCGGATCTGGAGGACCGTCTCATCAATGAGATGCCGCGCTGAGGGCGCCCATCCAAGGACTCACAAAAACCTGTCACTAAGCTATGCAAACTCGTTGGCTCTTTCCAATCCTTTCCCTGCCGATTTTTGCTTGTCTATCAGCACCTGCCGCCGAGGCCCCGCACGCGCTGCTGGATCAAAAGCACCGCGCGTTTTTCAAGGATTACTGCGTAGAGTGCCACAACGAGGAGAAGCAAAAGGGCAAACTGCGGCTCGACGACATTTCCTTCGTGCTCGACTCCGTGGAGAATGCGGATCGCTGGCAGAAAATCCTCAACCAGCTCAATTCGGGCGAGATGCCGCCTGAAGATGCGAAACAACCGGAACGCATGGCGAAAACGGAATTTCTCGATTCACTCTCGCACACGCTCATGGCAGCGCGACGCGCGCTGGGCGATTCGGGCGGCAAGATCACCATGCGGCGGCTAAACCGGCGCGAATACAAAAACACCATCCGTGATTTGCTCGGCGTGGACATCAACGTGCGCGAACTACCCGCGGATGGTGGCTCCGGCACGTTTGATACAGTGGGTTCTTCGCTTTTCATGTCTTCAGACCAGTTCGAGCAATATTTAACGCTCGGGCGGCAGGCGCTGGATGAGCACTTCGCGCGCTTCGTCTCGCCGTCGGGTACGCAGCCGCGGCGAATGCATGTGGAGGCGGAGGAAAGGAATGCCCGCATCGTGAAGTCGCTTGCCGAACGCACGGACGCGCATGAGCGCTATGTGAAATGGACCGCAGCGGTGGATGCGGCGGCGCTGAAGCCGGAGAATACGGCCATCGCCTTGCAGATTCGAGTGGAGCAAAAGGACGCCGCCACGCATCTCTACTCGCAATGGCAGCGCATCAAGGATGCGCCTTCGCCGAAGGACTTTGGCTTTGTGGATGCGGTGAATGCCGATGAAGACGGCCGCCGGAACTGGATGCACTACGTGCCGTATCAGCGCGTCTATGTTGAACATCCGGCGACGAAGACGGGCACCTTCCTCACCATCGAGGACGCGTTTCTGAATCCGTATCAGCCCTTCCGCATCCCTGGCGACTGGCCTGCGGGCGATTACGTCGTGCGCGTGCGCATCGCGGCGACGTCGAACACGCCAGCCACGCGGCACTTTGTCGAGTTTGGCTCGCAGCACGACAGCGGCGTGCGTGCCGTAGCGAGCAGTTATCAAGTCACAGGCACACTCGAGAATCCACAGGTGCTGGAGATTCCACTGAAGTTTTCGCCGGCGAAAGGCCACGGTTTTTTCTTTCAGGAAAAGGGCACTTATGAGTCGGAGGAGGCATCTCACCGCTTGTTCGCCGAGGGCAAGCAGCGCAACGGCACCGGCCCCGAGTTTGCGCTGTGGATTGATTGGATTGAGGTCGAAGGGCCTGTGAATACGCAGCCAGAGTCAATCACAGCAGGCAATACGAAGTCTCAGAAGCTCCGCAAAGACCCCGAGCAGTGGGCGAACAAATACATGCCCATCTATGCTGAGGGTTATGAGGAAAAGTATTCGCGCTTTCAGAAATGGTGTTCTGCGATCGATGAAGCGGCGAAAAAAGACGGGAACACAGAGATCGCAAGGCAACTCCATGAAGACCCTAAGGTGAAGCAGTCGCCTCATTTATTTTACAATCACTTCGCCAGGATTCCAGATGCGCCTGCCCCGACAATGTTTGGGTTCAAAGATTCGGACGATGCTCAGTTTGCTCGCAGCGAGTACAACTACCATCATCAATACTATGCCGACTACATGAAGCTGCCGGCGCGTGATACCGGCGCTTGGTTGATGCTTTACTCCCTTGGCCGTTACACTGGAATCACGGCGCCGGTGAACTGGCCTGCGGGGCGTTACACGCTGCGGGTGCGCATTGCGGCCTCGGAGGAATCAACGAAGGACCGGCGTTTTATCGAAATCGGCACGGGCAAGGCGGACGCGGCGGATTTCAACGTGCTCAGCTCGCATCAGGTCACTGGAACACTCGAAAACCCCCAGGTCATGGAAATCCCTGTGGAAATCAACGCGAGCGGTGACCGCAACTTCGCCATCCGTGACAAACGCCCAAACACGCGGGGAGCCGAGTATGCGATGTTCCGCGAAGCCTGGGATAAAACGGGGACCGGGCCGCGTCCGTGCATCTGGGTGGATTTTGTAGAGTTAGAAGGCCCGGCCGAGGCTAAGGCGCCGACTACTTCTGCGATGGGGACGGCATTGGCGAAGACCATCCACATCGAGCCGGAAATCGATGCAAACAAGGCCGTCCACAAAAGAATCGCCTATCTCGACGATTGGCGCACCGACACCGAGAGAATGGCTACAAGCATCCTCAAGATTTTGGAGAAGCCCGAGAATGCAGATATTCGCGTAAAAACCTATGCAAACCGGCGCGCTTTTTCCGCCGGAGGAGAACTTTTGAGCGCGGGGGAACTGGTGCGTTCACTCAGAGGGGCAGATAATTTTGATCTGCTCAAAGGGCTCCCGCAGAAAGGCGATACAGACTATTACCCGCTTCGCTTCCGCATGCACCCCGAGCGTTACGTAGATTCCTATCAGTACACCGTAGACTACCTGAAGATCCCGGAGCACCAGACGGGCGTTTGCCTCACAACCTTCTGGGGGCCATCGACGGTCGAAATCAAAGCCGATGAGACATCCGCAGCCGGCAACTACACGCTGCGGCTGAGGGTCGCCGCCCTCGAGGGTGCGCCCAAGGACCGTTGCTTTATTGAGATTGGCAACCCCGGTCCCAATGCCGGCAAGGACCTGCCTCGTGATTTCAAACTTTTGAGCACCCATCAAGTCCATGGAACAATTGCCAATCCCCAGATCATCGAGGTGCCGGTGACCCTGAATGCCCCCAGCATGAGCGATACTCCACTTTCACTGCGGGAGTTTGCAGTGAGGGAAAAGCAACCAACCTACAACGGTGAAGCAGGCATGAGTGCGTTTCGTGCTTACAAAGAAAAACACGGCGCCGGGCCCAAACCAGCGGTTTGGGTGGATTGGATCGAATTGGCGGGCCCCGTGACCTCAAGCGCACCGACATTCGCGGGAGCAAAAACCATGAAAGAACGCCGTGAGGTTGAGCTACATGCAAATGCAATGGTGGGCGGCACGTACAACGGATATTTCAAAGGCGGTTACGAGGCGGCGAAGAAGTTTTTGGAAACTGGCGAACCACAGAAGGGCATTCCCGATGAGCAAGAAGCGAAGTTCCGCGTGCGCGCCTTTGAAAAAGCTTCCCCGGTCTTCGAACGCTACCTGAACGATCCGTTGACGAAAACAGGCGCTTACCTCACCATTCAAAGCGTTCACACCGAGGAGGTCATCACGCTGCCTCCGGATCAGCCTTCAGGCTGGATGAAGACCAAACATGAGGTAGAGAATGCGGAACCCGGCGACTACGTGCTGCGTTTTAGGATAGGCGCAGTAAAGGGCACGCCCAGGGAACGGCACTTCGTCGCTCTCGGGAGTCGCAAGGCAGGAGCGGAGGACTTCACCTTGATGCAAACCTTCCAGATCAGCGCGACCACCGATGCGCCGCAGATCATTGAAGCTCCCGTAAACATCACGGCAAACGGCCCGCGTACTTTTGTTCTGCGGGAGAAACGTGATGTAAAACTGGACGGAGAGATGCAAGAAGCAGGGAAGAAGGAGAACGGAATTGGCGCCGTGTCTGCGCTGTGGATCGACTGGGTGGAGTGGGAAGGGCCACTGGTGAGCCAGGTACCCGTCACAAAGACGGAGCACATCGAGCCTGAAACCCGCCGCGCCGAGCTGGAACGCGGGCATTTGCGTTACAAGTATCTCAATGAGCAGTGTGCGAAGTGGAAGGATGCAGGAAGTGACGAGACGAAACTGAAGGACTTTGGTTTCACCGACAAATCCCACGCCGAGTTTGCCAAGACGGTGTGGGACAGTAACAACCGCTGGTTTCAGCAATACCTCGACCGGCCCCTGTCAAAGACCGGCCTCTATCTCGACAACACCGTCCAGGAAACCTCCGAGTATGCCATCGACCTGCCCTCCGACACCGCGATGGGCGAGTACGTGATGCGCGTAAAGATAGGCCGCGTGCCGAACATGCCAACCGAGCGCGCATTCCTGACTTTCGTTGAAGCCAGTCCCATCGACAAGGACGACCGCACCTTTCTCACAAACAAGCAAATCACCGGGACCCTCGACCAACCCGAGATCATCGAGATGCCGTTCAAAATCACTCCGGGCGGTCCGCGCAAGTTTATCCTGATGGAGAAGCGCCCCTTGAAAAAAGAAGGCATCAGTCTACCCGGTCGCACGCGGCAGATCGCCGACGCCAAACAGCGCGATCCGGTGCTATGGATGGATTGGATCGAATACGAAGGCCCCCTGAATAAGAGCGGCGCGAAGTCCGTGCCTGCACCAGTGGTTTTCACGAACACAAAGAACGCGAGCGAGAGCGATCACGCGCGCACGATCATAGAGAAGTTTGCCGTGCTTGCGTTTCGTGACAGGCCGCCGAGCGATGCCTACCTCGGCAAGCTCATGGGGCTTTACGAAACACGGCGCAAGGCCGGTGATGCGTTCGAGAACGCTCTCAAGACGCCGCTCAGCGTTGTGCTCGCCTCTCCGCGTTTCCTTTATCTCAGTGAACCCGCCGGGGAGAAAAAGCCGCGCCTACTCACGGCCGCGGAACTCGCCACGCGCCTTTCGTATTTTCTCTGGAGCGCGCCGCCTGACAACACGCTGCTCGTACTCGCTCGCAGCGGTGAATTGCTGAAGCACGAGGTACTCGCAAGGGAAGTGGATCGAATGATCGCCAGCGAGAAGGCGAACGAGTTTGTCAGCGGCTTCGTGAATCAATGGCTGGGTATGGAGCGGCTGGATTTCTTCCAGTTTGACACGAAGCAATTTCGCGATTTTGACGAAAGCACAAAGGCCGCCACGCGCCGCGAAGTGTATGAGACCTTCGCACATCTGTTGCGCACAAACGGGAGCGCGCGCGACCTGCTTAAGTGCGACTACGTTATCGTTAACGGTCTTCTCGCGAACTTTTATGGAATTGAAGGAGTAAGCGGCGATGATTTCCGGAAAGTGTCACTGCCAAAAGAGTCACCTCGCGGCGGATTGCTCGGCATGGCCGCCGTGCTTGCAATGGGTAGCAACGGAGAGCGCACAAGCCCCGTCGAGCGCGGGGCGTGGGTACTGCGGAAGCTCTTGCATGAAGCGCCGCCTCCCGCGCCTCCAAATGTCCCGCAAATCACGCGGCTCAACGGCATGCCACTGACCACGCGGGAACGCCTGCTGGCTCATCAAGAGGAGCCACAATGCGCAAGCTGCCACCGTGCCATTGATCCGATCGGATTTGGTTTGGAGAACTTCAACGCTGTGGGCAAATGGCGTACCGAAGACAGTTTTCAAGCCGTCGACTCCACGGGTCGACCCGCAAAAAACGGCCTCAAGACCTGGACCATCGACCCCTCTGCCGCCTTACACAAAGGGCCGGCCTTCAAAAATTATTTCGAGTTACGCGACCTGATCGCTGCAAAGCCCGAAAAATTCGCGCTTAGTCTCTCGGAAGCCCTCATCCAGTATGCGCTTGGCAGACCTTTCGGCTTCACCGACGAAGAGCTCGCTGCGAAAATGGTGCAGCGGACGCAGAAGAATGACTTCGCCATGCGCGAGTTCTTGCACACGCTGGTCGACAGCAAGGAATTTCACACCAAATAATCCTCCCGTAATCTCCCTTACCTTATGAACACGAATCCCCTGCAATCACGCCGCCACTTCTTGCGCAGCGCCAGCGCCCTCGTCGCTTTGCCGACGCTTGAATCTCTGGGATTTCGCGTATTCGGCAACACAAAACCCACCACTCACCCAAAGCGCATGGTGTTCCTGAACTTTGGCTGGGGGGTGACAAATGAGACGTGGTTTCCTGACAAGACGAAAACGGGCTCGACGTGGGACATGCCCGATGGGTTGCTGCCGTTGGCGCGCCATCAGAAGGACATTACCGTGGTGCAGGGGTGCTCGAACAAGTTTGCCAATGAAGCGCACTGGGGCAGCACGTTCTGGCTCACAGGAGCGAACCGGTATGGCGAACCCGGACAGAGCTTTCACAACAGCATTAGCGCTGATCAGGTTGCAGCGGCGCATCTGGGCAAAGACACGCGATTTGCCTCCATCCAGCTCAATTCTCCGGATGTTGCCAATTCGGGCCATGGGCCCGGTCTGTCGCTCGCGTGGGACATGCGCGGCAAGCCAATGGCCGGTCTGGAGAATCCCGTGCAGGCGTTTCACCGGCTGTTTTCAAACGAAACGACTCCGTTGAGCGAACGACAGGCGATGCTCACGCAAAAACGCAGTATACTCGATGCCGTTCTAAGCGATGCCAGCGATCTGCAACGTGGCCTCACGAAAACCGACACAGAGAAGCTCGACGAGTATTTTCAAAGCATTCGTGACATTGAAGTACGGCTCGGCAAGGACGAGCAATGGCTCAGCGTACCGAAGTCAAGGGCCCCAATGACCGAGCCGAAAGAAGGACTCGCGGGCAAAGAAGAGATCAAAGTGATGTACGACCTGATCGTCGCAGCCCTGCAGACAGACACAGCGCGAGTCCTAACCTACCGTCAGCCCGTCGGTACGCTGCTTCAGAGTCTGGGCACCAAGGTCGCGCCGCACGACATGAGCCACTACTCGCCCGGCGACCGTATGGTGGCCTCGCAGAAACGCGATGCCACGCAGAGCGAGCTGCTGGCTGGACTCATAGACAAACTGAAGGCCACCAAGGAAACTGATGGCACAAGTTTGTTTGATAACAGCGTACTTGCGTACGGCAGCAACATCCGCACGATTCACTACCTCGACAACTGCCCCATGCTTCTGACTGGGGGCGGTGCAAACATCAACCTCGGCCACCACCTTGTAGTGGCCAAAGACACGCCGCTCTGCAACGTCTGGCTGACATTGCTTCAAGGCGTCGGTGCTCCAGCCATAAGACATGGCGACAGTACCGGCGTTTTGAAGGAACTGGTAACGGGATAGGTGCAATACCGCTAGGCTCAAAAAAGTAAAGGTATATGGCGTTCTCGATTTCCGCTGCTGCGCCTTGTTAAACTACGAATACCGAGTCGCCAGGAGATCGCTTTTCCACACGAAAATTCTCTCGCGCAGGTGGATGTGCTTTGCAATTCCACCTCACCTCCCGAGATTGACAACACCGTTTTCCGAGCGGCATGCCCCAATTTCACTCCGCCTAATAGAGTAGGGAGACGAGGATAGTTTGCGGCCACAACCACTCCCTGTCCTCATCTCCCCCTCATCGAACCGGACGGGCGGATTTCCCGCATCTGGCTCTCGGAGGCTGTTCTCCGGTTTGCTTCATTTGCATTGCCGCGCGGCGTTCGTTCCGATACTGCGGCCCGTAATGCGCCCGGCTCTTGGCGTGTTTCTTCCACAGCCATCTCCGGACTCGATTACACACCTGCCTCTGCATCTTCCCAAACACCTCATCCCTTTGCGCGTAGTCAAAGTACCCGATCCAGCCGCGTACCCGCTCATTGATGTGGACCCTCACCAAAGGCGTCAAAGGCACTCTCAAGGACCAGCTCGTCGTCCTCAAGAACGCCAAGCACGAGGGCGTTCTGCTGCGACGCGTGGAGGTGATGCTCGAAATGGACGGAGAAGAACGCTTGATGGGTTTTATCACCAACAATCTAAGCTGGAGCCCTCGCTCGGTTTGCGACCTCTACCGCAAGCGCTGGGACATTGAGGTGCTTTTTAAACAGGTCAAACAGACCTTGAAGCTGAGCATTTTTTAAGGTCATAGCGCCAACGCAGTGCGCTGGCAGGTGTACACGGCTCTACTGGTGTACGTGCTGCTGCGCTTCCAAGGATTTTTGTCAGCCTGGGCGCAGAGCTTTACGCAACTCTTTGCGGTGGTGCGCTCCGCGGTTTGGGAACGGCTCGACCTGCTTGGGCTCTTAAAAAGCGATGGGACAGCATCGGGGCAAATACGATTTATCGGGGCGCTTCAGGAAGCCTGGCAGCTGCTCTGGCTCTCTGGGATGCCCCCTCCCGCAGCACAAAACATCCCTTCAACAACGTAAACCTCATGGGACAGCATCCACCTGAGAAAAAATTCTGCCCGTAAAAACTGCAATTGCCTCCACTCAAATTTCGCCGTTCTCTCTGTGTAAAATTCCTTTAAGAACCCGTTTTCCTCAGGCTGTGGGATGGCTGTGAATCTGTTTTATTTTCTTTAATGCACCGGTAGATGGTCCCTCGTTTGTTGGAGTCCCTCCACACCTCCCTTGCATCCTCGTCATCGTTGGCAGCCGCCCTCTGTCAGTGATAAATGTGCAAAAGAACTGGATCTTTCGAGAACGGAGGCGCAAAACATGAGCTGCTTCGTCTCGTACAAGATTTGGAGTTGCTTCTCGTGTCGTCACTCTATCTAACCAAAGACCTCACAGCAGAATGATTACATTTCGGATTTTGGGTCAAAATGAATCCAGTTCTCCTCCTCAGTACATCTCTTGGTTTTGGTGCGCTTTCCGGCGTTAATTTGTACCTCGCGACATTCCTGACCGGGGTGGCAATCCGATTTAATATCCTTCAGGTGCAGGACCATTTTCAGGGTCTGGAATCTCTCGCAAATCCATGGATTATTGGGATATCAGGAGTCATTTGCGCCTTAGAAATGGTAGCAGACAAGATTCCCGTGGTTGATTCTGTCTGGGACACGGTGCACACATTGATCAGGCCGATCGGAGCCATGGCTGCCTGCCTGAGCAGCCTTGGTGCTGTCTCGACGGAGTGGTCTGTTGCAGCTGCCCTCTTGGCAGGAATGGCGAGTGCGACCACGCACACGGCCAAAATGGGCACTCGCTTAATTGCCAACGCATCTCCAGAGCCTGTCAGCAACGCAGTGCTTTCTGTTGCTGAAGACGCCGCAGTTGCCACCGGAACGATTTTATTGCTCCGATACCCGTATGTCACAGCCAGCGTTTGCCTGGCAGTACTGATCGCCCTTTGGTTCATCATTCCGAAAATATTCTGCAAAATCGGGGGCTTTTTAACCGTTATCAAAGGTGGTTTCTCAAGAAAAGCTCAAGCTCCCGTCCTCTGAAGCCTTCTGGTTATCTGCGAGGCACATCTTCCACGTGCGACTTTCCCCGACAGGTTTTGTTAAATAGCGGAGGCCCACTGTGGCAAACGCTGTTTTCGCACGCCTGAACCTAAGATAAATAGGCAGGCAGACGCGCCTGTGGGTGAGTCTCCGTACCCTGTCTCCAACGACGGGGATGACATGGCGGTCGCCCTCATGCGACCTCATGCGACCTCATGCGACCTCATGCGCCCTCATGCGCCCTCATGCGACCTCATGTTTCCTCGAGGCTGAGTAGCTCCTGAACCCGGAGGATTCTCAGCCATTAACCAACATCTGAGGTGGTTGAGCGTAGCGACCCCACCGGTTCCGTCCTTCCCCCAGCCACGCATCCCAAAGGGATGCCAGACAAAAGAAGGCTGACTGGGTCTGATATGAATGAACGAGGTGGAGGCAATACGCGTGGAGTCTGGCATACCTCCGAGATGCAATAATTTGATGAGAGGTCCGGTCGAGTAGGAGCTACGCTCAACCACAGCTTAATCGCGAAGACGCCTCCAGCCTCTAATTGTGCACTGCCGTTTTTTGGATAAATAATGGTGGGAGTGCCTCTGTACGATGACGCGCGAGCAGACTTTGGCAGGAGAGGAAGGCTGCTCGCCCTGGCGTAACATCAAACTCAGTGTCCATGGTTTCCGTGGAATTTATGGCCAACCACCTTCACCGTCCCCGCGCGTTCCGAGCCATTGAGTTTGGCTCTAACAATCACTTCCGTGACCTTGCTCACTTTGGTTGTGTCGATTCTGAAGGTTGCGGACTTTTTATCTTTAGGAATCACAACCGTCCGTGGCACGCGTAACACGAGTGGTGCCGAATTTTCCAGAACCACTGAAACGCCCCCGAGCGGTGCCTTCCCGTCAATGGTGACTACCCCCAGGCTGCGCATGCCCCCGATTACCGGAGAAACCAAGTGCAACGCTCCGATAGCCAGAGGTGGCTTCTGGGGGGTAAATTTCGCCACGAGCGTGCGCGAATTCTCCGCAACGAACGCGTACTCCGGGTTCAGACTCACCACGCGACCAGCCTCAGTCCAACTTTGAAACAGGTATCCCGGATTTGGCGTCGCCAGAACCGTCACCTTTTCACCCCAGAAAAACGCCCCTCCTCCACTTGTGGCTCCTCCCTGAGCAGGGAGGGAAGAGGTCACGATCTGGCAGGTTATTTTTTCAAAGTGCGCCACAGGCGAGCGCGGGCCCTCCACCTTGAGCGTGTACGCCTGCGAGGAACGCACCTCCACACCGCCCTCTGTCCAATTTAGAAACCGAAACCCAGCATTGGGAGCCGCCATCAGTGTGACCAGATCACCACTCCGGTAGAGGCCCGCACCGCTGACAACACCGCCCTCATCTGGGGCCGCACTCGGGCTGATCTCGTAGGTGGGAAGAAAATTCGCCTCCAATTTCCGGTTGACGTTCCCCGTGAAGGAATAACTCTCCGTCGTCGCAACAATGGTGCCGCCTTCCGTCCAATTTAAAAACGCGTTGCCTGGCGTTTCCACCGCCACCACGGTCACCAAGGCACCGAGAGCGTACTCGCCCCCGCCCTTTGTCACTCCCCCTTGGGCCGGGACAGCCACTGTTGTGACCGTAAGATGGGGCGGCGGGGGCAACTGGCCGTCTTCCAAAATCGTCAGCACATACGAGTTCGTCACATCCCCTCCCTTGGCGCTCGCATCCGTTGAGTGTAGAGTGAACGGGAATGAACCGCTTTGCGCGGGGATGCCCGAGAGCACTCCCGTGACTGGGTCAAAGGTCAGCCCGTTGGGAAGCGCGCCTGTCCGGACGCTTATAATCGGTGGGGTTCCTCCCACCACCAGCGTCCGCTCCACATAGGGGGTGTTAAGAACCCCGTCCTGCAGATGATCAATCAGTCCGATCTGCGCCGCCGCATCGAAGCCCGCCATTTGGGCCCCGATGTAGTCTCCCACGACCACCACCGTTGCCAAGTCCACCTCCAGCCCTCCGATTTGCGCCGTTCCCACTCCGTGCAATCCATCTGGGCCCACATTCTCGGCGAGTGCCTCACCTGTCTCCGGGTCAAGCGGCCCGATATATTTGAAAAAGTCATATCGCAGGGTCACCACCTCATCTCCATTTTTAAGTGCGTCTGCCGCACTTGCCAACTCGCCATTCTTGCCCCCGTTGCCCGCCTTAAAATCCGTCTGAAGAATCTGCCACTCCACCTCCACTTCATCCGGCTCCCCATTGGTCCAATTCTTGTCGTTGGGATCGTTCGGATCATCCGAAACAAGGTCCTTTAATTCCACCTTCTTGGAACTGTGGGTGGATGTCTTCGTTACTTTCACCCAAATCGCCTCTCCGAATTCAAGCGCCGGAAGCTCCGGCGGCGGCGGAGGCACTATGACCGCCTGAACTTGGGCGGGAGCCGCATTCACCGGCGGAAAGTAGGAAAACGCCGGCGTCGCAATATTCACGGCCCCGCCAAAACCCAAGCCGCCTGCGCCGTTGTCTATGAGCCAGTGGTACTGTACGGAAACGGGTGTCCCATAAAAGCCTACTCCGAAGTGTTCACCGCCAAAATTAACCGATGGGTTGGTAAACTGGTGCCCGTCCGTAGGGCCAATGGGTGCCGCCGGTATCGCCGTAAAAGAGGCCCACGATCCATCAGGGTTCTTTGCACTTTGGTAGCGCACAAACACTCTGGGAAGCATGGGGTTGCTAATATCCTCAGTGATAGTGGGCACCCCATAGTGGTTCCAGTCGTAGGTGTAGGTGATATCCTTGCTTCGGATGCCATCGATCTCGATCTCAAACCCGTGACATATCGCCCCCGTGTCGTTGACCACGTCAAAATTATTGATGGAGCCAAAGGCGATGCTCCCCCGGGCGGGCGACAGAACTCCGATAAACACCGCTAAAAATAAGGTTGCCCATAGAATCCCGCTCAAGCGCTTCGCTCCACATGCGCGCGTGCGCAGACCGCGCAGACCGCGCGCGCGATCCGCGCCCAGCCCACCTGGGGGACCTTCTCGCGGGTACCGCCACAGCGCAGCACCGTTGTTCCTCGCGTCCGCATCGCTTAGAGGTTGCCCATTACAAAACCAAGTCCCCTTCTCTGTCAGCACAGCACATTTGCCTCCAAACCGATCCTTACCTTTGCGTGTTTTCATATTCCCCCAGATTCGAACCCCTCTTCAACAGATTCTAAACGTGCTCCCGCGGCACGGTTTCCATCCACCCCTCCAAGGCCGCTTTTAAGGCCGCTTTTAAGTCCGCTTTTAAGTCCGCTTTTAAGTCCGCTTTTAAGGCCGGTGCAAGGCCCGGTACAACCAGAATGGGCTTTGCGCCCGCACGGAAATAGTGACCTCTCCATCCATTCTACGGAGACGGGTTTCACTCAGACGCAAGTATTTTAACGCACCGTGTAAAACGATCTTCGGCATTCATTCACCGCGGTCTGAGTCCCGAGCCTCCGCCCAAGAAAGGACCATCCAGACTCGTCTTCTTCGGGCCATCTAGTGGCCACTCGGTTCCTTACCAACCAGGCCATCACTCCCAGAGCGGTCCCTTTTTTCATGGACTACCGGCAACACCCACTTCCCCCTACCCAAAATCCGGCAACTGACTAAGATTCGGATAAGCGGAGGGTATCTCTTGAGCCTTTTTCCTTTAATCCGCGCCCTAGAGCGCCCCCCCCTTTTTCCTCCATGATGACAAAGCAATTACTACAGGACCGAGCGTCCCGAATCTTTGCATTCCATCTTCGCCCTGAACATCATCGGGCTTCCAACCACCCAAAGCGCTCGCGCCTGATCCTTGGCCTCCTTTGGTTGCTCGCTTTCCAACCACACAGTCAAGCTGCGGAATTGCCAAGACCTACGTCGTCTTTCATCGAGGCGCATTGCATGGATTGCCACGATGCTGGCAGCGCGCGCGCGGGCTTTCGCATTGACTTACTGACCGACGATTTTGCCTCTGGAAACAACGCTGGGATGTGGAAAGAGGTGATGGACAAAATCAACTCCGGTGAAATGCCACCGCCAAAAAAAACGCGCCCAGATCCCACCCACGCGTTTACCGTCGTTTCGTGGGTCGCCCAGAAACTTGAGGAAACAACCAAGCAAGCGCAAGGTGCGGGGGGACGGGTTCCCATGCGGCGGATGAACCGCGTGGAGTATTCCAATACGGTACGGGAGCTTTTTTCATTGGAGGAAGGATTTGCGAGGCGGATTGAAAAAGAATTGCCGGCTGACGGCAAAGTCGGCGGTTTTGATCGCGGAGCGGCGAGTCTCTTTATGGATGAGGGGCAGTTGGATCGCTACATTGCAGTGGCGGACATGGTGCTCGCTGAAGGTGTCTTTGCCCAGAAACCCGAGGTGACGAAACTCACGTGGGACCCAACCGCAGTAAAATACGTCCACGGGATTGGCGTTGCTTACAAGGATGAGACCGGCAAAATCTTGGACGACAATCCCACGCCAGGATTTGTGGCAACGCTCAAAGAACCGTTGCGTACGATCTACGTCGATACTTTCAACGATCGAAACTCAAAGGAAAAACGCTACGTGCCTCACGGTCCATTTCCGTGGACGCTCAAAAACGGAGGCATCGAATATCTTTCAGGGGGCAACAACTACCGAAAGCCGGGAAACCTGCGAAGCGGCTTTTATGCGTGGGATTGGGGAAAAAAAGGGGTGACGCGCGACGGATGGTATCGGTTTCGTATCAAGGCGGGCGCGTTTGCTGGACGGGGCAAGGAGGCTCAGAAAGACGTTCGCCTAACAGCAGAATATTGCTACGGAAGTCCCTTTGAAGTGATGAAAACAGTGGTCGTAGACGCTCCCCTCGAGGAACCGAAGGAGTACGAGTTTGTCATGTATCTTCAAGCCGGCCCGCCCGGCACGAATCGCTCCTTCAACATCGGCTGGGACAACGGCGACCAAGACATCACCAAGCTCAACCCCGCCTACCACGACGTACAATACAAGCCCAACTCGATTGCCAACGACCTCATCAAGGCAAAAACCGAAAAGAAACCACCAGAGGAAATAGCATCCCTGCAAAAAAAACAGGAGGAAGCTTTTGCGACTGCGCTCGAAAACCGCAGAACGTTCGAAGGCCCGTATTACATTTTCGATCCAAAACGGGACATCGCCGACCGTCCCAGAATCTGGTTGGGAACAGCGGAATGGGAAGGCCCCCTTCTCGAGTGGCCTCCAACCGGGCGTCATGTCTTGTTTTTTGAGGGAGAAGAACGCGAAGATGACGCCTATCTACGAGCGATCTTCGCGAAATTTCTGCCTCGAGCCTACCGCAGAAAAACAACGCCCGAGGAATTGGATCGCATTGTGCGCTGGACGCTCGCGACAAAAGCAGAAGCCAGTCTTTCCTTTACCGAGGCAGTCCGAGCGGGAGTCAAAAACGTCCTCTGCTCGCCAACGTTCCTGTATCTCGGCAGCGAAGAAACCCACGCTGATGGGACGCCGTCAAGCGTGACTGCCAAATCCCGGCCAGACCCGCAGCCCGTTGATGACTGGTTATTCGCAAGCCGTCTGTCCTATCTGCTCTGGAGCAGCGCGCCGGACGCCCAACTCTATGACCTCGCCTCCCAGAACAAGCTGCGTGATCCCGGGGTTCTGACCGCTCAAGTCAAGCGCATGCTTGCAGACCCGAAATCCTGGGAGTTTGTCCGCAACTTCGCCGGACAATGGCTCGGCGTGCGGAACTTCGACAACGGCAACCCGCCCAACCGTGCGTTTTATCGAGACTACGATGACACGCTTCGCGACAGCTCAAAACGCGAACCTCTGGAATTTTTCAACGAACTGTTGAAAAACAACCTTCCCATCACCTATTTCCTCGACAGCGATTTCCTTGTCATCAACGAACGCATGGCGAGGCACTACGGTGTTGAAAGCGTTGAAGGAGATTCCTTCCGCCGCGTGCAGGCGCCTGCGGATCACCGCCGAGGAGGCGTGCTAGGAATGTCAGGAATCCTCACCTACCTCGCCGACGGCACACGCACGCTCCCAGTGCGCCGCGCCACTTGGGTGCTCGACACACTTTGGAATCAGCCAGTACCCCCGCCTCCGCCGAACGCGGGAGACTTGCCTCCACTCAAGGACAAAAAACAGCGCAGCGTGCGTGAGCGTCTCGAAGAACACCGGACTTCCGAAAACTGCGCGAGTTGCCATACCCGCGTCGATCCTTTCGGCACGGCCTTGGAAAACTACGATGCAATCGGCATGTGGCGCGACCGCCAAAATGGCGAAGGCATGCGCGGAGACAAAGCCTCACCCGCGCTCGATGTCAGCGGCAAACTCCCGAGTGGAAGGGAATTTGCAACCGTTTCCGAGTTCAAGTTGGCGTTGCTGGCAGAGAAAGAAAAGTTCATCAAAGGCTTCACCGAGAAACTGCTCTGCTACGCCCTTGGCCGCCCGATTGGTTATGCAGATCATCTCACTGTGGAGCAGATCACTGCGTACGCCGCATCGCACGACTACAGGATGCAAGAAATCATTCACGCGACGGTGGCGTCCACGTTTTTCCAAACCAAGTAATCCCCCCCTCACCCACATGAATATCCAGACCAACTCGTGGCGCATCGCACGCCGAACATTTCTCAAAGGCCTTGGCGCTGCCGTGGGCTTGCCGTGGCTTGAAGTGATGAGCGAAAACGCAAAGTCCATCACAACCGCAGGCTCCATGGCAGCCCATGAAGTACCGCGCCGCGCCATGTTCACCTATTGGGGACTGGGCTTGGAAATCACGGGTTTCACGCCACCAGACACCGGCAAGAATTACACCCTCACGCCCACACTTCAGTCGCTTGCTCCATTCAAAGACGAGATGACAGTGATGACGGAACTCACTTCCTTCACCGGAGGCCACGGGTCTTGCTGCTGTCTCCTCACTGGCATCAACACCGTGCGGAATGCGAAGACGCTGATGTCCGTGGACCAGCAAATCGCCCTGCACCATGGCAGCCAAACCCGCTTTCCTTCGCTCGTTCTCGGCACCGCGCGCGAGACAGGCTTCGGGGGCTCATCGCCCATGACCCTCTCCTGGAGCAAGAACCATACGCCCATCACTCCTGAAAACCGTCCGGAGGTGCTCTTTGAGAAACTCTTCGGAAGCGAGGATTCCAACACACTTGCAGCAGCCAAACAGGCCATGGCTCGCCGCGCGAGTCTGCTCGATTCCATCAAGGAACAAGCAGCGGCTCTCCAGCGCCAAGTGGGGACGGCGGATCGCGAGCGGCTCGATCAATACTTTACTTCCATCCGCGATCTTGAAGAACGCATCAAAGTCGAGGGTGAATGGATTGATCGTCCGAAACCCAGAGTCCAGCGTCCAGACTTCGGCCAAGGTTCCCTCCGCGACCGTATCGCCAGCGACGGACGCGGCTACTCGGAATATACCCGGATGATGTTCGACATGATTGCACTAGCCTTTGAAACAGACAGCACTCGTGCAGTGAGTCATATTCCTCGTACCGAGGGTGATGAAGCGAAGTGCTACGGATACCAAACCAAGAGCAAATGGGACCTCCACACGCTCACCCACAACGCGCAAGAGGACGACAAAATCGCGCAATGGAGGGAAGTGGACGCGTTATACCTCTCCGAATGGGCCTACTTTCTCGGCAAGCTCAAAGCAGTCAAGGAAGGAAGCGGCACACTGCTGGACCACACCATGGCCGCCTGGGCCACCACCAACGGCGGACCAAACGCCCACGATTCAAAACATCTACCGCTGCTCCTTTGCGGAGGCTCCGCTCTCGGACTCAAACATCAGGGGCACCTGGTGCAAATGGACGTCCCTGTAGCCAACGTTTGGAAAACGGTTGTAGACCGAGTTGGAATGAAGTTGCCCGAAGATTTCCAAGGCGGCCTGGCAAGCGGTGTGGTGAAAGAGTTGTTATGAAATCACCTCGTTTAATTTCCAAGGCCAGCGCGATCGCGGCAGTGCACGCGGCATTGATAGGCTCGCTCGCGCTCGCCTCCAATCCCCCCGCAGTGGACACGCTCAGCGCGAAGGGAGTGCGGTTCAAGCTCGAAAAAGATGGCGCAGTCGGCGAACTCTCAGTCGGAGCCAAGGCTCAGATTACCCTCGAAGACTATGCGCTGATCGGCTCCATGCATACACTTAAGCGCGCAGATATCAGTCCAGAAACTGCACGCCTTGACGATAACACCGCCAGAGAATTAAGGGGTCTCGACCAACTGGAGAAGTTTTTCGCCAACGGAGCCGAGTTAAGCGACGAGGGCTTCAAGGCATTCTCCGGATGGAAAAGTCTAAAATCATTCGGCCTTGACCACTGGGGATGGTACGCGCCCGGTCATCTCCCACAAAAAGAGCCCCTTGGCCCTGGCCTGGCGCACCTTGCCTCCTGCACTAATCTCGAGCACGTACGCCTCGGAGGATGCCGCGTCGACAACCGCGTCACGGCGGCGTTAGCCCAAATTAAATCCCTTCAAAGCATTGATCTCCAGCATACTTATGCCGTTACGGATGAGGGTGTATCTGCTCTGGGAGTTTTGCCCAAGCTGCGAGTCATAAAACTAAGCCCTCAGTACAGCCCGCGCATCACCGATGCCAGTCTCGTGACCCTCGGCGGCATCAAGTCTCTTGAAGAGATTGAAATCAACGAAACCTGGCTGACCTACGACACAGGCTTCGTGCATTTGAAATCTTTGGAATCACTGAAGAAAATCGTTCTCTCGAAAGTCGTCGCGAGTGAGGCAGACATCGCCAAGCTCAGATCTGATCACCCCAAAACCGATATTGTTTGGACCCAGCCCGACGAGACTCTCGTTACAAAAACGAAGGAGCAATTCCAGCGTTTTTGGGAGAAACATCCTAGGATACAGCAAAAGCCCTGAGCGCAGCATGCGCAGCCCCGAGCGCAACTTGGCGTGCGCCCTGAGGAAGGAATTCGTGGACTATAACCATCCGCGCGCCATGCTTTTCCATCCGTCCGCTTTAATTGGCAGCCGCTGAAAAACACCTTAACCATCTAGTAACAGGTTGTTTGCGACCTGTTTTTTAGCATCGGATTTGCGAGGCAACCGGGTTCAGGGCTTCAAAAACTGGCGAGATCAATGCGGCCTAAAGCGGCGCCATGCTCCCCTTCACCCGACTTCTTTGAAATCGAAATGTACTTCATCATCAGCGTGCAGCTGCCATTGGTAAAGCACTCTGCTGCATTTTTTTGGGATTGGTTTGAGCACTAACTTCAACCAACCTACGCCCTGAGATGGGGGCGCGCGTCGATCGCCGCGCCGTCGTGAAACAAAGCTGTGGCGCTGCGGTCACGATTTCGAGGAAAGCCCGAAATTGTATACAATCCCGCGTTGACCTGTCACGCGCATCCATGGTATAACCCAATATTATCAGGCTGTTGTTCAGGATCCACGGCCACCGTACTTCCTCAGGCAAAGGCGATCCCATGAACGTCGCCGACACACTACCCGTCGAAATCATCTCCTCCACCGTTAATCGCCCAACCTGTCCAATGACCACGCCGCTCGATTTTACCCGTCGACAACTCCTCGCTCAGATGACCACAGGACTCACGGGTGTTGCACTCTCGCGTCTGTGTACTCATGACCTCGCAGCAGCGACTCAACAGCAACCCCATTTCGCGCCTCGGGCAAAGCAAGTTCTCCAAATCTTCTGCCCCGGGGCGGCATCGCATATCGACCTGTGGGACCACAAACCGGAGTTGGAAAAATTTCACGGCACACCGATGCCAGGGGCAGAAAAAGAGGTCACGTTTCAGGGTAAAAACGGCAACCTGATGAAATCGCCGTGGGCGTTTGCGCCCGCCGGACAAAGCGGAAAGATGATCTCCTCGATGCTCCCTCACATTGCCAAGCATGCGGATGAAATGGCCTTCATTCACAGCATGACCTCGCGCACAAACACGCACGGGCCCGGATGTATTTACATGAATTCATGCTTCACTCGCGAGGGCTTTCCCAGTGCAGGCTCATGGGTGAGTTATGCCTTGGGTACGGCCAACGAAAACATGCCCACTTATGTTTCCATTCAGGATCTCCGCGGCGAACCTCCGAACGGCAAAGCCAACTGGGGGAATGGATTTCTTCCTGCGCAGCATCAGGCCGTAGCAATGGCTGCGCAGCAACCACTCCGCAATCTTGCGCGCCCGATATCCGTCACAGACGACGACGAACAGGCAACACGTGAGTTTCTCAATGTCCTCAATACGGGTCACGCCGCAATCCACCCCGGGAACGACGAACTTCGTGCACGAATGGCCGCGTATGAACTTGCGGCGAAGATGCAACTCACCGCTCCAGAGGTCAGCAATTTATCAAACGAACCTGCTCATATTCACAGCCTCTACGGCACAACGGACGAGAACAAGCTGAAGGCCGCTTATGCAAAGAACTGTTTGCTCGCACGTCGGTTTCTCGAAAAAGGCGTGCGTTATGTAAGCCTTTATTGCGCCTCACGCGCGAGCAACGTAGACGGCCTTCTAAACTGGGACGCCCACAAAACACTCAAAGCTGACTACGAACGGCATTGCCCTATTTTTGACCAACCCACGGCGGCACTGCTCACCGACATGAAGCAACGCGGCATGTTAGACGACGTGCTTGTCCTGTGGTGCACCGAATTTGGCCGGATGCCCACCCATCAGGAGGGAACCAGCGGACGCGACCATAACCCAGACGCCTTCACGACTTGGATGATGGGTGCGGGGGTCAAGGGAGGGGTTAGCCACGGGGCAACCGACGAGTTCGGCCGCCGTTCGGTCGTGGACGTCACAACGGTCTATGACTTTTACGCGACGGTTCTCCACTTGTTAGGGCTCGATCACGAAAAACTTACCCATTACCACAACGGTGCAAACCGGCGCCTCACGGACGTTCACGGTCATGTTCTCAAAAACATCCTCGCCTGAGTTCTCCCGCCTCCAATGAACGCACCAACCACCAAAGACAAACGCGTGAATAGGGCTCCGTTAAACCGGCGTATGAGAAAGATTTTCAACCAGATTCAATGGAGCGCTCTGTTCGCCTCCCCGCTGCTGGAAAGTATTGTGAATACAGCCTCCAAGGATGGTACCTGTAAGCTTCTTGCATCAATTTTAGGCGTCCTGGCTTTGCTCTCGGCCAGCTCCAACGCCGCAGACGCCGCTGGGATGATCTTCTTTGAACAGCGGGTGCGGCCCCTTCTTGTTGAACATTGTTACTCGTGCCACAGCGCGGAGGCCAAGAAGCTCAAGGGTAACCTCTACTTGGACTCCAAAGCAGGCTGGGAGAAAGGGGGCGACAGCGGCACTCCCGCGATCATTCCCGGCAACCCCGAGGAAAGCCTGCTGATCCGTACAGTCCAGCATCTCGAGGAGGACCTCAAAATGCCGCCGAAAAAACCCAAACTTTCGGACCCACAGCTCGCGGATCTCCTCACATGGGTCAGGATGGGAGCGCCAGATCCTCGAGACGGCGCGAAAATCGAGGCAAAACGCGGCGACAAGTCTTGGTGGTCGCTGCAACCATTACCGAAAACATTCTCGCAAGATTCTATCGACGGCTTTATCACCGCCAAACTGACTGAGAAAGGACTCCGTCTCAACCAACCCTCTGAGCCCCGCTCGCTAATTCGGAGAATGACATACGACCTCACCGGGTTACCTCCAACAGCCGAGGAAGTGGAAACGTTTTCAATAGCGCACCAGACAAATCCGCGCGCTGCCGTCGAAACACTCGTGGATCGCCTGCTTGCTTCGCCTCGTTACGGCGAACGTTGGGGGCGGCACTGGCTCGACGTGGTCCGCTTCGGAGAAAGTAACGGCTTTGAGCGCAACTTCATCATTGATGATCTCTGGCCGTTCCGCGATTACGTCATCAAATCCATCAACGCGGACAAGCCCTTCAACCAGTTTATCACCGAACATCTGGCGGGTGATGTCGTCGGGAAAGATAATCCTCAGATTGAGGTAGGCAGCGCCTTTCTCGTGGCAGGTCCCTACGACGACGTCGGAAATCAAGACATCGTGGCACAGAAGAACATCCGCGCAGCCACACTCGATGACATGATCACTGCCACAAGCGGTGCATTTCTGGGACTCACCATCAACTGCGCCCGCTGCCACAACCACAAATTCGACCCTATTCCCACCGAGGACTACTACCGTCTGCGTGCTGCATTTGAAGGTACCGTGCACGGGCGGCGGATCGTCGCTGACCCAATGCAATTGCAGGCTTTTTCCACAACAACCACACCGCTGACTACCGAATTAAAAGAACTCGAAGCGCAACGCAGCAAACTTGAGCAGACGATTGAAAAACGCGCCAAAGACACCTTTGAAGCCACGAAATTTACGCGCCCTAAGATTGATCCGAACGGCACCGACGAATCTTTTACAGCCACCGAAGCAAAGCACCTCAGATTTGTGATTCACGGTCTTACGGGTGATTATCAACCAGGCGCCAAGTTGAAGCGAGGGGGGGGAGGAAAACTCACGGAATTTCAAGTCTGGAGCTCGAGCGAACCGACTCGCAATGTGGCGCTGGCAAGCAACGGCACAAACGCAGAGGGTGCTAAATCTTCGAAGGCTGAGGACTTTCCTGATGCTTACGGTCCGCAATACTGCATCGACGGCATGCTTGGAGAGGCATGGTTTATCGGCACCCCAGCCGTTCTGACACTCTCGTTTGCAAAAGTAGAGACGATCAATCGGATCACATTTATTAATGCCCGCGGTGATCGAACCATCGAAGAAGGCAAAGTGCGGGGCGCAACGCCATGTGAGTACGAGATTCAAGTATCTATGGACGGCCAATCTTGGCGCACTGTCGCCAGCGATGAAGGCCGCGAGCCGTGGACGCAAGCGCACGGCATAGAACGCTTCCGCCGCAATAGCACAACGGATGAGGAACAGCAAAAGCTAGGAGCGTTTCAAAAGCAAATCGCGCAGGTTCAAACAAAGCTCAATGCTGTACCTGCGCTTCCGCAGATGTGGGTCGGAATGCACACACAACCCAAGGAGCCTACCTTTGTCCAGAAAGGAGGAGACCCCATGAAACCCAGTGAGGCCGTAGTGCCCGCCAGCCTTAACGTGCTGGATCAAGTGGCCAAGCCTTACGCTTTAAAAGCCGATGCCGATGAAGGACAGCGCCGTGTGGCGCTCGCTCAATGGATTACCAGCAATGACAATCCTCTCCCTCCACGCGTGCTGGCCAACCGCGTTTGGCAGCATCACTTTGGAACCGGCATTGTTGATACCCCAAGCGACTTTGGATTTCTTGGGAGCAAACCCACACATCCCGAGTTGCTCGACTACCTCGCCACCAGGCTCCTTGTACACGGTTGGAAACTTAAACCGCTTCACCGTGAAATCCTCCTTTCTCAGACCTACCAACAAAGCGCATCCTATCGCGATGAAGCGGCTAAGGAGGACAAAAGTGCACGCCTGCTTTGGCGTTTTCCACCAAGACGACTGAGCGCCGAGGAAATTCGCGACACCATGCTAGCCGTGGCTGGCAAACTCCAACTGGAACCCATGGGAGGCTCCGGTTTCCGTCTCTACAAATTCACGCAAAACAATGTCAGCACCTATTTCCCGCTAGAGACGCACGGTCCCGAGACCTACCGCCGCGCCGTCTATCATCAAAACGCACGCGCTAGTGTTGTCGACGTCCTCACCGACTTCGACCTGCCGGACATTGCTTTCGCTGCCCCGAAACGTGCAAACACAACTACCCCACTGCAAGCGCTGACACTGCTCAATCACGGTTTCACGCTCGATATGGCCAACGCCCTCGGAAGCCGCGTTGCAAAGAGTGAAAATGCAGTGAGTCAGATTTTTCGACTGACCTTTCAGCGGCCTCCCACAGCGAAAGAACATGAAGCGGCAACAGCGCTCATCAACATCCATGGGCTTGGGGCTTTTTGCCGCGCGATGCTGAATACGAACGAACTTATCTACCTTGATTAAGGAGCGCCAGGCGATCTCAGAAATTCCACAGGCAAACTGGCCTCCCAAAGAGAACCACGGGTTTTAAGACAGCAATGCGTTGACCACACGAGCCTCCTCCACGCCTGTCAACCGCTGGTCCAACCCCTGATAACGGAAGGTGAGGCGGCGATGATCAACCCCCATGCAGTGTAAAATCGTGGCGTTTAGATCACGAATGTGAACTGGGTTCTCGAGGATGTTATAAGAAAAATCGTCGGTAACGCCGTATTCCATCCCTGGCTTGACGCCGCCTCCGGCCAACCACGTAGAAAAACACCGGCCATGGTGGTCACGCCCATGATTGTCGGCACTAAGGGCGCCCTGACTGTAGATGGTGCGCCCGAATTCGCCTCCGCAAACCACCAGCGTATCGTCCAACATGCCGCGCTGTTTAAGATCCTTCAACAATCCGGCACAAGCCTGATCAATGTCCTCACATTGCAGCCTTAGTTTTGAGGGCAACGAGCCATGCTGGTCCCAGCCTTGATGAAAGATCTGTACAAAGCGAACACCCTGCTCAGACATTCTCCGCGCGAGCAGACAGTTTGCAGCGAAACTGCCAGGCTTCATTACATCAGGCCCGTAGAGGTTTCGCACCGATTCGGGTTCCTTCGAGATATCGACCACCTCCGGGACCGCTGTCTGCATGCGAAACGCCATCTCATACTGGGAAATGCGCGCAATCGTCTCAGGGTCGCGTGAAAGCTCAGCGCTATCGGCGTTAAGCGCTCCTAGCACATCAAGTTGCGCCCGCCGAGTCGAGCGATCCAAGCCCTCGGGATTCGAGAGATACAACACCGGGTCACCAGAGCTGCGGAATTGCACCCCTTGATGCCGCGAAGGCAAAAAACCACTCCCCCACAGCCGCGAGTACAGCGCCTGTTTTTGACCGCGTCCCTGCGAGATCATCACGACAAATGCGGGCATGTTGGCATTCTCTGAACCCAGTCCATAACTGAGCCAGGCACCGAGGCTGGGACGTCCTGGCTGCTGGGCACCCGTGGCGATGTACGTGATAGCTGGGTCATGATTAATCGCCTCCGTATGGAGAGACTTGATCACGGCCATCTCATCGATCATTGACGCCGTGTGCGGCAGGATGTCGCTGTTGACCCACGCGCCGCGTTGACCGTACTGCTTGAACTCAAACATCGGAGCAACGCAGGGAAACGCTTTTTGCCCACTCGTCATCCCCGTGATCCGCTGGCCATTGCGGATGGATTCGGGGAGCTCGATTCCATGGAGCTTTCGCATTGCAGGTTTGTAGTCGAAGGTATCGATATGCGACGGGCCCCCGGCGAGGAACAGGTAGATCAAGCGCTTGGCTTTTGGAGCGAAGTGGGTCCCTGCGCTGGCCGCTGCCGTTCCGTAAAGGCTGGGATTCAGAAGGCCCGAGAGCGCGGTCGCCCCTAGGGCAGTTCCAGAACGTGAAATGAAGGCTCTGCGATTTATCATGTCGAAAAATGTTTCAGGACTAGAGGATTAAAAATGTGAACTCCGACACCGGCCTATTTGACCAAAAATTCATCCAAATTAAGGACTGTATTTGCAATTACCATCCAAGTGGCATGCTCCTGTTCAGGAATGGTTTTGTCGCGAGAATGTTCACCAACCGACAGCAACCGGCGTGCTTTCTCCGGTTCGTTTTGAAATCTTTCAAACTCGGTACGTGCCAGTTCGGAGAGCGCTTCAACTTCTCTAGACCTCGGCTCACGACCAAGAGCTTCTCGAATGGCAAAGGTGACACGATCTGAGGCAGAGGTTCCGCTTTCGCGAATCACACGTTGAGCAAACGCGCGCGCGGCCTCGACAAACTGCGGGTCGTTTAATGTCACAAGAGCCTGCAGCGGAGTGTTAGTGCGCGAGCGCCGTCCGGTACACTTCTCTCGCGTAGTAGCGTCGAAGGTCACCATGGAGGGATGAGGAGAAGACCGCTTCCAGTAAGTGTACATCGAGCGCCGGTAAAGTTTCTCTCCTGTGTCTGGCGTAAACTTCGAAAGGTTGGTGTCGAGAGCCACCTCTTCCCAGACACCCGCAGGCTGATATGGTTTAACACTTGGGCCTCCGATTTTTGGGTTTAGCAAATGGCTCACAGCAAGTGCATTGTCCCTAATAAACTCAGCCTGCAAACGAATGCGCGGCCCTCGGGCAAGCAGTCTGTTTTCCGGGTCAAGTTCCAATGTTTGAGGGGTCTGACGCCCATCTTGGCCATAGGTTTGGCTCGAAACGATCTGCCGGATGAGGTGCTTGAGATTCCAGCCGGATTCCACAAACTCGACAGCCAGCCAGTCCAATAAATCGCTGTGGCTTGGCATTTCGCCCTGCATTCCAAAATCCTCGCTTGTTCTTACCAAGCCCTCGCCAAAAAGCATTTGCCAAATCCGATTTACCGTCACCCTCGCCGTCAGGGGATGCCCCGGCTGAACCAACCAGCGCGCAAGCGACAAGCGGTCGAATTCCCCTTCTGAAGAAAGGGGAGGAAGTATGGCAGGAACTCCAGGCTTCACTTCACGGTCTTTGAGCGGTGCATCGTACTGCCCGCGACTAAGTACAAACGTCGCGCGACGTTGGGCCTCTGGAAGATCCTCCATCACCATCACACTACTCAGTCCTTTTCGAGATTTTAGTTCGGCATCAAGAGCCTTGGCATAAGCGGTACGCTGCGTCGCATCAGAGCGGTCCTGTCCGAGAAGGAATGCCTGTGCAAGAGCTTTTGCTTGCGTCTCAGTGCGCAAGTCCACGGGATAATACCGCAGGGCTTGAATATAGCTTTGGGCAGCGTCTTTGATTTCGTTCACTGCCAGTTCGCGCTTCCAGAGAGTTACTTCTGACACATCGCCACGGAAACGGGAACCATCCTGGCGACCTCCAAATACCAGAGGTGCGTCTGTCTCACTCGACGCAGATAGTGTATCAGCTTGAACCTTCATTTCCCAGAGGTCGCCATTCACGAAAAGATGAACCCCAGACGCCTTGCCCGAACCGTCGTATGTGAGGACGATATGCTGCCAAGTATCCTTTTGAAGAGGATCCTTGGCGTACAACTTAAGCGCACTCCCGTTCCATTGATGCACAAGGTGCAGCCCGGGCTTGCCATTCTCCAATCCAATATCGAAGCCCCGATAGGTTGCATCCGTTTTCATTCGGGTCAAAATTGATGCCGAGCCGGAAACAGCCGGAATTTTAAGCCAGACTGAAAACGAGAACGGACTGTGACCATCAAGCTGCGGCCCACCGTCAAATACCGCGGACACATTCCCTGCAAGGGTCAGTCCAGATGTTCCTGCACGCTCGGCTTTCGCAAGTGCAATCCCTCCCGTCGAAGCATTGAGGCCCTCCAAGCTGCTTACAAGAATCGTCTTGTCGGACTCCACGCAGGGGATGTGCATGACCACACCCTCCACGGGAAAGGGCTTGGCGTTTTCGATGTCCTTCGGCGCGGCCCAGTCCGAGAAGACTTTTCCTTTGAGCTTTGGCTGTCCCGCCGCATGCAGGTTTGCCAGTGCTTTGTTTACAGCCTCTTGTGCCAGCTTTAATTTTACGTCGGCCTCAGGATCTGGAATTTCAACCATCGGCGCGGCATTCCCGTTCCGGGTCTGCATACCGCCGTCCTTGGTATTGTTGAAGAACGAATAAAAACGGTAGTACTCAGTTTGCGAAATCGGATCATATTTATGATCGTGGCATTGAGCGCATTCCAAACTTAGTCCCAGCCAGACATTGGAGGTGGTTTTGACGCGGTCCACAACGTAGTCGACGCGGAACTCCTCGGCGATGACTCCACCCTCGTCTGTGGTGGCATGATTGCGATTAAAACCCGACGCTACTTTTTGAGCCAGCGTCGCCTTGGGAATAAGATCACCGGCGAGCTGCTCAATCGTAAACTGGTCAAAGGGCATGTTCGCGTTGAACGCACCGATCACCCAGTCCCGCCAACCCCACATTTCGCGCGGGCCGTCTGCGTGATAAACGCTGGAATCTCCGTACCGAGCGAGATCCATCCAAAGCAAAGCCATCCGTTCGCCGTAATGGGGGGACGCTAAAACGCGGTCGATCAATTTTTGAGTGGCATCCGGGGAAGTGTCGGTTTTGAACTGAGCGATCTCCGATGCCGTTGGAGGCAGTCCGGTGAGATCCAAGGTCATCCTGCGAATCAAAGTCTCCTTGGAGGCAGGTGGGTTGAATGAGAACTTTTCTTCAGTGAGGCGCCTGCGCGCGAGGGCGTCAATGGGGTGGAGACGCTCGGTGGGCTGCGTCGCAATCCGAGGCCGCTCTGGCGGAAGGAACGCCCAGTGCTTGGAGTAAACAGCCCCACTCTCAACCCATCTCTTAAGCAATTCGACTTCGGCTGCTGACAAACTCTTGCCGATATTCCCGTCCGGCGGCGGCATCACCTCATCTGGGTCCTTGGAGGTGACGCGATGGAGAAGTTCGCTTTTGGCGGCATTCTTATTCCCAAGAACCTTTGCCGCGCCCTCGGCAGTGTCTAGCCTAAGCTTCCCTTTGCGATGGGCATCGTCTGGACCATGGCAGTAGTAGCATTTGTCGGAAAGAATCGGGCGGATATCGCGGTTGAAATCCGGGGAGACGCCCCCTGCGGCACAAACCAAACCTTGAGGCACAAACCAAAGCCCCAGGACTAAAAAAACGAAGGTTTTCACGGAAAACAGGCGAGAGGACTTCATGCAAGAATGGATAGAACGAACCCAAGTCAACGGGCGACCTTTATTGCCACCGTTCAAGGAAAACCCGCAGCGCCGAAATTCTTAGAAACGACTTTCATAATGCCTGCAAAAATCGAGGGTCGCTGTCGCTCTGCAGGGGTGTCCTGTTTCCGCACGGTGGGGCATGGAAACCCTGAGGCGCACAGGGTTCTGACAAAACACAGGAGCGGAAATTTTAAAGCTGACACACCTTGAAATCTAAAATTCCCAAACCGCGAACGCGGGACCAGCAAATACCCTTATAGTGGTTGTGATCGATTACAGCTTTCGGCTATTTAACAGTCAGGCATCTCGCATCACCCAAGAGGCTGCGAGTGCCCTGAAGTTGTTCACTTACAAAACCACTATGAAAACACCCCCTCTAAAATGTCCCGGGCAGGCTTTTGCCGCTCGTGGTCTGCTGCTTTTATTCAGCAACGCTGTGTGTGCAACCGCACTGCACGCCGAAGTCAAGTTACCAAAGGTTCTGAGCAGTCACATGGTGCTACAACGTGAGATGGCCGTTCCCATTTGGGGAACCGCCACACCCGAGGAAAAGGTGAAAGTAGAATTCGCGGGGCAAAAAAAGGAAACCGCCGCGAATGCGGACGGAAAGTGGCTCGTCAAACTCGATCCATTAACTACGTCCACCACACCGCGTTCAATGACCGTCACCGGCGCGAGCGGGACCCCGGTTACATTGGAAGACATTTTAGTTGGCGAGGTCTGGGTTGGCTCCGGGCAGTCCAACATGGACATGCTCGTCTCTTCTTACACCAAGGATGATGCAGTCCTCGAAGCTCTTTCCAACGGCGCCTATCCGAACCTGCGCATGATTTCCAAGGGCCGCCCTGGATGGGAAACATCGACGCCCGAAACCAACAAACGCTTTTCCGCGATGTTGTTTTCATTCGGCCAACCGCTTCAAAAAGAATTGGACGTACCTGTTGGCTTGCTGGTTGGAGCGGTGGGGGGGACGCCTTCGGGTTTCTGGCTCTCGAAACAAGCTTTCGAAGAAGACAAACCCATTCAGGATGCCATCACAAAGGCACGTGCCACGAATCCCTTCGACAAAGATCCAGCAGCATATGAGGCTGCAATCCTGAAGTTTACGGAGGACTCTAAGTTGTATGCGGAGGAGTTCGCCAAGTTTCAAAAGTTGTCCGAGGAAGAACGCAAAACGACGCGCCCGCCTGCGCGGCCCGCAAAGCCAATGCGTGCCGGAGATTCGACGGGCGAAATTGGCCATCTCTATGACCTCCACATGCGGCCGTTCGTAGGTTACGGAATTCGCGGTGTGTTATGGGATCAAGGGGAAAGCGGCACGGCCGTGACCGGAGTTGGCCAATTTCAAATGATGGGAGGGCTCCTTCGCGGTTGGCGCAAGGAATGGGGCCAGGGAGAGTTCCCTTTCCTTTATATTCAAAAACCAAGCGGCGGCGGGTGTGCTTACGACTACAACAACCCAATCAACCTGTACGCCAACAAGTTTGAAAAACTGCCTGCGGCTGTACCCGGGGACGGCGCATACAGGGAAGAACACATCAAGATAGGCACGTATCCACGCACGGCCATGGTCATTGGCAGTGACCTTGGCGATGGCATCCATCCCCCGTGCAAATCCGGTTATGGCTCCCGCGCGGCGGCCGTGGCACTTGGCTTTGTCTATGGCAAGAAAGTCGAGACCAGCGGCCCTACGTACGCCTCACAAACCATAAAGGACTCCGCTGTCCATGTGAAATTCACGCACACCGGCGACGGCCTTGCCTTCAAAAACGGGGATTCGCTCCAAGGATTTGCGCTCGCGGGCGAAGACAAAAAGTTTCACTGGGCCGATGCCCGCATCGACGGAGAAACCGTTGTCCTCACCTCGGGCGAAGTTCCCAAACCTCAGTTTGTGCGCTATGCTTGGTCTGGCCGACATGCATGGGCAAACCTCTTCAACAAGAACGGTCTCCCTGCAGTCCCGTTCCGGACCGATGAGTGATTTGAGAAAGCGATTCAGGGTCCATTTTTAGTGTTCTAAGACCGAACCTGAAATCTGCCTCAGAGCGGACCGACACCAGTTCCTTCGAGGGTGCGGAGAGCACTTAAACACAGGACACCTGTCTGTGGGATTTGTTCTGTCGTCTCATCTCTTCGCACCCTCTATACCAGCGCTTCGTTTAGATTAACTGGACGCTGCCCTGCGAGGCCTGAGCTTTTAAATCCCTGCTTTTGCCTCACGTCACCCTGTTGCAAAACACTGTTTTTCAAAAATTTCTGCCAAATTTTACAACCTGAAACACACCCTGTGAGAATCTTCATTCTTGTTCTCTCCCTGCTCTCGCTTCTGCAGAGCGCTATTCTTGAAGCGAGTCCAATCCGTTTGCTTGTACAACCTCCCGGCAAGAGAATCCTGTCAAAGCACCTAAAATCCCGGGCGGTTTGTGTCGACCAAGTTCTTGCACTCTATCTCTACGAATGGTTTGAGCAGGCGCCTGAGGTTCAACTTTTTGACGAAGGCCAAAGTGCCAGCGCTTTTGCAGACGTTCTGAGTCCGGCAAAAATCGCTCGGCCTTCGGAGCTCTTTCCTGAACTCAATGCCCTGCTTGGGCTTGATGCGCTCGTACGTTGGGAGTGGCAGGAAGGCAAATTGACGATCCGGCTCCTCCGCGCTTCAGGTGTGACAGAACGCGGGCTCCAATGGTCAGACGAAACCTCGACGCCCGCGGTTCTAAAGACGGTCACAGAGTGGCTATCCACAGAAATGAAACTCGACGCCAAATCCAGCCCTATTCAACGGGGGCTTCCGTTAGACAACGGTACGTTTCTCGAGTCCTATTACCTAGCGCCAAGGCTTCAGGGCGAACTTATGGAAAATTCGGGGGTTACCCAATTAAACCAGCTTCGCCCTTTCATCACGCGAGCTGGTAGTGACCCGTGGGCCGCAGCTGCGATCGTGCGCGCTGGCGCGACCCTTTCCACGGACAACCGCGCCGTCCAGAAACCGATCGGCTACATCGTCATGTTGCAACAGGCATTGCCAGAGGCGCTCTCACACGAGTCTGCGCTTCAAACCAGACGCTTCTGTGCCCTCAACAAGCATTCGACAGAAGTCATTGAGAAAGATCTTCTGGCTTTCATCCTCCAGGCCGGAAACGACGATCTCGATGACGCCCTTTTAGGGACGCCTGCGAGCGGCAAAGACAATCCTCGTAACGGAGGTGCGGCAATAAAAACGCGGCAGGCGGGCGCGCTAAGATGCCTCGGCACGATGAAGTCCAAAGCAGCACTCGGACACTTTTTACGCACAGCAAAAGCCACAGACCCCATATTACGGCGTGCCACTGCATGGGCCCTGGCTCAGTACCCGGCTGATATCCCTGTGCCAGCACTCGATTTTCTCAAAAATGATCCCGACCCTGAGACCGCCTTCTACGCAGTCTGGGCGCTCACGACCCGGGGTCAGAAAGAGACTGCGCTCGCCTCGCGCGCGGCCGCGTGCCTCACCGCAAATCCGCTTTGTGAAGAAGCTCTGACGGTCCTTTCCGGCGAACCAACCCAGGAGAATGTGCCGCAGTTGCGTTCTTTCATAAGCGATGTCAGCGGTCTGCGCCGCGCACTTGCATTTAAAGGGTTGCTCAAAATCGGCGCACTCAAACCGGACGAGATACAACGTGGCCTCACCGATCCAGACGGGACGGTGCTCCGATCAGTCCTTGGCAACCTTCCGCCCACCGCTTTCGCGGACTATCGTCAGGCTCTTCTGGCTTTATCCGGGCATTCTGACTCCTCCATCGCAGAAGCCGCCCGTATTATTGTCCACGCCTTGGCACCAAAGGAACCCCGAGCGCAGCGGTTGTTTGAACTAGAAGTCGAACACCACTACGTCCGGCGGCAAATCGTCGAAGCTCTGGCCTCTGAAAATTCTCAAGAGGCTCTCTTCGATCTGGAAGCGGCCACCAAAAATAAAGATCCCCACGTACGAGCTTTAGCCCTGCGGCATCTAGGCAGGCTTGATCCAGAGCGCGCACGAAAACATTTACCGTCACTGCTAGAGGACGGGCACCGTTTGGTCCGATTACAGGCTGCAGCCGTTGCCTCCCAAATAGCGACTGCGGCGGAGCGAGCGCTTTTGGAGAAGGCACTCTCCTCCAAGCCGGAAGACGCCGCCGCCCTTTATTTAGAAGATGCCGTGGCGCGAAGCAAAGGGGAACGAACACCCATACCGCGCCCCTCTGTGAACCGGGTTTCCGCCGAGAAAGCGATGTCTTTTAACTGCGGCATGCCCTCGGATCCACAGACGCCCTTTGAGGGCTTTTACCTTCTGACTGCGCCAGGGCGAGAGCCGACGGACGCACCTCAATGGGAAGTATTGCACAAGGCACAGTCTGAGGGAAAAGTGATACTCCCGCGCGCCAATAAAACAGCGAAAAATCCCGCGCAAGTGCTGTTAAATTCGTCTTGGAAAGACGCTTTTTGGCTGGGTTTGGACGCCGAGTTTGAAGGGCATTGGGAGAGCTTGGATGGCCTTGTTCTAGGCGAAGAAAGCATGTACTTCCGGCCCTTCAATGAATGGAACAACGGTTGGCGTTTATTCTGTCGCGAAGCGGGGATAGATCCACAGACGATCAACGGAGAAAAAGAGCGCCTCAACCAAGCACAAAAAGATGCCTGGTGGGATTGGGAGCAGCGTATTGCAGTCGAGGGATTTAATAGCATTGTAGACTACATCCGCCTTCGGTACGGCAAACTTCGCCCAGGATTTCAAGTGGCGACCTTTATGCCGGACCAGAACGGCCCCTGTGCCTATGACAATCTTTGGGACTTTGATATCGCCGCCGGCTACGAATACGGAGCACCAAGCAGGAGCAGATACGCCGCAATCCGGCGACTGAAAACAACATGGCCCGAAAGGCCTGTGCTGTGGCTGAATCAAGGAAAAGTCGGCGTTGGCTTGGGCCTGAATCAAACACAAATACAACACAACACGCCTGTACCCTTGTCCCCAGAACTGACTCAAAAAGCGGTGACTTCTGCAGACTCGTTATGCACCTGGCTTGCAGGCGGACATCCAGGGCTTTTCGCAATCTATCTTTTTGTCCATGTCGGATGGAAAGGCGAAGATTTTGGGCGCTGGGTTCAACTTGAAGATTTACATCTCGGCAACAAATCCTTTGAGGAAGCCCTCGAACATAGTTTTCGCGGCTTGGGGAAACGCTACCAATTGGTGGAAGAAACCAAAGGTGCGAAGCTGGAATCGGTTTTAAATAAGGAAGATAAAATTAGCAGTGACCTGCTCGAACTGGATGCGCCCCCCAAGAAGACGGACCCCTACGCTGCGCGTGAAGCTGCGGAAAAAAAAGCCATGCGCAACGGCTTTCTTCTTGAACGAAAACTGATTCAGGATGGCGTCAACCTTCTTTCTGGCGTCCCTTTCCCACCCCATTCCCATGAGGTGCTTTTTGTCGGCACAGACATGCGCTCTCCAGGCTTTGATCTCGCGGCAGATTTCGACTGCATCGCGAAGATCAACCAGCTTTCGGAAAAGTCTCTAGCAGGCTATCGAATGATCGGACTCAACGGCCAAACCGCAGCCCCCTTGCGAGATCAAACCATCTCCGCACTCGTGGACTGGCTCCGCCACCAACCCAGTCTCCTCTATGTCAGCGGATGGGTTTCCACAGACAATCAGAACTTAGCAGCAACCGCCAAGAACTGGCGATCTAGTCTCCAAACAGCCTGGCCTTGGAAAGACGACCTGACACCCGTCTGGAGCAAGCGTAAAGTGGGTAACCGCGAAGTTGATATTATCGCAGGATACGATTGTAAATCTCTTCAAGCGATTGTTTTAGAACGAACCGACGGCGTGCCCTCCCTGGTATTCTGGCAGGGGTCGGGGCTTAAAGGCGGTGTGCTCTTTGATGCGGGCAAATTACCGACCACCCAACTTCAGCCTGTCTTCAACCGTCTTGTTGAAGAAAAGAAAGTCGGCCGCGTGTTCAATGGCCCGATTGGGATGGCTGGAATCAAAGCGCCTCACTTCAGCGCCTACGTCTCATGCTCGGCGGCAGCCTCCCCCTACAAGCTACAGGGCAAAGATTTTTTATCGGGCGCATTGAATCCTGAACTTAAACCTGAACGCTCCGGCGTTCTTGCCGCAGACTCATTGCGCGGCAAATTTGCCGTCTGTGAAAATGGAGTCAGTGTCCTTGGCAAGGACCCGATTGAACAGGTCGAACCGGTCTTAGGAGGCCTCCGGATCAAAGGCGGCGGACTGACTCGCGTAGGATCAAACTCCGGGAGGGTGCAGGTTGTGGCCGACGGCATGTCTCTCCCCGTGATTCAAAAGGAGTCGATGCTTGATTGGATGTTTGACTCCCAGCAACCCGGCATTCTTGAGATCGAACGGGATGCCCCGTATCAACCAACGACTTTAGTGCGAGCCAATGGATGGATTACGGTCAGAAGCGGCGCCCCGTCAAAATAAGCGCACTGCCCCGTCTCCGCTCGTCACCGTTGGGCTTTGCCCAAGCCTCACTTCAGATTGTTGGGAGCACCGGCTTCAATCAAATGAACAGGACGCCAAATACCGCCTGCACCGACTTGGTTGTGCACTCGCACATAGAGTACGTTTTGACCGGCGGCGATGAGTTGGCTGGCAGGCACTTCGACAATGAACGGTTCATCGTAGAGAGCGGTGTAAGCTTTTTTCTCCGACTTCTCCGAGTGCTCACCGACTGCCCTTCCGTTTAGATAGACCCAGGCTTGTTCATCGACACCCGCAAACATGAGTCGGAGATTCTTACCTTGCAAAGAAGCCGGTACGTTGAACGCAACGCGGTACCAACCGTCTCCAAGGAGATTACCAATAGCGTCGTTTTCTCCCCAAAACGCGGGGACCGTTACGGGAATCCAGTCGGCGGCGGAATAGCGGGCGGGAGCAAACCACTCTTGCTTCGCGCCAACCTCGGTAGGATCGGCCCGGAAGCGCCATTCTGTCAAAACCAGAGCGGGCCCCTTCGTGATCTGCTCCTTCCACGGACCCGGTATTTCAAAAGTATCTTTGTAAATTTTTTCCCTCTCCACTTTAAGTGGATGAGCCGAGGACGAAGCGGAGGAATTGGTGCCGTTAAACGATAATTCTCCGTTGCTCCGAGGGTCTTCGACACCAGCGCCCCCCGGCAGCACAGACCATGTAAAGACCCCGGATGGACTGGATCTCTGGAAATTAACGAACCATTTTTGGCCGGGCGTGATCGCTGCAGGCGGGATGGAGCGCAAGGGGATGGCCATCAGCACGCTCAGTCGCTTGGCCTTCGAGTCATAGTTAGAGGTATGTTTCCAATCGGCCTTCCACAAAGGATCAAATTTGGCGTAGCCGAGGTTCATCATGTCCTCTATCAACCCACGGGCAGCCTGAGTGGCGGAATCCGCCCTGCCTCCCGCACTAAAGCGGAACGTAGGCGCACCCGTGCCTGGCATTAAATAAAGTTCAACGCGTTCTTTTTCAACGGCCTCAACTGTAGTGTCAGGCGGCATTTCATTCTCAAATCGAACGTAAAGATGAGATTCGTCGTAAATCACGCGAACCTGCGTTTTGATGGCGGCCAGGTTGGGGGCGTTCACCGCCGCCAGCGGATGGGCTTCAATGCCGTTCCAAGCCGTAGAATCAATTGTCACCGGCGCTTTGACCAAGCCAGCGGAAAGTCCTTTTGCATTGGGCATGGGCGCAAGTCGCTTGGCCTTAGTGTCCCAATTCAAGAAGGAGTTTTTATAGGGCTCCTGATAGCCGTCATGTTTGAGTTTCAGGGTGTCGGCGCTGTGGCCCGTAGGAGGAAAAAGTGTCATAGGCCAGCCTTTGAGCTCGTTACCTTTGGTAAAAAGGTTGTCCACGGCGGAACGTCTCGCGTCGATTGCGTTGAGCAGGCGATCCAGGGATGCAGGGTCCGGAGAAATCTGGTAGGCATTATAAAGATGCACGGCAGTGACAACGCCCTTGAGATAATCGAACTCAGCGCGCACAAGGGCCAAGCGTGTTTGAACTTTGGGACTGAGGTCTCCTTTCTCAGCGAGACGGAGTTGCTTCTCCAGCGACTGAATCAGATCCACTGGGTAAAGAAAGGCAATCACTGGCTCGGGACTGGAGAGATGCTTTTTTGAGCGTCCATAAACGTCGATAAAACTCCAGCCATCCTCACGGGTGGCCATGTAGCGGGAATAAATTTCCAGCGAGTTGTAGAGCTGGTCATAGAAACCCATCATGGCGGAGGCGGACTTTCCAAAGGCAGCACTGACGTACTCGATGACAAGCTCCTTGCCCGTATGAGCATCGGGACCATCGAACATTTTTCCCATCGTGTAGTAGGTTGGACCTTCGAGTCCGTAAGCAATGCCACCATTGCCGTCGCGTGTGACGGAATGTACGTTGGCCGCCATCAGGCGCTTGATGTTTTTTTCCATGTACGCGGGTGTTCTCATGGGAAAATAACGCGGCATCATGTTCGGACACCAGTAATAGAGATAGGTGGAGAAGCCCTGCGGTGCGCCAAATTTCTGCCACCGCGCAAGCTCATGCTCTCGGGTGCCACTCATGCCGAGGCGCACGTTGGGAGGAAACGAAGTAAAGGTCTTTGGAAGTGTCTCCGTGATTGCGTAAACAGAGATCGGCACCGTCCTGTCTGGAAACGCCTTGTAGGCGCGTTCAGCGAGATTGCGGTGCAGAATCCACACCTTTTCACTCCAATCCGAACCCGTCCCAAAAAGTTTGGTGCAAGGCTCGCATTCACAACCACGAAAGCCGTCTGGTTGACCAAGGTCGACAGATTTAAAGCCCAGTTTGAAATTCTTTTCCAAGTCTTGATACAACAATTCCTGCACCTCTGGGTTGGAAATGCAAAACTGTACCTGCGCTTCGCTTCCAACCAAAGTTCTCTTGCCACCTATGAGTGCAAAGTGCTCGGGATGGGCTGCAAACGCAGCCTCGTTTGATGGAATCGCGCGATGCCAGGTGTGTCCAGCGTAGAGGACATCCACCGTTGGAAAACGATTCTGGGAGAGATGGTAGAAACTGACCGTGGGAGGCCAACTGATATCGTAATCAAGCAACGGAACCTTCTGTGTGTCCAAGTTTGGAGGCACGACGATTCTTGGCGTCGGGACGTACTCAATGGTTGGTGTCGTCAGAAGATCAACCTTTGAGACATTGGCAAGAGGCACAAAGCCGCCTTGTTCCGGAAATAAAAACCGGGTGCCGACATAGGATTGAAGAAAGTCTGTCACTGCTTTTGCGCTGCCGATGCGGTCAAACCCCGGCGCTTTAGGCGCGTTCGGTCCCCTTCCTGGTGCGGGTTCGTCGCAACCAGCAATAATGATGTCGCGTCCGACCGCCTTGTGCACATAATTCCAGCCTTTAAGAGCCACCCCATGACTGCGCGCAAACTCTGTTGCGCCGACAAAGATTCCCGGTTTTGTCTTCTGACGGGCTGCTTCAAAAACAACCTCCAACTCCGAGCCGTTGGCTTTGAACGCAGTTTGCAGCAACCGGCCCACCTGCTGCATGTCGGCCTGAATAGCAGGGGTGGGATAGTTATCCGGAAGAACGATTTGATAGTCACTCACGCCGTTGTCTGAAATCACAAGCATGGATGCGGCAAGTTTCGAGGTAATCGTCTCTTTGACCCCGCGCAGCTTGTCTCCCCAAACAGGTGCCATTTGTAAAATTTCCGAGCTGTCGTAACGCTCGCTAATTTGCAGGGCCTCCTGAGACTTGCCCTGCTTGGCAAGAATGGATGCGACTTTTATGGTTGAGCTGATTGAGAGCCAACCCATTGATTTTCCTGTGCACTGGAAAGCTTTATTGTAAGCCCCCAAAGCCTGTTCGTCGTCTCCTAGAAGGCCGCCGTACAAATCTCCCAACTCGTGCCAGCGCTCTCCGCTTTTAGGAGAACGCTCCGCCGCTAGCTTCAAATCCTTTGCCGCATTCGCACCGTCTTTGAGAATAATATAAGCCTTCCCTCGCAGGCTGGCAGCCTCAGAAACCTTGTCAGGCTGAATCCCCCAAGACGCAAGGTCCTCCCCTTTGAACTGAGCGATCAAATCGTTCCATTTACTCTCTTTGGAGAGAACACGCATTTTATCAAGCGTGCCTTCGACACGTGCTGCACTATCTGGAGCAGCATCGGAGGGCATGACCACCGTCATGAAAGCGATAAACAAAAATAAAAGACGTTTCATAGGAGGATAAAAAGGTTCGGGAGGTTTGAGGACGCCTGTCGTCAGCGTTGACTACTAACCACGGCTGATACCGGAGAGCACGGAGACTTTGCAAAATTAATACTAAAAGACATTAGCCCTGCCGTAAAACTCATGTCACTGCTTTGTGTCAAAAACCGGAAAACAACAATTTTTATTAATGTACAAATTGTTCCTCTTCAGTTACTTAAATTATACTTTTGCACTCCACCGAGAAGCCTCCGCAACAACTCGTATCTCTCGCGATACACGCTTTCGAAGTGAGCGAAATAAAAAATTGCTGCCCGCTATAAACGAATGCGCTAACTACGGAACATGAAGCATCGTAAACCCCGTTTTTCCTGCGGCATGTTGTTGTCATCCCTTGGCGTTCAGATGCTGATTTTGGGGGGCGCCTCCGCATGGGCTTCCAGCAAGGATTTGCGACCACATCCGGAACTTCCTCTGCCGACCGGACTTCTCCCCACAACCCCAGGTTTGCGCTTTGTCGACTTGAACAGCGATGGGGAGCCAGATGTGATTTTCTCAAATGAAGAGTCTTACGGAATATTTCTTTTCAACCGGGATGAACGGAAGTCACTGGGCTGGGCGCTGGGATGGACCCAGATCATCCGGCAGGGAAAAGCGGGTGATTCAGGCAGCATCCCTCTCACAACTGCGACGGAAACGGAGTTTCATGACGGAGCGCTCTGGCTCAAGGGCCAAAAGAGGATATCCTATACAGAGTTGTGCCGCCCGCCTGTTGCCGCAGCACTGTCGCCGCAGGAGGGACTGCGCGCGCTAAGATTACGACCCGGATTCGTGGCTGACCTCGTTGCCCATGAACCTTTGGTACAGGATCCTATTTTTGTGGATTGGGATGCTCGCGACCGGATGTGGGTTGTCGAAATGGGGGACTACCCGTTTCATGAGCACAACGGAAAAACATATTCGGGACGCGTCAAGATTTTGGAAGACACTAATGGCGACGGCATCTATGACAAAGCCACGGTTTTTCTGGATAACCTCACCTATCCGACAGGTCTGGCGTGTTGGGGACGAGGCGCTTTTATTGCAAGCGTGCCTGATATTTTTTTTGCGGAGGATACCGATGACGATGGAAAAGCCGACAAGCAAACCACGTTTTTCACCGGCTTTAAACAGGGCAACCCTCAACATCTTGTAAACGGGTTTGTCTGGGGGCTTGATGGGTGGTTTTACGGAGGTAATGGAGACAGTGGCGGCACTGTCACTGAGGTCCGATCGGGCAAGACGTTTGATTTGAGCGGCCGAGATTTTCGGTTCAACCCATTGTCAGGGGAATTTCAACTGCAGTCCGGACGCGCACAGTATGGTCGGTGGCGTGACGATTATGGAAACTGGTTCGCGAACAACAACAGCAGTATCGGATGGCATTACCTTTACGACGACCGACAACTCGGCAGGAATCCAAACGTGGCGCTGCCCTCGGTGAAGCAAGACTTAAACCCGCATGGAAAGGCGATCTATCCGGCCAGTCTCCCAGTGGCACGGTTCAATCAACCTACAGCCGTCAATGTGCTTACGTCCGCCTGCAATCCGATTCCCTACCGGGACGTTTTGTTTGGAGGCGACTTCGCTCGGAGCGTATTCATCTGCGAGCCTGCGAACAATCTGGTGCATCGGGAGGTTCTCGAGCCCAGCGGAGTCTCGTTTTCAAGCCATCGGGCCGCAGATGAGCCGGCGAGTGAATTTCTGGCGAGTACTGACAATTGGAGCCGGTTTACACAAGCCCGCACAGGCCCTGACGGCTCTCTTTTTGTGGTCGACATGGTCCGCCTCATTATAGAGCACCCAGAGTGGATCCCAGCGCAACTTCTCGCCCATCTCGACCTGCGTGCGGGCAGTGATTTGGGAAGAATTTATCGGGTCCGCCCAACGACTGTAAAACACAGCCGGATCCCAAATCTTACGAAAATGGGTGAGCATGAATTGGCGGAAGCCTTGGAATCCTCCAATGGTTGGGTTCGTGATACGGCACAGAGATTATTGATTGAACGCGGCTCCCAATGGACACCGCTCCATTGGAAAGGGAGTGTCCCCGCGCAGATCCAGCAACTTTGGACGGCGCACAATCTCGGGACTCTTGATGAAAAACTTTTGCTGCGCGCGATGGAGAATCCGAGTCCGGAGCTTCGGTTGCAGGGAGTGAAGCTGGCAGAGTTTTATTTAAAAGCAGACCAAGTTGTCTCCAAACTGGTAGAGCTCAGCAGGGAGCCGGATTTGAAATTGCGAGTGGCTGTCGCAATGACGCTGGGTGTTATCAGTCAGGATCCACGGATATCAGGGGTGTGGGCGGAGTTTGAAAAGAACGATGCCACGACCCCGGCGATGCTTGTGGCGCTTTTGAATGCTTTGCCGGAACACACAGCGGCGGCGAACTGGCAGGAAAAATTAACCGGTCCAACCAAAGGCAAAGCACCAGCATCACCGGCAAAGACCGTCACAAATTATAACTCTGACCGGGAGGAGGTTGTACGCTCGTACGCAAGCGTAAACACACTCCTTGGCGACGCTTCACGCGGGCATCAGATTTATGTGTCGTTTTGTTCAGGGTGTCATCGACTCAAAGGTGAGGGCACCGAGATGGGACCCGATTTGGAGACGATAGCGAGCAAACCTACCAATCAACTTTTAGAAGCCATTCTGGACCCAAGCCGCGCCGTTGAGCAGAGGTATTTGGCACATACACTTTTGATGAAAGACGGCAGAAAGATCTTTGGTTTGATTGCGGAAGAAAATGCGAACAGCTTGAGAATAGGGATTGGTGGAGGCGCTGCAGAGACGGTCTTGCGCAGCCAGATCGAAAAAATCGAGACGTCGACAAAGTCACTCATGCCGGACGGCCTGGAGAAGCTTCTTTCCCGTGAAGCTGTGGCGGACGTCATTTCATGGATTCGGAAAAATTAGAGGGCGTGCATGAGCCTCGGAAGAATTTGTGCGCGGATACAAATGATTTTTGGAAACGCCTTCCCCACAGACCTTTGTTGAAGCAATGAACAGGGAGTGAAGGTTTATTTTTGAGAAGCGAGAGACTTTTCCACAGCCAAGAGCGCTTCAGCGTACCTGCGGCCTATTTCAAGCGTGCCTTTGGCTGTAAAATGCGTGTGCGAGGGGGGCAGCGTCTCAGCGCCAGCGGTATCTACATAGCAGGTGCGGGGCAACGCAGAGGCGACTTCTTTTTGTGCCTCAACAACTACAGGCATAAACGTGTTGTTTCCATTTCCAAACCGCGTGTTCACTCCCAACAATAAAATCATATCGGGAGCAGCCAGATCGACGCGCAGTCGGTGAAGCATTTTAGACAAATTTGCGGCATAAACGGGAGCGTCCTTTGCGTTGGCATCACTCTCGCCTTGCACCCAAACAAAGGCGCGGAAGCGCAGCGTGATTCCTTTTTCCTCGGCAAGACGCAAGGCAGCCTTGGCCTCGTCAATCATGGAGCGGTAACAGGGGTCCGCAATTCCCGGCAGGTCGACGTTCCAGTCGCGAGCCACGGAAGTTCCGCTGAAGGCTGTTTTAATGACGGCGAGTCGCTTTGCCTCCTTGTCCGCAAGCGTACGGACCATTCCGATTTCCGGACCAAAGCCTCCCTTGGTTTTCTTGTTGAAGTTGCCGTATTGACGCCCCGCCTTTTGAGCAGCCTCACCGGCCATCGCCTCAGTACGGGGTTGAAACTGCAGGTGCGTCCATTGCCGCGCACTTGTGCTATCAAACTCGTCTGGCGGAGGATCTCCGACCCGCCACCAAAACATGGTCTTGGAGTCATCAGCATTGGCGGGGAGCTCCTCGGCATAGGCGTCAAAGCCAACAGCGTTTGACTGACCTGCCACGAGAATAAGTTCGCGGGTTTCGGCCAAAGCACCGAAGGGAAGAAAACCAAGTGCCAGAAAACTTAGCGCCAAGAGAGCGCGCGATGACAAGGTGAGGTTGTGCATTTCGCAGGTTAGCTGCTAAATGTTAGTATCATAAAGAGCCATTTTAGCACCCAAGCCACAGTGCTATCGAATTTTTTGGAATGGCTCCGCGCAACGCGGGCTGCGCAAAATCGGAGTGGCTGAGAAAAACGGTGCATACTGCGTTGCGGCGAAAAAGGTGGCATCCCAAGCAATTTTAAGTGTCTAATTTCGAACAGTTCATTGCTCCTGCGGCTTTCGCGATATGCCACCCATCTTCACAAGAATTCAAACCGCCCTTGTCGCCTCTCTTGGACGCTTCCCTGCCCTTCTCACGAGCGCGTTCGTCTGGGCCGGCGCAGCGGTGTGGGCGCTCCACGAAAAGTCGGTCCTGACAACCGCGCATTTTTGCCAACGACTGACTCTGGCTGCGGCCATCGGTGTGCCTCTTTGCTTTAGTTTGCGAATTTTCGCCGAGCGAACCATCCCCAGAATCAAACACTGGCCTGAATGGCTGGCCCTGCCGTTACTCGTCATCTATTTTCGCACACTTCCGGTCATGGGCTTTGACGCCCCTTTTGCGTTTATACTGAGTTGGGGGCTTCTGCTGGGGGGCCTTCATTGTTTGGCTGCTATCGCAGGATTTATCACTTCCAACGAGGGCGGCTTCTGGCAGTTTAATCGGCGCATATTTCAGAGCTTCTTCACTGCGGCGCTCTACACGGGTGTTCTTGTAGCGGGCCTGGAACTCGCCCTCCTTTCTGCGGATAAGCTGTTCAATTTCAAATTCGACCATGCCTATCCAAACCTGTTTTTTTTCATCACAGGTTGCGTACACCCACTCTTTTTTTTGAGAGGCGTACCCCGAGACTTCGAGGCTCTTGCGAACGACTCTGAGCATCCCGTGGGTTTTAAATTGTTTACTCAATTTGCACTGGCTCCGCTTGTCGCCGTCTTCACTTGTATCTTGTACGTTTATGGCGCAAAGATCGCTCTCAGTCGCAGTTGGCCGCACGGTTGGGTGGCGCTCCCAGTTCTGCTGCTTTCGGGAGTTGGTATTCTCGCGTTTTTGCTGCTGCACCCTCTGCGCGGCCAAAAGGATGAAAAGTGGGCGTATTGGTTCTGCCGCGCGTTCCCAAAGGCCCTTGCGCCTCTCTCCATTCTCCTCCTTTTTGCGATTCGAGAGAGAATCCACGCCTATGGAGTGACTGAGGAACGGTACCTTGGACTGGTGGCGGGTGGATGCATCTTAGTGTGGGCGCTAGTCACTGGGTTCATCAAAGATGCGGGCATCCGTTGGTGGCCGACATTTCTTGGGGGCATCTGCCTTGTATGCGCTTTCGGGTCTTGGAGTGCCGCATCTGTGTCTGTCCAAAGCCAGATGCAAAGAGTGACGGTGTTTCTGAAAAAACACGGACTTCTCTCGGAGGGAGTCATCTCGGCTCCCGAAAAACGCCTGAACCTCCCGCAAACTGAATTCAACGACTTCCAGTCGACGGTGCGCTACGTGGCAAAGCGCCATGGTAAAACGCCTCTGGAAGGCCTGTTCCCAAAAACGTTCCTTCAACCAACAGAAGACGAAAAGAAACAATCCCCTTGGATTCTCACGGAACACATCATCAATCACCTAAAGCTTTCTGGTAATGCCGACAATTCACATGCCATCGAAGCCTTTTCTTTGGACACAAAGGTTCCTTTTCCAATCGACGGATACAAGAGTGGCTATCCCCCCTGCGAGATAGTCTCCTGGTCGACTGCGGTGAACGTGGGTGGCGTGTTGATTAAACTCAAAGAGGGTGTTCTCAGCGCGAGCCCGCAACAGCACGGAAAGTTCGAGAAGATTCCTCTCGAATCCTTGTTTGTGAGTTTACCGAGTGCAAACACCGAGCCCTTGCCTTTCTCCAGTATGTCCAAAGATTGGGAATTCGACGGGCAACAATACCGGATTATTTTCACTAAACTTCAGATTGTGCGCATCCCTGACACCCCGACGGAGGTCAAGTTTTGTTCCCTCCTTCTGTTTGTAAAATAAGAGCAGTTGAGCAGCTGTTTTTTGGCCAGCAAAACAGCTGAGGTATTTTCAATCTTTCGGCGCGAGCGCGGCTTGCGCTTTGGCTGCCGCCTCCGCAGCACGGCGCGCAATCTCGTCCGGCGAGGGAAGAGAAGCGAGAACCTCAGGCGGAATGTCGGCGGAAAGCGCGGCCAATTTTGTGAGACATTTTTGACGTTCTGCCAGCGCCTTGTCCGCGTCTCGCTCCTTGGAAAATCGAGACTGTGCTTTGGCCGTACGCTCGCGCAAGAGCGAGTAAACATCGCCCCCCAGCAGCGCCGAGATATCCACCTTCATCTTTTCGCGCTGCAAATCTGCGTCGCTCACCACATCGCCATTAATGGGGCCGGCCTTGTACTTTGGAAACAGAATTGCCGCCTCCGGACAAACACGCGAGCACGCCGGACAGTTCGTTTTGCAATTGTCCTGATTCTGCACCTGAAGTTTACGATCCCCATCGACCCCGTACACCCCAAACAAGCAGAACGAGAGACACTGCATGCAGTTTGTACACCGATCGTAGTCGATCACTGGAAACCAAGGTTTCCACTGTCCGGCAGGCGCCGCGGCCACCGATTTGCGGGAAGCCTCCACCGCCTCAGGAAGATGCTCTGGCGCCACAGAAATGCAGGTGTGGGCAGCGGCCTCGCCCTGTTCTTCAAAGTCTCCGGCCCAGTCTCCGATCCAAACAGACACGTCCCCCGGATCCGCGGCCCTGCGCACCGAACAGCCCTGGGACAACAATTGCTTGAGGGTTTCAAAACGCGTTTCCTGGGAAAGCGCACGGGTGCCTGGACCTTCATACAAGGCGACCCTAAGAGTGGATTCAGTGAGCGACATGACTAGGGGTGGTGGTTGCGACGGCGGGCAGATTGGGAGAGAGGGATGGGTCCAAGAGCGCGGCAAAAGCCGGTTCCACGTGTTCTACTCTAAGGTTGGTGACTTGAGTGTTCGAAGCGTCCAGAGGAGCACCAGCCGCGGCAAACAGCCATTTGACCGCTCTGGGAAAACAGGCGGCTATCTTCAAAGGGCCGCCCTCTGAGAGCTCTTTCAAAAGAGGATCGCGGCGTGCAGACAACTCGCATAAATCCGCCACGGCTTCGAAGTCTACCCCGGATGCGCATAACTTTTTCAACACCTCTTCCTTGACCTCTTTCGGGAGAACCTGTGCGTATTGGCAGTGACAATATAAAATTCTGGGGTGGGCCATGGAAGAGGAGATTTAGAACTGTGCACCAAAAAGAAGCGCAAAAAGAAGTGGTTTGTAACCGCTCGCAAACGCATCGAAGGCGCGCCCATTACAGCACAAACACCCCTCATTGCCATCACGGTCTTCCGACGCCGTAATAAACAAACCCCATGCCCCGCATCGTGCTGGGGTTTAATAAGTTTCGCCCATCAAAAAGAAGCGGCGTATGCATGGCCGCCTTGACCGCGGCAAAATCCTGCCGCCCAAACTCCTTCCACTCCGTGGCAAGCAAGAGAGCCTCCGCTCCCGCCGTCGCTTCCAGCGGGGAGTCCACCAACTTCACTCCTGGGGCAAGCAACTTGTACTCCCTCGCTTTTTCCATCCCTTTTGGGTCGTATGCAGTGACAATGGCTCCCTCGGCCGCAAGCTTGTTAATCAACTCAATCGCCACCGAATTACGCACATCGTCAGTGTCTGGCTTGAAGGACAAACCCCAAACCGCAATTTTTTTGTCCCGGAGCACCCAAAGCGCTTCGCGGAGTTTTTTCAGGAAGCGCTCCAACTGCGAGGCGTTAATGCGTTCCACTTCCTTCAGAAGATGAAAAGGCACGCCCAGTTCTTCGGCAATTGCGATGAACGCCTTGACGTCTTTTGGAAAACACGATCCCCCGTACCCGAGCCCTGCGTTGAGAAAATTACGCCCAATCCGTTTATCCATACCAATCCCGTCGGCCACCATCTCAACGTCCGCGCCGCTCGCTTCGCAAATCGCGGAAACAGCGTTGATATAAGAGATCTTGAGAGAAAGAAAAGAATTGGCAGCATGCTTGATTAATTCCGCTGAATTAACGTCCGTCACCAAGATGGGCGCCTGAAAAGGTTCATACACCCTTTTCATCAAATCCGTCGCCCGCTGAGAAGCGGACCCAATAACGATGCGGTCCGGGTGCATCAAATCGGGGACGGCGCATCCCTCGCGAAGAAACTCCGGGTTGGAAACCACGTCTAATTCCGCTGAATGATTGTACCGCCGTATCGTCGCTTCGACTTTCTCTCCCGTTTTCACGGGAACCGTGGACTTGTCCACAACGACGCGGTACTGACCGGGCTTGAGGACTCCTGCGATTTCTCGGGCAACGCGCTCAATATACGTGAGATCAACGCTTCCATCCGCTTGTGGAGGCGTAGGGACGGCGATGAAAACAATCTGCCCGTGGTCCACGCCCACTTCGATGGAGTTGGTGAACCGCAGACGCTTGGCCGCCACGTTTCGCTGCACGAGTTCGTCCAATCCCGGTTCGTAAATAGGTATTTCGCCACGCTGTAACATGTCGACTTTACGCTGATCATTGTCGACGCACACCACATGGTGCCCGACTTCTGCAAAACACGCTCCCGATACAAGCCCGACATAACCAGACCCAATAATGCAAATATCCATAAAAATTTTAACCGTATATTAGTGGAATCGCTCGCCGAGCGCCAGCTCGCCGCTTGCGAGCGCGTTTCGGTCGAAGCACCAAAAAAACCAGGAATCCCCACCCGACATCAAAATGTGAAGCGTTCTTAACGATTCTTGCTCGAGCTTGAAGAATCCCCCATTGCCTGCGGGTCCACATGCAAAGGAAGGCGAAATTTGGGCACATCCTTTAAAATGAGTGTCAACAAAAACGCCACATCATTCTTGGGGGCCCGCTCGCGCACGACCAGACTCAAGGAAGCCATCCAAGACCGCAAATCGCGCTCCAAGCTGTAGCGCTGATATTCGAACTGACGCGTCTGATATTCGTAGTTCTCCTCAAAACTCATCGCCCAATTGTCATTGAGGTGGTAACGCGCGCCTCCGGTCATCAAGTTTGAGTTCGTAAAAATCCTGTTTCCATGGACATACCTGTTTCCCAAAGTCACCGAAAGATCCCGGTGTACCTGCACGCGCGTGGAGGTATTAAACTCGGTAAATCCCTGGTCAAGAATGGGCACCTGGCTGTCGAAAGTCAGATCGATCCAAGGCAGCGGACTCCAGCGAAGGCGGTTGAAGAAATTTGAATACTGCCCCGTATCGGAGGACTGTACACTGTCATAATCGGGCTGTTGGATCCGCAAATCCATAAAGGTTTCCAACTCCAACCAATTCAGAGTTTCCTGATCCCGGTGCGTTTGAAGCCGGTTTCTCATTCCCAGCCTCAAAATGTCCCAGTTCGAGATCGAATCGATCGTATTGAACTGCGGGAAATCGATTGCGCGGAGTTTGGTGGATCCACTCAAGGCATCCAAAGGTAAAATCCTCGACGGATCCCTCGAGGTCGAAACCCACGACAAGTTTGCGAAGGGTTGAAGGATATGCCTCAACCCATCAAGCCCCCAGGCGCGACTCTCCACTGAATCAAAAACACGCGAGATCTTGAAGGATGTCTCCACCCCCGCATTCAGCACCCCGCGCTCCAACGCCCCTGCGGAGCGGTAGAGTGGATTGCCCGGCAAAATTTTGGGGTTGGGATCGAATACACTCGATCCATAATGAGTCCCCCTCACTCCGACCCTGGGAATGACCGAAAGCCAGCCTCCAAAAACCTGGGGATAACTCCACTGATGAAAAGTATCCAACCTCACAGTGTCATAGTTGATGTAATCAAAAGGCTCGTTTGGTTTCAGGAAATTACGCCGCAACTTTGCCACGCTCGTTTCTCCATCGTAAAAGACGCCCGTATCCAAAAAAGGTTGCCGCTTCAGATCCAGAGACAAAGCAGGCAGACTTTCCGCACTTTGGAAGTCTTTGTTAAACTGCTTCCTCACTTCCAAATTCAACAGGTAGTTTTCAGACCATTTGGTAATTGCAAACAAACTGTCGGGATTGGGATCGCGCTGCAGTTCCGCGGGCGAAAAATCGCTCAAAAAATTGATGTCACTCAGCTTGTTGAAGTTTACTGAGGTATAAACCGTCTCGGATATAAAAGTGCGATCCTGAACCGACACTCGAAAGCGCGACGATGGAATCTGGTCGTCTGTGGAACCCAATTCCTTTGTTCCGGGATTTTTGTCATCGACGTAATAAGACCTTAACCGCCCCCAAGACCCATCATTCGGATCCCTGCGCCCCATATCGACTCCGACTCCCAACCCCCGCCTACCCATGTAATCCAAACGCAGCCCCCCGTAGGTCGTGCTGTTGACTGGAAAGGCAAACTTCGTCATCAAAAAAGGTCCCAAAATGCTGTTGGATCCCGGTGCAATCGAAAAACTCTGATCTGAGCGCCCCGGTTGGTAGAGATAGGGCAGCCAAAATACCGGCGTACGCCCAACATAAACGGTCACGTTTTCGTACTCTGTATGGTCATTTCGTAAGATCCTCACCTTCCGAGCCCGAAGATGAAAGCCTGGGTCGGACGTATTGTCTGTGGTAAACATCCCATGCGTCGCCTCGAACGCGTCGGAACTTGTGGAGATCAGCGAATGAGCCTGCGCTAGGAATGGACCAGCAGACGTGCGGAATTCTGAGCCCGTGATTTTTTTGCTGTCCAAATTATAGACCGCCCTGTCTCCCAAGAATATCTTCTCCCCCCGATAAATGCGGACGTCCCCAGACACCAGGACATCCCTGGTTACAAGATCACATTGCGCATAGTCACAGTAGATCGTGGTGTCCCCGACACTAATGACGACATCGCCCTTTGCGATAGCAAGATTACCCTCCTTGGCTGTTTCACGAGATTCAATCTGGATCGGAGCACGAGTCTCCTCCGACTCTTTCGCACCCAGTCGACTCATCCCAATCACGGGACAGAGAAAAAGCGTCATAAACGCAAATGAATGAAGCGTACGTCGAGAAATCATGGGTCAGGCAAACATGAGCTAACCAATTTCAGCAAAACTTTCCAACTGCAATAAACAACCCATTCTATTTCGCCCGGTCCAGCCACTAACCCAGTCGTTCTAAAGCCCTAACCTTTGAGCCAAACGCCGCGCCCTCCCTGACTGCCTGAAAACTTTGGCTTTTCATTCTATCAAATTGCGACACTTGCTTTTAGACGCCCATGTTTTTCCCCTGAACCTTCTTGTTGCAGGGAACTGCTCTCCAGCTGGTTTCCAGAGGCAGGACTGCGGGACTTTTTCTGCCTGACAACCACCATGGAGGAGGCGCGGCTGGTGGGTGAACTTAAATCCGAGGTTACATCCTAGGTTACATCCTAGGTTACATCCTAGGTTACATCCGAGGTTAACACCACCGAGTGAGGGTGGACGGAAAGGGGTCCGATGACGATGTCACCGGTGGTTGCGGGGGTAGGATTTGAACCTACGACCTTCAGGTTATGAGCCTGACGAGCTACCAGGCTGCTCCACCCCGCGATTACCTGTTTGATGAAAGTGCACGAAAAGACAACGTCGCGCAAGCCTTTGTTTAACAATTTTGACGCAGAGTGATTCTTTTTAGAGCAGTCCTTTCCCCTTCTTTGCGTTCCTCCCCCGCGGATCTTGTGACCCCTCTTCCAAGCCTTGCATCAGGTTCTTGTTTGTAAAAACTCAACATTAACACTCGCTTTGGCCCGATCTTTGCTTGCGCCAGGACCGCCGGCGGGCTAACAGTCCAACCATGCCCAGTCTTTCGCAAATTCAGAATTTGTCTCAACAACAAATTCTGGCGCCGCAACTCCAACAGAGCCTGCTTATTCTTCAGGCTCCGGTACTTGAGCTGCGCAATCTCATCCAGCAGGAAATCCAGACCAATCCCACGCTGGAAGAGGAATCGCTGGAGCCCACTCTCGAGGACCGCAAACGCGAACACGACGAGTTTCAGGAAGAATTCGAGCGCCTTGCCAAGCTTGACGAAGAGTGGCGGGATTACATGGCGCAGAGCACCAGTTACTCCAGCCGTACTCCCGAGGAAGAGGAACGCCGTCAATTTTTTTTCGATTCCCTCGTTCGCGAGGAAACCCTTCAGCAACATCTCCTCGAACAGATAGGCAGCAATGACATTCCTGAGGGCGATCGCAAGGTGGCCGAACTCTTGGTCGGAAACATTGACGAACGCGGCTTTCTGCAGGGCTCCCTTGATGATATCGCCCTTACGAGCGGGTTGGGGCTCGAAGAAGTGGAGCGCATGCTTGAGATCATTCAGACCTTTCACCCCGTGGGCGTTGGCGCTCGCGACCTCAGGGACTGCCTCCTCATCCAACTCAAACGCCTCGGAAAAGAAGGCTCCTTGGAGTGGCGCATTGTGGACCGTTTTCTCGACGACCTCGGCAAACGTCGCTTCCCAGAAATGGCCCGCCGCCTCTCCACCACGCCCGAAAACGTACAACGCGCCGCCAACTTCATCGCCACCCTCGACCCCAATCCTGGCCAAATCTTCACCTCCGACCCCAACAACTACGTCCTCCCAGACGTGACCGTGGAACTCTCCGGAGGAGAATGGCTCATCTCCCTCAACGGCGACCAGATCCCACACCTGCGTATTTCCAATACGTACAAGGACTTAATGTCACAGGAGAACAGCACAAGCGATGTCAAGGATTACATCCGCGATAAAATCCGGAGCGGCAAATTCTTGATCAAGAGCATCCACCAGCGCCAGCAAACCATTTCAAACATCGCCACTGAAATCATTGCACGTCAGCGGGCCTTCCTCGGCGCAGGTCCGAGCGCCCTGAGGCCCATGACGATGGTTCAGGTGGCTGATGCCGTTGGTGTTCATGAAACAACGGTCAGCCGCGCCATTTCTGGGAAATACATGGCAACTCCGCACGGTGTGTTTGAAATGAAGTATTTTTTTACTCCAGGCTACAAAACCGCCGACGGAGAATCGCTCTCAAATACCAGCGTGAAAGGCGAAATAGCAGAACTAGTTCGCAGCGAGGACCATCGTAATCCACTCAGTGACAAGGAAATCGTCGACACCCTCTCCTCCCGGGGCATTCCCATCGCCAGACGCACCGTTGCCAAATACCGCGCCGAGCTAAACATTCTGCCCAGCAACATGCGGAAGCTTTACTAGCCCGCCCCATATCAGCGAGAATAAGCCCGCGCTTCTCGCGGTAACCGCCATGTCCCCTCTCCAAGTCTTCCCTCCGCGGAGCGCGCTCAACGCATTTTCCCTTCCCTGCCTCCCAGACATGCGCGCTCCAAACCTCTTCTACTCGTCTCCCCAGCAGGCGCCCCCCCGCCTGTCCTCCACCCGCGGCAACCGTGGGTTTACGCTTGTAGAACTTATTATTGTTCTAGGGATTATACTCATGATTTTGGGTTTCACCGCCCCGGCTGTCGTGGGAATCCTCAGGGGCAGGAAAGTCGAACAAGCCCTGTCCGTGGTTTCCGACGTACTGGAACGCGCGCGCATCGAAGCCGTCACGCAAAACACCTATCTTTGGACAGGCTTCTTAAACGTACCCCCTGCCGATTCTGTGAGCGGGCAGGACGAGCTCTGGATCCTTACCTTCAAAAGCAAAACTGGAGAGTCCCGAATCTCCTCCCCCGCCTCGATTCTTCCCTATGGCCCCCTAAGACGGGTGGAAGGCAGCAGCCTCGTAAACAAGGACAAGCTCCCGGATAATCTCTCCTCGCTGATGAAGGAGGGATCCTCCGATTTCAACGCGGAATCGGTCTCTTCCAAAGCGCTAAAGTGGGCAGGCGCAGGCTCCAGCGGCGCTAAAAACTTCGACCGCTTAATTCTGTCCACCCCGCGCGGGGAAGCCCTGATTGAAACGGGCAACACCGACATGCCCCCCCCGCAAGCCTATCTCTGGTTTGGCCTTAGCAAAACAAGCCAAGGCTCGGTCGCGCCCAATGAAAAGGACTGTGCAGCCCTCAGCGTGTCCGGCCTCACCGGCCGCGTGCTCGTGGTGAGACCGTAGCCCTCACCCCGCCCTTCAACGCTCTGGGCCGATCCAAGGCCACCTTGAGTGCTGCCGGCAAACTCTGCGCACCGCAACCGCCCATTGCCCAATCCACATCCTCAAGCTTGCGTATGAGGTCCACCACTTCCCTCCTCGCATAGGGCCCTCCAGCCGCCTGGCAAAAATGCGTGCGGCAACTGAATGGCCGGTGCTCGTATATCAAACAAGAGCCGTTTTCAGGATGCAGCAGCGGACAGCTTCCGTCTTTTTTTTCCTGCAGCTTGTGCTGCCCCGACGCGCGCATCGCACGCGCTGCAAAAATGGCCTCCCCCAGCGTCAAATAAGGCGTTTTACCCGTTAGCTTAAACTGGCAACACTCCGTGAGCCGCGTACACGCCCGCTCCACTGGCCGCCTTTCAAGCTCCTCATAAACCGCCTGCACTTCATGAAGCGCCTGCTCTTCACTCATGATTTCACGGCGTGGCTTTGTCATACTCTCCACCCTACCCCACTCTGGGAAAAACGGAAACCTTCCCTCTCCTCCCACGCTTTTTTTACCGTTCCCCGTTTTTCACCCCTCCCTACCAACCGCGAACACACCTCACCACTCTGGTTCCCCCCCATTTTCTCTCTCCTCCCCTCCAACGCCCGACTCCTCAGCCCCTCTCAGGCAACACCCGTGCCATGTCCCTCAAAAACACCAGGCACTCCTCTCCTGACCACAACTCAGGCTCAAAACCTCCAAACCCGTTGAACCGCACCAATGCCCGCGCTTCACCACCACTCTGCTCGTCAAAACGAATCATCCGCATCGACCAGAGCCCAAAACAGCGGGTCTGCACCTCGGTGAACTTCATCAAACGCACCCCTTCATGCCGTTTGTCCCTTCCGATCCTCAAATACAGCGCGTTCACTTCTCTAGACGGCCCCTCCAAAACCTGTAAATAACGGCCGTAGGCAAAACACAAAACACCCGTGATCCCGCGCTCCGCATTATACCCGCGCGCCACCCCAAGAATATCGCTCAGTGAAGAATCGTTTTCACTCCTCACAGCCCTGCTAATATAAACCAACTGCACGCAACCGCCCGCCGCTCCAGACTTCTCCAACCGCATTTCCCTCGAGTCGAAAAGTTGCGTTTCTGAATTCATCTTGGCGCAACCTAGGACAGAATCCCGGAACGTCAAACGCCACGGCCAAATAAAAACTCCCCTCTCCACATTTCTGACTGCAAAAATGGCATTCCCTTCACTCCCCCCTTTCTCTCTTTATGAGCGCCGTTAAAAAAATCTGCTTTCTCTTCTTTGCCATCTCCGCCACCGCAGCTGTCTGGACGCTCAACCGCTCCAATCCGGACGACTCCCTTTCCTCGCTGCTTTTAAAAATAAATAAGCTGCAAGCCGAAAACAATACACTCTCCGCCCGCGTTGAAACCCTCTCCAAGGAACGGCAAAAATTAGACCTCCAAGTCAACGCTCTCCAAGAAAAAGTCACCCGCTTTAATCACGAACTCCCCGTTCCCGCCAAACCCGACACAGCCCCGCCCCCGACCAAGAATCCTGTCGCCATGGAATTCGCGGCCACGAAGACCACCAGCGAAGCTGAAACCCCTTTTGCAAACGCCGTCCTCGCCCTCGCGTCGCGCGCTGCCGAACTCAACCGCTACTTCGTGAGCATGCCCGACAAAGAAATCCCCGAAATACAGTATCTCGACGAGGGTGACTGGCTGCATCTCGCAAAAAATGCCAATTTAGACACTCCCGAGGGCGTCCAAAAAGCGCTCGCTGATGCCCGCCAACAGGCCAAGGCCCGCTTTGCCCCGATGCTCACAAGCGCTCTGGCCAACTTTTTCGCGGCCAACAACGCCCAACCGCCCATTTCCATGGACCAACTCAAACCCTATTTCTCGACCCCCGTAGACGCCGCCACCCTCGCCCGCTACAAAATCACCACGGACCCCTCCGGAAAACAGAACCTCGGCTCCGCCACCACCATCCGCGAGACCCCTTCCATGGATCCGAAACTTGATTCTCATTTCCAAATCGGCGTCTCGGGTTGGAGTGCCTCCACGGTTCGCGACTCCTACTCGGAGAAATTCAAGTAACACCGCCCTTCATTCCGCGCCTTGCCATAATATACGTTTCGTATACGATGTAATGCATGCCACCCAAGCCTCTCTCCGAAATCAAAATCAAGGAAACACGCACCAGCACCGCCAGGGAAACCACCGGGGAAGTCACTGGCTCCGTTACATTCCTCTCGGATAAAATCGACGACTATATTTTCAAACTCGGCTGTTCCAGCGCCCACACGATAGGGGTGATCACGCAGCTCCTGCATGTCGGAAAAATCCGTCTCGACTTCCGCGATTACAACGAGCGTCTCCAGCTCATGGACCCCGCCGACGCCATGTCACGAGCCGACGCCATCAGCAGCACCGAAACCTACCTGGCGTCCATGAAAAGAGATGGCGACACTCACAACGACTTGGACTTGACCCAGAAAGTCATCATCCAAGCCCCAAAGCGCCCGACACTGTAACTCACGCAACGCTTTAGGCCAGCTCAGCCAGTTTCCTCGCCACCTGCTTGAGGGAGTCCCCTCATAATCACATCGGGACTCCCCGTTTTTCCCCTAGAGCTTCACCCCAAACCGTTCGCCCGCCTTCGCTCTCTGGGCGAAAGCCGCCAGAAGCTCCGCAGTCTCCTGCAAATCCGCGAATTCAATCATCTCCACCGGGGAGTGCATATACCGGTTGGGCACCCCGATGGATACCGTCGGAATGCCCCCCTTCTGCTTGAATATTTCGTCGGCATCCGTGCCGCTCCAACGCGGGTTCGCCTCGAACTGAAGGTCAATCCCGGCTGTTTTACCCACCTCGCGCAAACGCGCGTTCACCACGGGATGATTCACGCTTCCCAAGCTGATCACCGGCCCTTTGCCCAACGCGACATCGCCATGCTTGGGCTTCGAACAACTGGGGATATCCGTGGCGTGGGTCACATCCACCACCAACGCCACATCCGGATGCACCCGGTATCCCGCCATCGATGCGCCATACAGCCCGTTTTCTTCCTGAATGGTTGACACTGCAACAACCCGGGAATGCAACGCCTTCTTCTTCAGCGACGCCAACCGCAGCCCTTCGGCAGCAGCCCAGGCTCCAATCCGGTTGTCACACCCTCGGGCCGCGAAACGTCCTCCTGCCAACTCCTGAAATCCAGCGGCATACGTCACCGGATCCCCCACCCTCACCCACTTCTCCGCGTCCTTCCGAGAAGAAACGCCGATGTCGATATACATCGAATGGATCTCGGGCACCTTGTTCCGGTCATCCGGTTCCTGCATGTGAATGGCCAGTAATCCCGCCACCCCCGGCACCTCTCCCTTGCTCCCATGGACAACCACGCGCTGGCCCCGGATCAATGTCCGATCCACCCCCCCAATCGCCTTGAAATACAGATACCCTTCTTCCGAAATAAACGAAACCATCAGTCCCAGTTCGTCCACATGCCCGCCAAAAAGCACCGTGGGATCTCCCTTGGGATTTAACACGGCAAACGCATTCCCATAAGCGTCTGTTTCTACAGAATCCGCAAACTCTCGCACATACTCCACCCAGAGTTTCTGGGCGCGGCTCTCAAAACCAGAGGGAGAGGGCGTTTCAAGGAGTTCCTTAAGAAATTCGTAGGGTCGGTTTTTCATGAATGCGGACGGATATTTTGAACTCTTTTATAGAAATTGAATGACGATCGCCGAAGCAACCTCCCAAGCACAATGGCAAATAGTCCGTAGATACCACACCATAAAAGTCCACTGACAAGAGCGAAACCTCGCTTCCAAAACCTTTTCAAGGCGCCCCCAGCCCGAACGCAGAGCAAAAAAGCAAGCACCAGCCATGGGTCAAAGTTCCTTCAACCAGTGCAGTTGCCTTCCAAAACCTCCCTCCTTAACATAGCAGGATCTCACTCCCAATTACCAACTTCCGCCCCCTACCTCTATGGATCATCAGCCTCCCCCATTGGCTCGTTTCTTTAGCACCCAAAACCTGCTGCAGCCTCTCCATTTTCTAACAGCGTTCCTCCTGATCGCCATCTCGGTCCTTCCTTGCAACGCGAACCCGCCTTCCACACATCTCGCTACTTTTGAAACCGACGTCACAATCCCCGTGGGTCATCCCTGCATGGGTGGCGGCATCGCCCCAGCCAGGCGCGTCGCACAACCCCTGCAAGCCAAGGGCCTCATTCTCATGCAGGCCAATACCCTCCCCTTTGTCATCGTCAGCGTCGATTGGTGCGAAATCCGCGGCAGTGCCTTTCAGGAATGGAAACAGGTCCTCGCTCAAGAAACTGGCACGGATCCCTCCCGGGTGCTCGTCACTTCCACTCATGTCCACGATGCACCCGTGATGGATCCTGAAGCTGAATTTATCCTCCGGGATACCGAACGGGGTGGTGCTTGGAAAAATCTGCCGCCGCCCGATCCGAAAGCGTCCATTCAAATGGCGTCCGTCTGCTGGCCCGATTTCAACCGCATTGTCCTGGCAAGGGTGAGGGACGCCGTGCGCGTCTCTTTTGCTGAAGCCGTGCCCATCACGGAAATCGGCACGGGCCGCGCCAGAGTGGATCGCATCGCCTCGAACCGCCGCTTTTTGCTTCCTGATGGGCGCGTGAGTTATGCACGCTACAGCCGCTCGGCGCGTAATCCCGAAGCAGCCGAGGCCGGAGAAGGCGACATCGACCCGTGGCTGAGAACCCTCAGCTTTTGGAATGGAGACAAATGCGTCTGCGAATTCCACACATACGCGGTGCACCCGATGAGCTCTTACGGGGCGGGCGAAGTGAGCATCGATTTTGTAGGACTGGCCCGCGAAGAGCGGCAAAAAGCGCGCCCCGAGGTGTTCCAAATCTATGCGACGGGATGCGCGGGGAATGTCACGGCGGGAAAGTACAATGATGGCACGGCGAAAAGCCGCGAGGTCTTGACCGCCCGCCTGGCAACCGCCATGGAAGCGGCATTTCAATCCACGCAACGGCGCACCATCAGCCCTGTTCAGATCCGCCATGGCTCCATTGCCTTGGGCGCGCGTGCCACGAAAGGGTACACACGCGAAGAGTTGCAACAACGTTTGCTCGGTTCCAGCAGTCCCTTCGCAAGAGCGGAGGCCGCCATGGGACTCGCCTGGTATGATCTGGCAGACAGCGGTCATCGCATCGACCTGCCCGCGATCGAGCTCGGCCATGTCCGCATCCTGTTATTCCCAGCGGAGAGCTACGTTGAGTACGCGCTTTACGCGCAGGATCTCAGCCCCGACAACTTTGTGATCTCACTCGGCTACGGCGAGTGCGGGCCAGGCTACATCCCCATCGAAAGGGCGTGGACCGAGTCCGACCAAAACCTGCGCGATTGGGCCTGGGTCGGTCCGGGTTCAGAAGAGCCCATGCGGCGAGCGATTCGCGAAGCTCTTGGAATTAAAGACAAATAGCGCACACGAGAAAGGGCGTGCACGGAGTCTTCCTCGGCGAAAGAAGCGACAACCCGGGCCTCGCCGTAATTCCCCAACGCGCTGCCAAGCGGAACGAATGCCGCGTTTTCCAACCCAAAAAAACATGCTTGGACGGGCGCAGGAAAACTCCTGCGGGCTCGAGAACTTTTGAAGCCTCCAGCTAAAATCCGATCGTAAATGTAACCCCACCCCTCAAAACCTTCATATTCTGAAGGTATTCCTGCTCTCCATAGAGGCGCAGCGTACGACGCTCTCCCAGGCCAAGCTCCAGCGATAAGCCCAAGCGCAGCACATCCGCATTCCGACGAGCACTGCTGATCTTCCACGGCACGGCATCCACCCCCTGCCACTTCACTCTCATCCGCCGCGGGTCGGCCGCAAAGTCGTGCACCCATGCCGCACTCCCAGTCGCCCGCACCGGCACCGGCCCAAGGTGGCACTCACGCGCCAGATCGAGTCCTGTGCGCGTCAGCACTGTGCCATTCCACTTCGAATCACTCTCAATTCCCAGCGACCCCGCTCCAGACTCGCGCGCGCCCTGCTGCCGGACACCCGCATAAGCCGCGCGCAACGTCGGCACCATGCTCCAGCGACTGCCGGTCGGCGCCAATTGCACCCCTATCCCCAATTGCGCCAATCCCTCCTGATTCATCAACCGCGTGCGACCCGAGAAGCTCAAGGTCGAGCGTGTGTTATATTCATCCCGTGTCGGCACCGTTTGTGTTCGCTTGAGTACATTTTCTCCCTCTCCAAAAACAAACGAGCCGTCCACAAAGACGCGCCCCGTGAGAGGTGTGCTCATGTACAAGCCCAGATGCCAACTCTCGGAGGTTATCGACGCTCCGGGCTGATTCATCTGCGTGGAGCTTGTGCCGAGCGCCCCCAGCAAACCAAGGGTCAACGCGCCAAAACGGCGTTCCACCCCGGTTACATTCCCCGCAGCATTGCGCGAAGAACCGCCTTCTCCAAGACTCGGATTCGCCTCACGCGCACTCCAACTTCCATACGCGTTTGTCCAAGCCGTCCATTGACTGCCCTGGCCCGTGGCAAGGCTCAGCACCTCCGCCTCGCCCATCGTAGTCAATGCTGTTCCAAGCAGCGTCAGGCGGTCAGACACCGTTTTTTGCACATCCTGCAGACGGCTCAAAGCCAGCGAATACACTTCGGCAAACACCTTCGGATTCAACTGGTCAAGCACGCGAATGACTTCGCCTTCGCTTTGCGCAATGTCCAAAATATCGAGCAAATTCAATAAAAGTGGATCCTTCGTCGCAAGCGACACATCCAAACCATGGCCCACCTCCGCGCGATTACCAACCGCGCCTATTCTGCGGTACGGGACCCGCTGAATCACAAGACGCACTTCATCGGAAAGGGTCGCCAGTCCGGAGGCATTTTCGGCTTGGGTGACCTGGCTGCCGTTCACGTATTCCAGGCGCAAGCGCATCACCACACTACTACTACTAGAAACCAACCCATCGAAGGTGCCAGAAATCACCGCCCCGATGGTGGAGGACAAAATGGGGGTTTTGTGTGGCACAAAGTCCGTGAAATCGGAGCGGTTGATTTCTCCAACTGGGGTCACGATGCCTCCTGTGAGCAGTATCGAACCGGCCGTGACATTACCATCACTGTCGATGCCGGCACCGATGACTGTGTACAAATCACTGAGCAGAGTAGCGCCAACCACCTTGAATTCGGGTTCGTAGACGACGCCGGGACCTACTTCCAAGCGCCCCTCGATACTTTGCGTGCCGATGGAGTTACCCGGGGAAAGTTTACTGCCTGCCGTTAGTTTCATCACACCCGAGACGGTCCCAATCCCCTTGAGCGTTTGACCGCTGGAGAGCGTTGCTCCGTTCGCGCCGACATTCAGCACCGCACCCGACGAACCCTTGTTCCCGACCACGAGAGTTGTGACCCCTGCGAGGGTTTGCGCCGCACCGGACACCCTCACACTGCCTGAAGACACCACCGCGGTCCCCTTCAGTTGGGTGCTGCCGTCAATGACCAGCGTTCCCGTGCCAGTTTTCAGAAGAGAATTCAACGTGCCCCCGCTGATCGTCACAGCCCCCGAAGTGACGTTTGTGGCTCCCGTGAGTGCACCGCTCAGACGCAAGGTGCCGACGCCGCTAATTGGACCACTCAGGGTGCTTGGCCCCATTGTCGACACCAGTCCGCTCTGTCCGCTCAATGCCAGCGGTGCCGTGATCTTCAAGGGCAAGCCCAGATTCAAAACGCCGCCCCTCAACACCAAGCCACCCGTACCCAATGCCTCGCTCGAAAATATGTTCAATGTCCCCGCACTCAATGTTGTGCCGCCACTATAACTGTTGTTGGCGCTCGAAAGCGTCACCGTTCCAGTTCCACTCTTTACCACACTGCCCGCTCCCATGAGGGTGTTGCTTACAGTCCCCGAACCCATCAAATCAAGGACCACTCTCGCCGGTGGTGCGAGCGTTACTGCACCCGTGCCCAACGCGCTGATGTTCTGAACAATCAGAGTGCCTGCATTCACTCTGGTGCCTCCGGCGAAACTGTTGCTTCCCGCCAGAGTCACGACGCCGGTGTTCTCCTTAACCAAAGCACCCGTGCCACCGACTACGCCACTGAAAGTTACGCTCCCTGCCACAGACACCCTGAGTGAGCCGCTCACCGTCACCGCATTGCTAACTTCTTTGCTCGTTGCTCCCAGCGTAAACGTGGCGTCCGAAATCTTGAGGTTCGTCTTTTTCGAGAGATCGCTCAGGTCCACACTACCTCCCGCCTCCACCTCCTCCTCACTTAAGCCATTCTTCCAATTTACCACAAAGCTCGGATTGACACTCGAAACATTCGCGGCCCCAGGCCCGATGATCTCCAAATTCACGAGGTTTAGATTTCGACTCACGTTGAATGCCAGTTCCGCACCCAACCCTAGGTAAATCGTCCGCACACGCCCACCAGCAACACTCACCTGACTATCTCCAATCTCCGGCACACTCGTTCCGTTGCCCAACAGCAAACGCCCCGCATCCACGGATGCAGACTCCATCGAACGATACCCTGCTGCGAGCTGCAGCGTGCCCGCTCCCTGCTTCGTCAACTTTCCTCCACTCACCAGCCCGCCAATCGTCAGCTTCGCACCCTGCTCCACCAAAAATGTAGACGGTTTTACCAGAACCACATCAGCGCTCACAGAATGCGCTCCTGAGCTTGCTGCCATCGTTCCCGCCAACGCGATCGTGCCTGCGCCACTCAAACTAACACCACCCAAGCCACTCAAGGACAAAGCTGCGAGGTTCAACGTGCCTCCTGGCAAACTCACGGATAGCGGGACAGCACCTGAGTTCATCCTCGCCGTATCTCCAGAAACGACACTCGCACCGTTGTCCATGCCCGGCCGCCCTCCCGAAACCGTCCACTTGCTCCAATCACTCCATGCGCCAGAACCACCACTCCATACTCCCTTGCCGTCGTAGACCTGTCCGGAAATATTCAAGGCCATTGTCCCTGTCACAGCTCTACCCAGTCCGCTGGTTCCCTTGCCATCGGTTTCGAAACTCCAGGTCACACCACCCGTTTTCATGCCCGTTGTCCCAGTCACTGACGTGTTTAATCCGACACTCAAAGCCGCCGCACTCTCCTTTCCAGGTGCCACTAAACGCGCGCTTCCCGAACTTAAACCAAAGCCGCTCGCAATTACCGTTCCTACGTTAAGCGACTCGCTGTAGGCATCGGCTCCGCTTGCAGTGTTAACCACATCCAACAATAGCGGTGTAAACGCCACCCCGACACGCACAGGCGCCAGACTCACGGTGCCGCCACTCACCAAAAGCGTTCCACTTTGACGCAACTCGCCTACCGCAGGCCGAAATACCGTGGCCCGGATTCCCACCATTTGAGTGCCCGCAGAGACATCAGCATAGTTGGTGTCAGACTGCCCCACCGAACGCATTGCAACGCTTAACGTGCCATTCACCAAGCCAGCGCTGGAGCTGCTTGGCGCATAGGATACCACCACGGAACCGTTGGTCGTGCCGCCAATAAGGAGACTCCCCGTCGCGACCTGAAACGCGCCGCCGGTGGCCGCAATCACCCCGAGCAAATCAGAGAAACCATCCCCCGCAGCAGTGTTCCGTACCATGAGGGTCGCCGTAGACGTGCCCGAACTCGCGCGGACGGCTCCAAAATCGAGAGTCTGTGCGTTTAAAGTGCCGGTTGCCAGTCGGTAAATCTTGCCGCCAAAAGTCACCGTCTGCCCACTCAACGCTGTCGGCGCGTCTGCAAGACCCGTACCCACACGGCCCAGAGAAGTATATCCCACGGAAACTGTGCCTGTGACCAAGCCTGCTTTGATTGCCCCCCCATTGAATCCCACCCGTAAAGCATCGCTTGTGAGTCCAGCTCCAAGACGCGATACAATACCCGAAGTTTCCACCGGGGAGGAACTCTTCGAAATAAACACAGCTTTCAGATCATCTGAAAACCCATCATTGGCAGCCGTATTTTGCACAGTGACAGCCTGCCTCGTAAACGTGCCGCCTTCTCGGATGGCCCCGAACTCAACGCGCTGAGTCAACGATCCAGACGCCAGACGGAAAATCTTGCCAGACACACTGATCATGCGTGTCGCATCTGGCAGAGGAGTATTCCCAAGACCGCTGCGATTGACTTCCTGCGAGCTAAATTGCACCCGCACCGTTCCCGAAAGAGTTCCTGCATCTGCAGTGCTGCCAGCCAGCCCAACGCTCAACACACCGCTCGCAGTCGATCCCGCTGAAACCACCGCAGTGCCGCCTCTGGTACTGAGCCCCTGCACGCCCACAAAAGAGGCCCGCAGGTCCTCGCCATACGCACCCGCGGGAAGGGTGTTCATGATCGCAATCGGCCTGAAGCCAAACGACTCGTTCTGGCGAACCGCACCAAGGTCCACTATTGTATTCTCAAAATTCGTCGTAGCCAAGGCATAGCCTGTCGCGGATAAATTCAGATTTTGCGCCTCCAAAGCGGTTTTACCGAGGCCATTAGAAACCCCGCGCACACTTCCCGTGCTCTCTAAATTCAAGCGTACTGACCCGCTCCCACGACCCGTCAAGGTGACCCTCAAATGAGAGTCATCCATGGCGGCCGCGGGCAATGCATTCACCGAACCACTCACAATTGTGTTACTAATGGAAGAAAGCGTGGCGGACAAATCCTCGCTGTAGAGACCCGACGCCGCCGTATTCCTGAGTGTCACAGCCCTTGGGACGCCGACATGGAAATTACCCAAACTGCCAACGTCTACAGATCCTGACGCCAGGGCATAGGCGGCTCCGGAAACGCCCAGATTCACGGTTGACAGCGGCACGTCCGAGAGGCCTGCGACACCGTTGGCGAGACTCCTCTGCGATACCGATACGGAACCTGTCAAGAGACCGGGAGCCAAAGCCGTGAGCGTCAAACTCCGGCTAGCACCTGCAGCCACATTAAAAGTGCCGCTTGTGATTGATACCTTGTCCGTCCCGATACCGGTCACCTCGAGCGAATCCTGATACCCAGAAGGAGCCACCGCTGAATTTGTGACAGCCACCGCGCGCACGGTGCCCACGTGAACGTTTCCAAACGCGATGGTGCTGCTGCTCCACGAAGGCTGTGCATAAGCAAAGACGCTGCCTGTACTCGTGATAACGGCCGTTGGATTCAACGTTGAATTGGAAAGGCCTGCGAGTCCACGCGCGTTGCTCGTGAGCGACAATGCCAAAGTGGAAGCAAGACTTCCTGCTGACCCCGTGTTAACCGATACCGAGAGGCTTCGCGTACCAGCGCCAGCCGCAAGGCCGGTGAATCCAGTCGCCAATACGTGCGGGTTGCTGCTGGATCCAGAAACATCAAGACTGTCCTGATAGTCAGGGCTCTTGATCACTGCGTTCGAGAACGTGACTGTTTTTGTAGCCGGCGCGCTTCCCACACGCACATTGCCGAAATCGAGGGTTCCCCCCGCATACGCGGGATTTGCGTAATCATAAACACCTCCGCTGGTCGAAATGGCCGAGGGTGCGGCAAGCGTCGAACCCGTTAGTCCGGTGACCCCGTTTGTATTGCTCACAAGCAAAAGCGCGAGCGTGGAGCCGAGATTACCCGCCGTTGCGGTCGTCCCGGCAACAATCAAAGACGCTGTTCCAGATCCTGCAAGAAGACCGATAAATCCAGTGGCTAAGATTTTCGAATTGCTGCTTACCGCCGAGCCATCCAGTGCGTCCTGATACGACGCATTGCTCACAACCGCGTTTGCAAAGGCAACGCTTTTAGATGCCAGAGCTTCTCCCACGCGCAGATTCCCAAACGCAATCGTCCCGCCGTTGTAGACCGGATTAGCGTAGTCGTAAACAACACCAGACACGGTTACCTTTTGAGGGGTGAGCGCCGTGTTATTGAGCCCGCTGCCGACGATCGCATTGGACTGCACTCCCAGCATTGTGATTCCACTTTGAACACCCGCGGCCAACCCATTGCTAAACCCTACAAAAAGAGAGCCCGTTCTACTGGTCCCTCCTTCAATGCCAGAAACAGATCCACCCGCAATGATGCCTGTGCTGGCATTTGAAAAACCACTCGAACTCAGAGTCTCCGTATAATAAGCGCTCACGGGCGCGGTATTAGTCAGACTAAGCGGTACAGTCGCCGACTTTCCCCGCCGCACATTGCCAAGATCCACGGCCTGTGCCGAACTCACAGAAGCCATGTTGTACGCCACTGCATTCTGGGTGATGGATAGGATCTGCGGGGCAAGCGTGGTCGGACTCAAACCCGCAATTGCTGTTCCATTGACTGTCGCCGCGCTTTTGAGTTCCAACCGGAATGCCCCCGTGCCCGCACTCGAAAGTGTTACCCTCAGACTGCTGTCATTCAAACCGCCGGCGATGAGATGCGTTACAGAACCCGCAACCACAGTGTTCGAGACTGCCGCCAGCGTCGCACTCAGATCCTCGCTGAACAAACCTGCGGGAGCCGTATTGAAGAGCGTGATGTTCTTTGCCACACCCACATGGAAGTTACTCAAGCTGGCCGCTCCAACGCGCCCCTCGGCGAGCGTGTAGGCTGTTCCTGAAATGGGTAGAATCTTAGCGCTCAAGGTGCCATTGCCAAGACCCGCAACTCCGTTTGCATTGCTCGTTTGAGTCAACACGGCCGAACCTGTAAGCACGCCGCCCGCCTGAGCTGTGAAAAGCACACTCAAACTCGACCCAGCGCTGATGGTCTGGGTTCCTGAAAAACCCGTGATGCCTTGGGGAAGGCTTAAAGAAAGATCGAGGGCATCTTGATAGGCAGTCGCGCTGGAGGGATTACTCACATTGACGCTTCTGCTCTCGCCCACATGCACGTTTCCGAACGTAATCGCCCCGGATGAGTACGTGGGCTTTGCGTAGGCATAGACACCCCCGGTCGTCGCCAGTATCTGGCCGGGTGTCAGCGACTGGGCCGAAAGTCCAGCCACCCCGTTGACATTGCTCACCAAGGACAAAGACAGGGAGGAACGCAAACTCCCAGGCTTTCCCGTTGTGGCGTTGAGGACAAGAGAGGAGTGCCCCGTACCCGCCGCAAGCGCCGTAAACCCTGTCGCCGATACCATGGCATTGTCGGACGTTGCTGACACGTCAAGGCTGTCCTGATACGAACCGCTACTGATCACCGGGTTCGTGAAAGTCACGCTTCCAGGCGCCAGCACGGCCCCCTCGCGTACATTGCCAAACGCAAACGTCCCGCCTGTATAAACTGGGTTGGCATAATCATAAACACCGCCCCGCGTCTTGAGGGCCGATGGCGCCGCAATTATGGAGCCCGACAACCCAGACACTCCATTTGTATTGCTCACCAGTAACAACGAAAGCGTCGACGCTAAATTTCCGGCGCTCGCCGTCGTTCCGGAAACCATGAGGGACGCTGTTCCTCCCCCGGCGAGAAGGCCGCTAAACCCCGCCGTCATGAGCCTCGGGTTGTCGCTTGTTGCAGACGCGTCGAGGGCATCCTGGTAGGAGGCATCGCTAACCACACCGTTCCTAAATACAACGCCGCGCGTTGTCACGGTCCCGCCCACGCGCACATTGCCCAAATCAATAGTGCCCCCCGAATAAACGGGATTCGCAAAGTCATAAACACCACCCTTGGTGGCGATCGTGGACAACGGCGAGAGGGATTGGTTGGAGAGACCGGCTACGCCTCCAGCGTTACTCACAAGAGAAAGCGAAAGAGTTGAATGAAGATTGCCTGCGCTCGTGGTTGTGCCGTTTAAAATGAGCACCGCGCTGCCCGAGCCCGCCGCAAGCGAACTGAACCCCGTGGCAAAAATCTTTGCGTTGTTCGTTGTTGCCGAGACATCAAGGGCGTCTTGGTACGAAGCATTGGTGAGTACAGGGTTCGTAAAAACAATGCTGCGACTCGCCACTGCCCCGTTGACCCTCACGTTTCCGAAGTCGAAAGAGCCGCCCGCATAGACTGGATTGGCATAATCGTAAACGCCCCCGCTCGTGGTAATCGTCGAAGAAGCGGCGAATGCGGAGTTGTTGAGCCCAGACACCCCATTGGTGTTGCTTACCAACCCAAGCGCAAGCGTCGAGGCAAGGTCACCCGCCGTAGCCGTTGTCCCAGAAACCTGCAGGAATCCGGTCCCCGCACCCGCGAGAAGTCCCGTGAAGCCCAGCGTCGAAATTCGTCCGTTGCTGCTGGTCGCAGAAACATCCAGGCTGTCTTGATACGCTCCGTCGCTCACAACTGCGTTTGTAAACGCAACGCTGCGCGCTCCAAGAGTCCCGCCCACATGCACATTGCCAAACGCAATTGTTCCGCCCCTGTACGCCGGATTTGCATAGTCATAAACAACCCCAGAAACCGTCACCTTTTGCGGAGTGAGCGCCGTGTTATTGAGCCCGCTGCCGAGGATCGCATTGGACTGCAGTCCCAGCATTGTAGTTCCACTTTGAACCCCCGCAGACAAGCCATTGCCAAACCCGACAAAAAGAGATCCCGTACCACTTGTCCCTCCTTCAATTCCGGAGACAGATCCACCCGCAATGATGCCAGTGCCGGCATTTGAAAATCCACTAGAACTCAGAGTCTCGGTATAATAAGCGCTCACGGGTGCGGTATTGGTCAGGCTAAGCGGTACAGTCGCCGACTCTCCCCGTCGCACATTGCCAAGATCCACGCTCTGCGCCGAAGTCACCGAGGCCATGTTGTACGCCACGGCATTCTGGGTGATGGATAGGATTTGCGGTGCAAGCGTGGTCGGACTCAAACCCGGGATAGCTGTTCCATTGACTGTCGCCGCGCTCTCGAGTTCCAACCGGAATGCCCCCGTGCCCGCACTCACAAGTGTTACACTCAGACTGCTGTCATTCAAACCGCCGGCGATGAGATGCGCTAGAGAACCCGCAACCACAGTGTTCGAGACTGCCGCCAGCGTGGCACTAAGGTCCTCGCTGAACGAACCTGGAGCTGCCGTATTGAAGAGCGTGATGTTCTTTGCGACACCCACATGAAAGTTGCCTAGGCTGGCCGCTCCTACGCGCCCCTCCGCAAGCGCGTAGGCTGTTCCTGAAATGGGCAGCATCTTCGTGTCCAGTGTCCCATTGCCAAGACCCACAAGCCCGTTTGCATTGCTCGTCTGAGTCACCACCGCCGTACCTGAAAGAGCGCCGCGCGCATGCGCCGTGACAAACACACTCAAACTCGACCCTGCGTTGATGGTCTGCGTTCCTGAAAAACCCGTGATGCCCTCTGGGAGGCTTAAAGAAAGATCAAGAGCATCTTGAAACGCGGGCACGCTGGAGGGATTGCTTACATTGAAGCTGCTGCTGTCGCCCACATGCACGTTCCCGAATGTGATGGTTCCGGTTGAATACGTCGGTTTCGCGTACGCATAGACCCCCCCGGTAGTCGCCAGTCCTGAGCCGGGGGGCAGCGACTGGGCCGAGAGTCCGGCCACCCCGTTGGTGTTGCTCACTAGGGACAAAGACAGGGAGGAACTTAAACTTCCAGGCGTTCCCGTTGTGGCGTTGAGGACAAGAGAGGAGTGCCCCGTACCCGCCACAAGCGCCGTAAACCCTGTCGCCGATACCATGGCATTGTCGGCCGTTGCTGACACGTCAAGGCTGTCCTGATACGAGCCGCTGCTGATCACCGCATTCGTGAAGGTCACGCTCCGAGGCGCCACAAAGCCCCCCTCGCGCACATTTCCAAAATCAATTGTCCCGCCAGCGTAAACCGGGTTGGCATAGTCATAAACACCGCCCCGTGTCTGGAGGACCGAGGGCGCCGCAATTGTGGAACCCGACAACCCAGACACTCCATTCGTATTGCTCACCAGTAACAATGAAAGCGTCGATGCCAGATTTCCTGCGCTCGTGGTCGTTCCGGAAACCATGAGCGCCGCTGTTCCTGCCCCGGCAAAAAGGCTGCTGAACCCCGCCGTCACGAGCCTCGGGTTGTCGCTTGTCGCGGACGCGTCGAGGGCATCCTGGTAGGCAGCATCGCTAATCACACCGTTCGTAAATACAACGCCGCGGGGTGTCACGGTCGCGCCCACGCGCACATTGCCCAAATCAATGGTGCCCCCCGAATACACGGGCTTTGCAAAGTCATAAACGCCGCCCTTGGTAGCGATCGTAGACAACGACGAGAGGGACTGGTTGGAGAGACCTGCCACGCCGGTGGCGTTGCTCCAAAGAGAGAGTACAAGGGTTGAACGAAGATTGCCTGCGCTTGTAGTTGTGCCGTTTAAAATCAGGGCCGCGCTGCCCGTGCCTGCAGCGAGCGTACTGAACCCCGTTGCAGAAATCTTTGCGTTGTTGGTTGTGGCAGAGACATCAAGGGCATCCTGATACGCGGCATTGGTGAGCGCAGGATTTGTAAAGACAATGCTGCGACTCGAAAGCGCCCCGTTGACCCTCACATTCCCGAAGTCGAAAGTCCCGCCTGCGTAGACTGGATTGGCATAGTCGAAGACACCACCGCTCGTCATAATCGTAGAAGCGGCGGCGAGCGTGGAGCGGCTCAAGCCGGCCACCCCATTGGTGTTGCTGCCCAACCCAAGTGCCAGCGTCGACGCAAGAGCGCCCGCCGTCGCTGTTGTCCCGGACACCTGCAGGAATCCAGTCCCCGCACCGGCAAGGAGTCCGGCAAATCCCACTGCCGAAACACGCGAATTGTTGCTTGTGGCGGAAACATCCAGGCTGTCCTGATAAGACGCGTTGCTCACAACCGCGTTGGTAAACCCGACGTTGTGCGAGGCAAGCGTTCCACCCACACGCACATTGCCGAACGCTACGGTTCCGCCCGTGTAGACGGGATTTGCGTAGTCATAGACCCCGCCCGTCGTCACTATTGGAGCCGGCGCCGCGAGGGTCGCGTTGCTCAAGCCGGACACCCCATTGGTGTTGCTCACCAACAACAGCGAAAGCGTGGAACCGAGGCCCCCCGCCGCCGTTGTTGTTCCCGAAACCGTGAGCGATGCCGTTCCCGCTCCCGCCAAAAGACCCGAAAAACCCAAAGCGGATACTTTTGAGTTGTTGGTCGTGGCCGAAACATCAAGGGCATCCTGATAGTCGGCGTTGCTGACTGGCGCATTGGCGAAAGCGACATTTCGTATCGCGGCGGCGCCCCCCACTCGCATGTTGCCGAAAGCAATCGTTCCACCGCTATAAACCGGGTTCGCGTAGTCGTACATAGCACCCGTCCCATGGATGGTTTGAGAAGCAAGCGCAGTATCGGAAAGGCCGCTCCCCGAAACCGCATTGGACACGAGCCCGAGTGTCGTCGTCCCGGCGAACACACCGGCTCCGACTCCCGCGGCCAACTGCAGGCGCAGGGTCCCGTTAGCGCTTGAGCCTGCCGCAACCGCTGTCGCGGCGCCACTCGCAAGAAGGTTCGCCGTCGTGCCGCTAAAACCATTGGTGCTCAGGGCTTCCGAATACAGCGCACTCACGGGCCCGAGGTTCGAAATCGACAACGTTCTCCAAGGCTGCGTTCCGGCTCTGAACGTCCCAAAATCAACGGTTTGAGAACCAGAAGCCGCCGCCAACGAGTAACCCGTCACGGTGAAGGTCGTATTCTGCGTTCCATTACTGGTTGCGATAGAACTGGTGGGGGTCGCGGTGACACTTAGCGAGTTGATGCCGGGCACAGCGAGGTAATCTCCAGTCAGTATCGTGGAGCTTCCGGCAGCGAGAGTATAGCCGGAACCTGAAATCGACCCGCTCAACGCATAATAAAGCGTGTCGGAATTAACGGGCGCCGTATTTCCCACAGCCACGCTAATGGCAGTTGAGCCTGTGTGGACAGATTGCGAAGCAAACGTTGGAGAGAGCGAGAGAATGGCCCGATGCTGGAGATCCAACGAAGTATCGTTGATCTGGAGGCGATAATTCAGACTGTCAGGCACGGAGCCTTCGTTAAAAGACCCGCTCCAACCGCCCACTGCGGAGGCCACTGAATAGCGGGCACCGCCCAAGGATGCCGGGTTGCCTGAGACCTGGATTGTCCCCGCAAGTGTACCCGTTCCCGAAAGGCTCAACACATTGCCGAGCGCGAGGCTGAGCATGCCGCCCGACATCGTGAGGGAAGATGCAGATACGGCGAAGCCACGCAGGTCGAGATGTCCAGTGTTGACCTGCAACAAGGAGTCTCCAAACGGAGAAGACGCACCCGCAACCAAAGTTCCCGAGGTAAGGATGGTGTTGGAAACAAACGTCGTTCCAGCGAGGACCAACGTGCCGAACCCTGCCTTGCTCAAAGTCAGTCCGTCTCCATAAATCGCCCCCCCAAGAGTGAGTGTGGAACCGGTGACCGTAATGGTGGTGCTAGTTCCCATGGATACCGTACCGGTTCCGAGGCCCAGAGGATTGCTTCCTACAAAGGTGAAATCACCGTTCCAGAGTTGCGGGTTGTTATTGGCAAGCGTGAGAGCAGCGCCCGAGGTGTTGTTCAGCGAGGACGCAGCGGCAAGCGAGAGCGAGCCTGTTCCCAAGGCTTCAGGCGAGTTCAGATTCAGAGTCCCTGCGCTGAGCGAGAAACCGCCGGTGAAGGTGTTTGTGCCCGCGAGTGTGAGGACACCTGCCGTGGTCTTCGTGATTCCAGCCGTGCCCGAAATCAACCCCATGTTTTGAAGCCTGCCCGATTGAATATTCAGCGCCAGGCTTCCTGCGGTGGCGAGCGACCCCAAATTATGCCCGGTTAAATCCAGCGTTCCTCCCAGAAGAGAGAGGGTTGCAAGCGCGTTTGTCCCTCCACCGACGACAATGTCCGCGTTTGAGACAAGGCTGCCTCCGGTGAGGTTGATGGCGGCCTTCACTGTACTGGTGTTGGTGGCGCTGCTCGCGAGCAATACGCTGCCGCCACTGTTTACCGTAAACGTGCCTCCCCCAATGTTTAGAGTACCCGCATTAATTCCACTAAATGTGCCGCTTGCAATGTTTGATCCCATCGTCAATGTGTTCACAGAAAAACTGCCTGCATCCATGCTTAAATGGCCAATCGCCGCGCCGGTTCCGGAAATTTGAGGCCCCAGTCCCAGAATGACAGCTCCCGCAGTGACAGAAATGGAGTGCCCCCTGAAGTCGATACTTCCAGTGATGGATGTACCCGTCGGAATGCTTTGCGTGCCGCCGTAGATGTTAACGTAGGGCTGCGTGTTACCGCGGATTGAGGCCGTGCCCAAGGTGCCAGCGGTCTGATACTGGAAGTTAAAAGTACCGGAATCCCTTGTAAGGCCCACAAAAACATTGTCCGCGGCAATGACATTGGTTCCTTGTCCTAGCGTTAACTTAGATACCGTACTAGTACCTACACCCTCGCCGTCTCCCACTGCAATTTTCGACACAGTGATGGAGTTGGCGGTATTGGAAAGGTACAGAAACCCCTGCGGATTAAGGTTAACTCCCACACGTATTTGTGAGGCATTGATGTTAAACGAACCAAGGGCAGTGAGATCCAACGTGCCTGTATTGGTGTATGCAGAGGTCATCCTGCCTACACTGAGCGAGCCCGAAGACATGGTCACATTCAACGAACCGGCACCACTGAAAGTAAGTTTCGTCGAGGTAGCCGCAGTATTATTATACGCGCCTACCGAAAAAAAACTTCCGCCGGAGACCGTGAGTGACTGGCCGGTGCCGATGGTCACAAGGTTCGTGGTCGACGTGTTTGTCTGCACCAGGAGATTCGCCACGGTCGCACTGGCGTTCGAAAGATCCAGCTTGCCAACATTTGAAGAGGAGGCCGCGCCGAAAATCAAACTGCCCCCCGAGGGAAGGGATCCTGTTTGTGCAATGGTGAGCGTCCCCTGCTCAATGATTGTCGAACCGCTGTAAGTATTTGTTCCATTCAAGATGAGAGTCCCAGTGCCCGACTTCTGGAAACTCCCGCTGCCACTCATCAGCATCCCAAAATCCACGCCCTGCGTCGCGGTGTTGGAACGACTGAAGACTAGCAGCGCATTGTTGAGAATAGCGCTGGTGGGCAAGATCCCGCCTGTCGTGCCACCCGTCCCAACCTGAAGCGTCCCAGCATTTATCATCGTGGTTCCTGAGTAGGTTCCTGTCCTTCCAAGACTCACAGAGCCCGTACCATCCTTGATGATACTTCCAGTCCCAAGACTCACAGCGCCTCCCAATCTGATGCTGCCGGACCCGCCCACGGCGAGGGATCCGCCGCTCGAGGCAACCGCGCCGTTGAGCACAAGGGTGCCACTGTCAGCATTGATACGCGTCAAGGATGCCAGAGTAATAGATCCCCCGAGAGTATTTGAGCCGCTGCTATTCCGCAGAGCTCCCCCGTTCGCGATGCCTGTACCGCTCAAAACAACGGTCTCCGAGGCGATGGTGATCCCTCCCTGCATTTCGAGGGCCGCTCCTGCAGCCACATTTGTTGCGCCAACACCACTGCCAAGCCCGTTTGCGTGACGGACGTTTAGGACCCCCTCAAGGACATGGGATGCCCCTGTGTACGTGTTCGCCCCCGTCAGAACCATCGTACCAGCGCCAAGTTTTACGAGGGAGCCCGTCCCGCTTAAAACCGTCCCAAAATCGCTGCCCTGCGTGAACACCTCGGAACGGTTGAACACAAGCGTTCCGTTGTTGACGATGACTCCATTGGGAGAAAGTCCGCCGGAGCTCCCTCCGGCTCCGATCTGGAGGATACCCTCGGTGATGGTCGTTGTGCCCGAGTACGTATTTGCGCCCGAAAAAAGAACCGTTCCAGAGCCTGATTTGACAAGAGCCGAGGTCCCTCCAATGATGCCGCCAAAAGTCAGCGTGCCCGCGGAGTTGTTGGTGAAAATGCTGTCAGAAACCAAGATTATATCGGAATGAATCGTGAGCGTCCCTGCGCTGGCAGTCACGACACCTCTGGCATCGGAAGAACCAAGACTCAGCAGGAGTCCAGCAGTATAACCCAATGTACCCGAGCTAAAACTGGCAGCGGTGGTGATGGAGCCAATACTCACATTCGACCCGAGGGTCATCGCATCGAGGTTTGTACCGTTGCCATCCAGAATCACGTTGGTGGCGGCACCCGGGTTGCGGGATTGAAGCGCGCCGCCGCTTGTGCTGCTCCAGTTGGAAACACCCCACGCAGTCGGCGCCCCGGGCTGTCCGCCCTTCCAGAAGGCCTCTTTGATTGGACCGATGTACGTGGGGGTAATCGTCACCGCCGTGGGAGTGAGTCCCAGTGTATACTCATAGTCATTGGCGCCTGTAATATTGTAAGTTCCTGTATTCAAACCGCTGCCGGCCTGCAACAGGGTGTACGTCACCCCGTTGGTGTAACTTCCCGAAGGGCTCAGATTCACCGTTCCCCCCATGCTCACGGCGCCAGTGAAGAGGATCGTTGCTCCAAAATTGACTCCAAGAGAGCTGCCGGAGTTAAGCGTTCCAGTGGCCAGTGTGAGGGTCCCGGAAGTGCTGGGGAGGTAATTAAACTGCGCGTTGTTGGATACCGAAAGATTGGTGAGCGGAGAGAGCGATCCAGCATTGCTCACGGTTAACACCCCGGAAGTGACTGTGGTTGAACCGGTATAGGTGTTGGCACCCGTGAGCGTGAGTGTGGCGGACGTCGATTTGATAAGCCCCAACGTGCCGTCCAATATCGCTGAAACAATACCCGCCTGTCCCACAAAGGCAGTCCCAGCGTTTGTGAGGATTCCATTTTGAACGGTCGCACCTGAAATTGTAATTGTCCCTGAAGTGGTTTGGGCATTTCCTCCCAAATCCAAGACACCGCCTGAAAGGTTCAGCGAACCCGTCGTTGCCAACCGGTTGCTGCCTCCCGCAAGAAAAAGCGAGCCCGCACTCAGCGTCGTGGCTCCCGTATACTTATTCACTCCCAGCAGAGTGAGCACGCCCGCAGTGGTCTTCACCAGCCCCTGCGTGCCCGCCAGAATCGCCTGCACGCTGCCCCCCATTGCGTTAAACACCGTGCCCGTGCTGATCAAGGTTCCATTCTGCGAAACACCCCCGGCGAAGGTGATCGTGCCAGACGTACTTTGGGAGAAGCCGCCAAGATCCAGCGTGCCGCCTGCAACCAGGATGGAGCCCGTCGTCGCCAGCCGGTTCGAGCCGGAGCTTAAAAGAAGTGATCCATCGTTGAGCGTTGTCCCGCCCGTGTACGTATTGGTGCCACTCAGAATCCACGTGCCCGATCCCTGCTTTAAGACCGCCGTAGTGTTCAGTGCGGAATTGTTAACGATCACCGCGGCCATTTCTCCAATGCCCGAGGAGGAGCCTTGCAACGTGAGCGTCTTCGCACCCGCCCCTGTAGCGGTCAAATAACCACTCCCGCTGAGTGCTGTAAACTTGAGCACCCCTGTGCCGGAGTGGTCGAGAAGCCCGCCGCCTGTCGTTCCTGAAAGATTGAGAATACGGTCCGAGGTCTCCCCGGTTCCGGTGTAAAGAAGGGCGCCGGTGGTTGCGAGCGAGCCGAGGACAATGGTGCCTTTCGGGGCCGTGGTTGGAGAACCCAAACTACTGGTCAGCAGCGACCCCGTGCTCACCGAGTTGAGCGAACTGGCGCTGAGGGTGCCGTTCCAGATCTGGGTCTGACCCGCGTAGGAATTTTCACCGGAAAAGACCTGCGTGCCCGTGCCCGTCTTAATAAGGTTTCCGGTGACATAGCTGATCGTTCCGGAAAACTCGCCCGAACCGCTGTTGACGCCAAAGGTGATGTTCGCACTGGAGTACGAGACCTGCGAAGTTCCCCCGATCAGACCGGACCCGGTAATGGCGTCGACATAAACAGGCTGGCCATTCCAGTTTCTGAAATTTCCATTGGGACCGATGTTCAACCCGGCAAGGTTAGACGTCCAATCGGTGGAAGGGACGGAAGGATTCAGCAAAATTCCTGCTTGAACATCAATGACACCGCCGCCCCACATTGCTGGATTTTTCAGGGCCACGCTCACCGCATTAATGAGCAGGCTTCCACTTCCAGTAATCGACGTGATGGAAGTTCCGCCACTGACAAGGGAAACGGCAGGGTTCAGCTGGAGAACGGCGCCCGCATCGATAAAAACGGTTCGCCGGTTGACCTGCCCCGTTCCATTCAAAGTAGTGTTATTGCTTATCACGAGGGTTCCCGCCTTGATGGACACATCTCCCAAGAACGTGTTTCCCGCGCTCAAATTCAACGACCCTCCGACAAAGTTAAGAGAGCCTGCGCCCGTTATTTTTGCGGGAAGGGTACCGGCATATCCGGCGGAGCCGAGAGTCAGCGTCGCGCCGTCTCCCAGGTTGATCGTACCGCTCGTTGTGCCCTGAATCACCCCTATCGTTTCGCTTTCGGAGACAAGAAGTTGTCCTCCCTGCAGATTCACGGTCGCCGTATCGGGCAATGCGGATCCGCCACGCAGTTCTAGGGTCCCCGCGTTGATCGTGGTGAGCCCTGAGAAGGTGTTTTCCCCGCTCAGGGTGAGCGCGCCCTGTCCCAGCTTGCTTACACCCAGCGTGTTTCCACTGAAGTTCGAAATCGCGCCGCTGAATTCAAACGCGCCCCCAGGGGCATTGGTCGTGTCAAAGGCCAGGGCTGCGCCATTCGCAAACACTCCACCCGCAGACCCCATGGAGAGCACCGAATTCACATCGGCCTCTGCGAAACCCGTGCCGCCCACGTTCATTGCAAATGTGGCCCCCGAACTGACGCTGATATTCGACGCTTTCCATCGGGTGGTATCCCCTCTATAGAGTGCCGAGGGTGCGCTGAATTGAAGGGTGCCGGCCTCGATCGAAGTCGTCCCAGCATACTCGTTGGTGCCACCAAGAATCGTCAGCCCAGAACCCATCTGCCGCACACTGCCATTTCCCGTGATAATGGATTGCGACGTTGCGGACGATAGGTTGAAGACAAGGGTGCCGTTGTTGAGGACATTGGTGCTGCTGGCAATCGAGCCCGTCGCCCCACCCGCCCCAATTTGGAGGATGCCGTTCATGATGGCGGTTACACCCGTGAACGTGTTTGCCCCCGTCAAGGTGAGCGTTCCAGAGCCATTCTTAGTCAGGCCGCCGGAAATGTTGGGCTCAATCGTGGTGGAGAGTATGGTGTCCGGTCCGCCACCGCCGGTGAGCGTGAGTGTTGGCGCGGAAGCATATCCAGTACCGGGGCTTGTGATCACGATGGACGAGAGGGTCCCGTTGCTCACGGTGGCGTAACCGGACGCGCCGGCGCCGCCGCCGCCCGAGATTTGGACAAGCGGTGCACCGGTATATCCAGAGCCCGCGCCCGTCAAAGAAGCGTTGGTGACGCCCTTGCCTGTTGGCGCCAAAAGAGTCCCTGAAACGGTGACGTCAAAACCGTTGGTATCAATCGTGGCACCGCCGGAGTTGATAAAGAGGCCGCCTAAGTTTGGCGCGTTCACAAAGACGCTGCTCGAGGTGCCTGCCTGCAGGGTGCCTCCCGAGAAACTCATAAAATACGGAGTGGTGTTGACGCTAATAGAGTTGAAGGCAATCGATCCCGTTTGTAACACCCCCCCATTAAGATTGAGGAATACCTCTCCAGCAAAATATCCGCCATATCCAACTCCTATTTTACCGTAGGAATGGTCCACAACTCCTCCTTGAAGATTGAGGATTTCAATGCCTGTTCCTTGGTAGCCGATTTGAAAGTAACCACTGGCTCCGAACTGCAGAGTACCTCCTGTGACCGTCAAAACACTATTAACTGTTCCGCCAACAGTCGAGGTGCGTCCTGCGTGAAATTCTGGAAAACTCGCTAACCCGTTGGTAACGTATACGATGCCGGTCCCAACTTTGGGCCCAGTACTGCCGGCGACAGCAAATCGCGCAGTGCTCGAGGTAAGAGAGCCTCCATTGAGTTCAAGATATCCAAACCCGCCGTCTCCAATACTTAACGGGGCGTAAAAGTTTGTGCTCGAGGCAGCATTGATCACCATGCTCCCACCGTTGATCCGCAGCGCCCCCACAGAGTCCTGACCCGATCCAATCTGCACGGTTCCCTCGCGAATATTACCGCCAGAAACAAGCGTCACCGCAGCGTTGCCAATCATCAACGCACCGGTCGTCGAAAGAATGGTCCCCGAAACTACCAGCGAACCTCCGTGCTGCAGAATGCTTCCATTCCCGGAAATGTTGGAGGCAAAGTTGTTTCCCTGAGAAAGCACATCCGAGTGGTTGAGAATGAGAAGCCCGTTGTTCACGATAGAACTGGAAGCGGAAAGCAGACCGTTTGTGCCGCCGGTGCCCAGCATGAGCGTACCCGCACTAATCGTAGTGGCTCCGGTATAGGTGTTGGAAGCGGTGATCACCAACGAGCCGCTGCCCAGTTGCGTCAGACTTCCCGTCCCGGAGATCGTTCCGAAGTAATCGCCCTGGATGAGTGAGTCGGATCGCTTGAAAACAAGCACGCCGTTGTTAGCGATGGAGCCTTGGGGAGAGAGCGATCCAGAAACGCCGCCAAGCCCTATTTGCAAGGTTCCTCCGCTGATCAGCGTATCCCCTGTATAGGTGTTTGGTGCACCCAGAACAACCGTTCCCAACCCGGTTTTATTGAGACCCGCAGGACCGCTAAGCGGGGCGAGGAGAGAACCGCTTTGAAGCTCAAAGGCCGTGCCTGTGCCAATGAGAGTCCCATTTTGAAGCGTCCCTGCGGCCAGAGTGAACGTGCCCGAGGTGCTTTGGCTGTTGCCGCCCAAATCTAAAACACCGCCCTGAATGTTGATGGCTCCCGCAGCGGAAAGCCGGTTGGAGCCGCCGGAAAGCATCAGAGATCCCGAGGTGAGAGTGGTGCCGCCAGTATAGGTATTTGCACCACTCAGTGTCAGGGAGGCTGGCCCCCATTTTTGAAGCCCAACTGAATTCGCTCCGCCATTGGAGTTTGCGATAACTCCGGCGTAGAGGGTGCCACCCGAGGCGTTGGTCATATCGATCCCAAGGATGGATCCACTTAGAAAACCGCCGTTATTTGAACCCACCAAAAGAAGGGGAATATCGGTCAAGGCGAACTCTCCGGTCCCCCCGAGATTGACGGCAAACGTCGCGCCACTCTTCACGACGATGTTCGATGCGGTCCATTGTGAGGTGCCGGCGTTGTAAAGGGACACACGCCTCGCAAACTGGAGCATCCCCGCGCTCACGGTGGTGGTTCCCGAATAGCCATTTGTGCCGCTGAGCGTGAGCGTGCCAGCACCCGTCTTGGTGAGCCCGCCCCCGATGTTCGTGGCCAGCATCGGAGTGTAAACAAAACCCGAACCGCCGCCGCCCATGGCCTTCAGCGTCAGTGGACCGGTGTAGTTGGAACCCGGACTGCTGACCACAATGGAGGCGATGGTGCCGTTGTTCACAGTGGCATAAGCCGAGGCTCCGAAACCGCCGCTTCCCGAGACACTGATAAAGGGCGCTCCGGTGTAGCCAGTGCCGGCGTTGGTAATTGTGCCCTCGGAAAAGCCGCTTCCAGTCGGGGCTGCGAGGTTGGCGGGGATCGTGATGTTGAAGCCGTTGGAATCGATGGTCGCTCCGTTTTTATACAGGTTCACGCTCCCGCTGGCGCTGTTGGCTGGAATCAGGTTGGCGCTGGAAATGTTGGCCCTGAGCGTGCCGCCGTTAAAGTTGACATACTGGGCGCCAATCGTGCCGAAATTGATGGTGCCAGAACGAAGAATCCCGCCGTTGAGATTCAAATAAGCCTCGCCTGCGTATGGATTTTGCGAGGACAGGCTAGAGGTCCCTAAAAAAATCTGGCCGGAGGTGTCAATATTGCCACCCTGAAGATTAACGATGGAAGTCCCCGTCACGGCTAGGCTTCCCCCCCAGCCGATTGAAAAATAGGCCCCAGTTTGTACGAGTGAGCCACCGGTCACGGTGAGCATTCCACTCGCCGCGGAAGCCGTGCCAGAACGAGCCAGTATCACGTCCGCGACAGCGAGGGTACCGCCGTTGAGCAACCCCACTCCCGTGCCAGGAGCCAGAGTGGGAGACCCACTGAAATAAATCCTCGGAGACGAGACACTTCCTCCATTAACTTCGAGGTACCCAAACCCACTTTCGCCAACACCCAAGGGGTTGCTGCTCGCTGCAGCCGTCGACACGACAAGCCCTCCGTTGACATACATGGCTGCCTGCGATCCTGCAGCGTAACCCACTGCAATGGTCGCCTCAGTAAGGCTGGCCCCAGATAAAATTTGGACGATACTGCTTCCTATCTTAAGGCCATTGGAAGCTGAAGTCATCGTACCGCCCAGAATGAGGGAACCACCTAAAACATAGGTGATTCCGGTGTAGGTATTGGCACCATTGAGAACCAGTGTGCCCGGTCCAGCTTTTGATAAACCATATGCACCACCGATATTGCCGCCTAAGCTCAAAGTAGAGGCATTCACAGTCACGGTGGAAGAGAGTCCCAATGTCACCGGACCCGTTCCCAAGTTGAGGTCGTTGGAACCGTTAAAGACGAAGCTGCTGTTCCAAAACTGGGGATTGTTGTTTAGAAGCGTTTGGGGCGCACCGCTGGTATTGTCGAGCGCGCCTCCGGCGATGGTCAACGAACCTGTTCCCAGTGCACTTGCATGGTTCAAATTTAAAGTCCCAGCCCAAAGGGTGGTTCCCCCCGAGTAGGAATTATTGCCACTGAGCGTGAGTGAGCCAGAGCCCGCCTTTCGCAGCGACAGCACATTGTCGCCATTGTTTGAACCCGCAATATTGCCACTGTAAATAGCTTCTCCAATCGCGTTGCTAGTGTCCAAAGCAAGGGTGGAGTTATTCGCAAACACGCTGCTTGAGCCGGCAAGCAGGAGAGCCAGATCCGACGCGATGAAGTCATTGGGACCGCCAAAGTTGAGGCCTAGAACTGCACCGCTTTGGACCGCAACCTTTGAGGCCGAAAAAGTTCCATTGTTGAGGCCCGCGCGCGTCGTGATCTGCAGCATACCAGCGCTCACCGTAGTCGTGCCCGCGTAGGTATTGGTGCTGCTGAGCGTGAGTGTGCCCGCGCCTGTTTTTGTCAGTCCTCCCATGTTGGGCCGCGTGTTTGAAACGAGCGAACCTCCCGACAACGTCAGCGAGCCAGCAGAACTGCCTCCGCCGAGAAAGCTGGCTGTGATTGTATCATTCGGACCATAGCCGAAACCCGGACTGGTGACGATGATTCCGCCCACCGTGCCCGTGTTGACATTGAAGTCAGCAATCGCAGAAGCCCCCATTCCTGTTCCACTGGTGGTGAGCAACACGATGGGACGACCGATGTACCCGCCGACCGGCGGCATTGTGATGGTGCCGGAGGCCAATCCGTAGCCGGAGGGAGAAAGGATGGACTCGGGGATGGTGACATTAAAGCCGCTCGTCTCGATAGTGCCCCCGTTGGAATACAGATAGAACCCGGTGAGGTTGTTCACGAAAGCCGTCCCGCTGGCGGTTGGTTTGAGCGTGCCGCCGTCCATGTTTAGAAAAGTGGCCCCGGCGCTCTGTGTCGCTTTAACGCTTTGTACCGAAAGAATGCCTCCCTGCTGGAGATTGACCATTCCGGTTGCAACAGTGCCAGACGTGACTGTGCTGCTTCTATTAAGCTCAAGGATAGAGTTGGCTCCTCCAGATACAACGCCGCCCGACAAGATGTTGATGACCTCCGTGCCATTGCTCGTCGGACTATAAAACATAAACGTGCCGTTGCCATTATTCGGAATACTGAGTGAGCCGCCAAATACATTGAGCTGCGCGTTTTGGTAAACGCCGCCTCTTGCCAACATCAGGTAAACCGAACTGGTGAGACTGCCGGTCATCAAATCCAGCACGCCGCTGCCTCCATTCGAGCCTCCGATGCTCAAGTTGGAGGTACTCACAGGCGTTTGAGTGTCGTGCCTGTAGTAGCCATAGCCGCTTGAATTGTTCCCCAAATCGAAAGCGCTCGAATTGTTCCCTCCCGAGTAGAGAATAACCAGAGT
>CANJPY010000002.1 GCA_947476255.1 Chthoniobacteraceae bacterium | reverse complement strand
TCCATGGGAAAGTGAGCACATGGGGAAGACAGTCCTGTCTTCCCCGGCTTTGGAGACAGCGCACGTAGGCTCACCCAGTGGGTGAGGCCCAAAAGAGGTTCTAGTGACATGCATCAGCCTCTTCCGCATAGAGTTACATAAAGCGTGCCGCGCTTTCATTGCCGCATTTAGGTTTAGGAGGATCGCGCCGAAGCCATTCCCTGCGCCAAGATGAGGGCTTGTTCTCCCAGTGCATCTTTTCTCATCTTTGATAATGTCTTCCTTGGCCCTGCCGCATTTCTCGTCCCGCCGACGGGACCTCTTCTGATTTTTTCCAGCCTCCCGTCCGTTCCCACTGTCCACACAATGACTGCCTCGCCTTGAGGCTGTACGATCCCCACATTTTTCGGCATGCACCCACAAAACCCTGAACAACAACGCCTGCACAAAGATGCCACCCGCGAAGAAGATTGGCGCAGGTGGGGCCCCTACCTCTCCGAACGCCAATGGGGCACGGTGCGCGAGGATTACTCAGCCTCCGGCGACGCCTGGAATCATTTTCCTCACGAACATGCCCGCAGTCGCGCCTACCGCTGGGGGGAAGACGGGCTGCTGGGAATTAGCGACCGACGCTGCCGGCTTTGTTTTGCCCTCGCCCTTTGGAATGGGCAGGACGCCATTCTCAAGGAACGTCTGTTTGGGGTTACAAATCCCGAAGGTAACCATGGCGAAGATGCCAAGGAACAATGGTACTACCTCGATTCCACTCCCACGCACTCGTACATGCGTGGGCTTTATAAGTACCCCCAGCGCGCCTTTCCCTATCAGGAATTGCTCCACCACAACGCAACACGCGGCAAGGACGAGCCCGAATTTGAACTCCACGATACCGAGGCCTTTGGCGAGAACCGCTACTTCGACGTTTTTGTAGAATACGCAAAAGCCTCCCCCGAAGACTTGCTCATCAAAATCACCATCGAAAACCGGCACAAGGATCCCGCACACCTCACCGTTTTACCCAGGTTATGGTTTCGAAACACTTGGAGCTGGGGAGATGTTCATGGCTCCACGACCATTCAGCCCGTCCTCTCCAAAATAGATCCACAAACCGTTCTGGCTGAACATGAAACACCAGGCTCTTTTATCTGGCGAACGGAACAGGAAGCCCCTCTGCTTTTCACCGAAAACGAGACCAATACCGAGGCTCTTTATGGCGTTCCCAATGCCAAGGGCCTTGCCAAGGACGGTTTCCACAAAGCCATCATCCAAGGCGATGCCAGTGCGGTACGCTCCGACCACGGTACCAAGGCCGCCGCCAACTACCGTCTTCTCCTCGAGGGTGGAGCAAAGACAGTGCTTCGGCTGCGCTTGAGCAAGAGCAATGAAGACCAGGGGCCTGCCAGGGCGTTCGTCAATTTCGACGCGCTTCTGGAGGCTCGCAAAAAGGAGGCGGATCTATTCTACTCCACGCGCATTCCAGACTCCCTGAAACCGGACCAACAACTCGTTGTACGACAGGCGTATGCTGGCCTACTTTGGTCCAAACAATTCTACCACTTCGTAGTTCCCTCCTGGATTACCGGCGATCCCGCCCAACCTCCGCCACCCGCGGGCCGCGGTTCCGTGCGCAACGGAGACTGGAATCACTTCCACGCAAACGACATTCTCTCCATGCCTGACAAATGGGAATATCCATGGTTCGCGGCGTGGGATCTCGCGTTCCACATGGTCCCCATGGCTGGCATTGATCCGGACTTTGCCAAAGGCCAGCTTGAACTCCTCTTGCGCGAGTGGTTTATGCATCCAAGCGGCCAGATCCCCGCCTATGAGTGGAACTTTAACGACGTAAATCCACCCGTGCACGCCTGGGCCTGCTGGCGAGTTTATAAAATCTCCGGCACCAAACTTCGCAGGGACTTAAACTTTCTCGAACGATGCTTTCAGAAGCTGCTCGTTAATTTCACATGGTGGGTCAACCGCAAGGATGTTCACGGCAAACACATCTTCGCAGGCGGTTTCCTCGGCCTCGATAATATCGGTCTCTTTGACCGCTCCAAACCCCTTCCCTGCGGCCATTCTCTGGCGCAAGCCGATGGCACGGCCTGGATGGCTTTTTACTGCGGTTCAATGCTCTCCATGGCACTCGAACTGGCCCAGGAGAAACCCGCCTACGAGAATATTGCCTCCAAGTTTTTCGAGCATTTTATCCAAATCGTTGATGCCATGAACTCGCTCGGGGAAGACGGCCTCTGGGACGAACAAGACGGTTTTTATTATGACCGCCTTCTAATCGAGCACCACAACTCCATGCCCCTGCGCACGCGCTCCCTCGTAGGGGTCATCCCGTTGCTGGCCGTCGAGGTTCTCGACCAGCGCGTGATCGACAGACTCCCCGGCTTTAAAGCGCGCCTCCAATGGTTCTTAAAAACACGCCCAGACCTCGCCAAACATGTGGGCGCCACAACCGAACATCTTGGAGATGAAGAGCGCCTGCTCCGACTCCTCTCCGTCCCGTCCAAAGAAAGACTGGAGCGCGTGCTCAAGCACGTCTTGGACGAGCGGGAATTCCTCTCTGACTTCGGCATCAGATCTCTTTCACAAGCCCATGAGCGCGACACTTATGGAATCACTATCAACGGCCACTATCACTCCATCAACTACGAACCAGGTGAGTCCCGCAGTGGTCTCTTCGGGGGTAATTCAAACTGGCGCGGCCCTATCTGGTTCCCCATCAACTATCTTCTGATTGAGGCGCTCGAACGTTATCACCATTTTTACGGCGACCGATTCAAGATCGAGTTGCCGACAAACTCCGGACACTTTGCAACCCTCAGGGAAGTCTCGCACGAACTGGCACGCCGGTTATCCTCAATTTTCGCGCTGAATGAACAAGGGCGGCGCCCCTGTTTGGGAGACTCCCACCCCCATGCAGAGGACCCACACTGGCGGGATTACCTGCTGTTTCACGAATACTTTCACGGTGAAAACGGCACTGGTTTAGGTGCAAGCCATCAAACAGGTTGGACGGCACTCATCACACGTTGTTTGGGAATAGTGTCCCGCTCCTGACGCCCTTTTATTCGAGTTCCTGCGTGGCTTCCTTTCGCTTTCTTGGCCCTATCTTGCCTCAATCTTCGTCTTCTGTCTCCACGACTTCAAAACCACCCTCCGTCAATCCGTCCAAAACCCGCCGATCCCGCTTGGTCGGACGCCCCGTTCCGCGCGCGCGAAACCCTGAAACAGCTTCCGGGCGCAAACGCGCCTTTTCCAGTTCCTCGGGCGCTGTCCGATCCTCCGCATAAAGCGGCACCAAAGGCGCCCCCACCCTCGAACGCGGCAGGTCAAGGACAAGCAGCGACCGTGTCCAAAACGTCACATCTGTCTCGATCCTGACCGTAACCACTTCCCCAGCCTTCACCTGGCGCGAGGGCTTTGTCGCCATCCCGCCAATCTCAACTTTCCCCTGCTTGATGGCGCCCACAGCAAGGGCGCGCGTCTTGTAAGCTCTTACCGCCCACAGCCAGAGATCAAGTCGCATAGTCAAAAGAAACGCCCATTACACGCAGGAAAGCACCCGCCAGAATAAGTCCCTGCCCTGTCCCAATGGCGCACACACACCCCAGCCGACAACTAAGGTGCCTTTGCTTTTTGTGGCACCGTGGTCTGCGCCTTGGGTGGTTTCACCTCTGAAACGCTCGGCTCCGTGCTAGGGCCTCCACTCGGCTGCCCCTGCTGCTGGATCTTCCACTTTTGCGTGATCGCACGCGCATCAGCGTCTGTTTTCGAAAGGTCAATCAACTCGGTCAGCAACGCCGCATATTTGGATTCCGTCTCCGTCAAAGTCTTAATCTGCTCCTCACGCTTCTGGATTGCGTCGTCCGCCTGCACCTCGGCGGTCTTTGTGGCTGTTAACCTCTGTGCAGCAGCATTTAACTGCGATTCCAGGACCGGCTTCTCGATCGAGGCTACCCGGATCTGGCCACCCACCAGAAAAATGCCCGCTACCGCCAAAACGGCAATCGCGATTGAATGGCCTTTGTCTTCTTTATTGGTTGATTCAGTCATTTTAATTCCCTCCCTTTTTTGCAGATCCCTGCACTGCAGGCGCTCCTCCCTCACCTTGACTCCCCGTTCCGCCTCCCCCACCAACCTCCCTCACCCCATATTTTACTAAAAGCTCCTTCAGTTTCAGATTATTATTTTTTTCGGAAGCGGCACGGATATCCGCCAATACGGCCGGTCCTATCGTTTGGCTGATGGCTGACCCCTTGTTCAGCCTTTCCTGCTGCGCCTGCAACCGCTGGCGCTTTTCAAGCAACTGAGGCTGTAAAGTTTCAGTCAACTGCTGGAATTCTACGCCCTCCACACGGATCCTCGCATTTTCCGAAACGACAAAGTAGTACCTGCAACAGAGCACCGCAGTGACTGCCGCCAGCCCAGTGCTGATATAGCTAATCTTCATGCCGCATAATAACGGAATTCCGAAAGGTTGCAGCCGTTTTTCGCTAGATGGCATTAATTTAACCAGCCACATTCATGTGAGGCCCCAATATTTTGGTGGTGCGTCCCTCCCTCCTTTAGATCAAACTCGTTTTTCCATGAAACGCAGCACCTTCCTCCTTACCCTCCCCCTCCTTTTTAGTGCCCTCCAGTCGGCCTCCGCCGCCGACCTCCTTCAAATTCCCGTCAAAGACATCGCCGGAAAAGACACCACTCTCGCGGCTCTTGCAGGCAAAGCCGTCCTCGTCGTCAATGTCGCCAGCAAATGCGGGTACACACGCCAGTACGCCGGCCTCGAGTCTCTCTACAAATCTTATAAGGACAAAGGGCTTGTCGTTGTCGGCTTCCCTTCCAACGATTTCGGCGCTCAGGAACCCGGCACCGAGGCCGAAATCTTGCAGTTCTGCACCTCAAAATATTCAGTAACTTTTCCCCTGTACAGCAAAGTCACGGTCAAGGGCGACTCAGCTCACCCTCTTTTTGCGGCTCTCACCGGTCCCGCCGGCGGCGCACCGGGACCCGTAAAATGGAACTTTAACAAGTTCCTCCTAGCCAAAGACGGCACACTTCTCCAGAGATTCGACTCCAAGGTGGAGCCTGAATCCGAGGAACTCAAAGCCGCGATTGACAAGGCGCTGGCGGCCGCCAAATAACACCGCGTAGTCCCAAGGTCGCCGCGGCCTTCTATTTCGCCGCGGCGCCTCCAAGCCGATACAGGTATTTGTCACTCCTCAAATACAATGCCTTCGGCCCAATCGAAGGCGTTCCAATAAAGGTGTCCTGTAAATCAAGCGAGGACACCACCGCTCCCTCCGTCGCCGTGGTGTCAACCGTCTGAACAAGCCCTTTCTCGTTCACAAGATACAGATAGTTGCCTGAAGCCACAGGCGTTGAGCTGTAAGGCCCAGTGGTGCGCAGTTGCCACACTTTCTCGCCGTCTTTTGCCGACGTACACTTTAGAATGCCCGCATTATTGAGCGTGTATAAGCGCCCTTTGTGCACCACCGGACTCACCGTCGCGCACAACGCCTGATTGTTCTGCCAGAGCACTACAGGCTCCCCCTCGCCCGCAGGTAAACGCAGCGCAGTCGTTCCTTTCGCAGGCACGTATAAAGCCCCTTCCGCATACACGACCGACGACATGCTCGAACCGCCTCCATAGGTCCATTTCTCCTTGCCCGTCAATGGCTCCACAACGCTGACCGCTCCTCCCGAAAGCAACACAACCCCGCCTTCCACCGCCACTGGAGAAGTCCAGTTCGACTGTTTGGGACGCCCGATTTTCCACCGGTTCGAGCCATCGTGGGTGTTGATTCCAATCGCAAAGGATTCGCTCTCACTTTCCACCGGAAACACAAGCGTCTCACCAACCACCACAGGTGACGAAGCCATCCCAAGGCTGTTGCTCGCATTCGGATAGTCCCGGGTCAGCCCCCTCATCCATATCAGGCCACCATCTAAATCCAAACATACAACGTCGTTGGAAGAAAAGGCGGCGTAAATTCGCTGCCCATCGCTGCAGGGCGTCGACGTCGCCACACTGATTTTAACGTGCGTCATCGTACGGCCCGTAGCCCAAAATTGCCTTTCCCAAACCTTTCCCCCATCCGACGCACGCAAACACATAACATGCAAACGGTCCTGCTCCGGTCCACTTGAAGCAGTCACATACAACCGGTCGCCAATCACTAGCGGACTCGAAATCCCCCGCCCGGGCAGCGGTGCCTTCCATGCAATTTCAGATTCTGACAGCCTGGCAGGCAGACCGCTGTCCGGAGCCACACCAGTACCGCCGGGACCCCGAAACTGCAGCCAGTCCGCAGCCTGCGTCACGTTTGACGCCGCGCAAACAAGCATGCTCAACAAGAGACTGTATTTAGAAAATGTATTCATAGGTCGTCGTGGATCAGTTGCTATTTGCCGGAAGCCGGAGCCTTCGTTTTGGTTTTCAACTTGGGTTCGGCAGAAACACTTGGCGGCCTGTCCGTCGCAAGAATTGCGGTCCCTGTGGCATCACAAACCCGCAACTGAAACTCCCACTCCTTCGTCCATTCCTTCACTTCCCCATTTTGGCACACCTTCAGAAGGATTCTGTTGGAACCCTTCTTCAAGTTCACCGGTAACCGATATTGGTCGATTCGAGCGCCGCGGTGGTATTCATCCCGCCCAAAAATAAACTGACTGTTAAACCAGACCTTCCAACCATTTTTACAACCAAGGCGCAGTTCCGCAGGACCTGCAACCGGACTATGGAACTCAGCGGTTGCGTAGCCGGTGACTTCCTTGAGTTCCCCCAGCGCGGGATTCAAATCCACCATCCCATATTCCTCATTAGTCGAGATATCCATCCATTTGACCCTGCCCGATTTGCCGTCATATTCACGCGTCAACTCCAGCTCCTTCTCCGGTGGATACACCGTCTCAAACCCCGCCAGATTCAAATTGTCGAACGGCCCTATCGCCTTCCAATGCGTTAGAAATCCAAAGTGCCTGGGCAAATCCACAATCACTCCCAGAGATCTCAGCTCGCCGGTGATGGTATAAATCTGTTTCTGGTCTCGAGCGGCATCCAACGCCTTCTGATAAGCCTTCGCCGCACCCTCGGTCTCCCTTGCTTCCTTCAACGTATTCGCGGCCGCTATCAGCAACTCAACCGCATCAAACCGCAACTCTACACTGGGATCATTGGCAAATCCCGGCAACAATTCGGCAGCCGCTTCGGGCGTCACACGCACGAGTATCTCATAAGCAAGACGACGCGCTCTCGGATGGTTGGCGGTATCAAGCAGAAACGCGCGCATCTCTGAAACGGGCATCCTCCCCTTCGCTGCAAGCGTCCGATCTACGATAGTATCTACGGCAGAACGCAGATAATTCGCCGCCAGTTCATTGGCGGGATTCATCGCCAGAAGCAAACGCGGCAACTGGTCCGCTCCACCCCGTGCGAGAATGCCAGCCGCCTCGCCTGCCTCCCTATTGTTGAGGGCTTCAGGCCCCACTTTGTGAATCGCTGCGATTTCGGCATCCTGCGCACAACAGTAGGAAGTGACGCACAGGAGTATCGCGGTCAAGGACGGACGAATTTGCATAAAAGGGGAGGTCGAAAGTTCCACCGCATTTTTAAGAGCAAGGAGTTTGAAGTCTGCACTAGTCACGGTTCATTAACATGAGCCTTTTCCAGCAGAAACCTTGGCGGCCTTTTGTATTTTGCAACGTTTCTCGGGTTTAATCCATGAATCCTTTTTTGACCCCTATCGCTTTGACAGACTCTCACTCTTTTTCGGCCGCCCGTTGAAACCTTTCGTTCCATAAGCTGGAACGACACTCATCGGAGACCTCCGCGGACTCCTGACAGAAATGCTTGAGCCCTCAAGGGCTCATCAATTTGAATCAGGCTCTGTTGGCGGCCCTGCTCACCCCACTCAAACCCGCTGCCGAATCAAAGGAGCTTCAAATCCAAGAGCAACTCCATTCTACTTTTCTGTGCGCCATGAATTCTTTCTTTAAACAACTCGGCAAAACCGTTTCGCAGCGCTGGCAAAATCAAAACTTTTCGCCCAGTGCGTTCCCTGAAATTGCTCGTTTATCTCTTGAGGAAAAACCTCCTTTTCAAAATTTGGATCTAGGGGATTTTCTACGGCACTTCTGTTTGGATGATGAGCAGCCTTTTCAAACGCAATCCACTTTTGGCCAGCCCGAAATCGTCGTCTTCGATTCCCCCCGTTTCTATATCCAGCTCCTTTTCTGGTTGGATGGAACAACGGATGTCCATCAACACACTTTCTCCGGTGCATTTCACGTACTCCAGGGCTCGAGCCTCCACTCGCGTTATGAGTTCAAGGAGCCCGAGCCAATTACCGCGCACCTTTGGGTTGGAAATCTCGAACTCAAGGAAACCCACCTTCTTGAAACGGGTAAAACCGTGGAAATCACTTCAGGACAAAATTTTATCCACTCTCTTTTCCACCTGGACACTCCCTCAATCACCGTGGTCATCCGCACCCACAACGATCCCGGAACCGAGCCTCAGTTTACCTATTTGCCTCCGCATCTCGCCGTCAATCCCCTTCACTACGACGCGCTCACAGCCAGACGCAAACAACTTCTGGATGTTCTCGAACGCGCGAATGATCCCGACTACTCGGACATGGTCGCGGAGATGATTCAAAAGCTCGATTTTGAAAGGGGCTTTTTCATTCTACAAAACAGCGTCGGCCCGCTCCACGATTCCGGTTCGTGGGAGCCTGTTTGGCGTGTCTTCGAGCGTAAGCACGGACGCCTTGCTCAGTTCGTACTGCCCAGCGTTGAAGAAATCATTAGAAGAGACTCCATCGTCGCGTTGCGTTCTATTTTTATGGACCCGCAGCACCGGTTCTTTCTAGCTCTGCTCCTCACGGTGTTGAACCGAAAGGAATTCCTGCGACTGATCGCCCAGCGTTTTCCAGGAAAGCCCGAACGCACCCTGTCGCGCTGGATTTCTGAAATCAAGGACATGGCCGACGAGGATACCGACTGGCTCTGGGAGGCGCACGAGCCCCTTTTATTTTCCAAATAAACGGACAGGCGTGACTTCCATGGAACGCGTCTCATCGCTGACATACACGGCCCCGTCCTGCACGGTCACCTGGATTTGCATGGTTCTCTGGGCGAAATCCGCCAGCGCCTGACTTTGCGCCGGTGCGATCTGCCAGACCGTTACATTTTGTGCCCGAGAGATTTTCGTCTCGATTCCTGCCCACCAAGTCTGCGGTCCGAAACTGTAAATGCTCACTTTTTTCGAACGGGCGCTCACCCGCATGATCCGCTTTTCATCGGGTTGCCCCACCTCAATCCAATGAATCATCTTGCCAGTCAGATCTTTCTGCCAGAGCGCAGGCTCGTCCGGATCCCACATGTCTTTGGCAAACTCCAAGGGTCCATTGTCATCTTCCCCAGGCAGGTTGAGCGCGAAAACAAGGAGTCGCACCATGAGTCGTTCACCGTTTTCTGAGGGATGTTGGGCGATGACAGTACTGTCATTGCGATAAACTTGGCGGTCCAAGTCCGAAAGCTCCACGCTTGCTTTGTAGATGGTGGCTTTAATTGCCATATAACATAAAATACTCCTTAACAGATTTTTCCGACGCCCCCGAGAAGGACGCCACTCCGGCGCCTTACAGCAACTCCGGATAATGTGCTCGCGCAACGGCGTCGCAGGCCGCGTAAATCGCAGCGGCGGAATCCAACGCAGCGGCGGCTTCCGCCAACCTTACACACTCCTCCATGGACAACTGCTGCACTGCGGCCTTTACCCTCGGCACCAGGGCTGCACCCGTACTAAGCTCATCAACACCAAGCCCCAACAGTAAAGGCGTGAGCGTGACTTCCCCCGCCATTTCTCCACAAACCCCAACCCAAATGCCGTGGTCGTGGGCGGCGCTCACGACCATCCGAATCAAACGCAGAATAGCCGGATGCGTGGGCTCGTACAAATGTGCAATCCGCTCGTTTAAGCGATCCACGGCAATCGTGTACTGCACAAGATCGTTTGTTCCGATCGAAAAGAAGTCGACCTCCTGTGCAATCAGATCTGCGGAAACCGCCGCGCTCGGAATTTCAATCATCGCGCCAATCTGCATTCTCTCGTCATACGCGACCCCTTCTTCCCGCAATTCATTCCTGCATTCCTCAAGAATGACGTTGGCCTTCCGCACTTCTTCCACGCCCGAAATCATAGGATACATCATCCGTAAGTTCCCATGCGCACTCGCCCTCAAAATGGCCCTGATCTGCGTCTTGAAAACGTCGGGGCGTTCGAGACAAAACCGGATCGCCCGCCATCCCAGAAACGGGTTCATCTCCTCTGGCAGGTTCAAAGAGGTCATGATTTTATCCCCCCCCAAATCCAATGTCCGGATAATCACCGGATCCGGCGCCAATTGCGAAACAACACTTTTATAGGCCTCGTATTGCGTTTCTTCGGACGGAAGCTGGTCCGAGTTGAGATACAAAAATTCCGTCCTGAACAGACCGACGCCCTCGGCGCCTGATTGCTTTACCACAGCCACATCGCGGGGCATTTCAATGTTCGCAGAAAGCACGAGATGCTTTCCATCCATTGTTTTACACTCCGTTTCCCTCAGACTCCCGAGCTCCCGCTCCACCATCCCCTTCTGGCGTTCTATTTCCGCATATGCCTCCAGAGTTGCAGCGCTTGGATTCACCACGATGAGGCCCGTATATCCGTCCAGAAGAAGACTCTCGTCCATCTCCACCTGCTGGCTAATATCATGCAAGGCCACAACCGCAGGAATGTTCAGAGAACGCGCCATGATGGCCGTGTGCGAAGTCTTACTCCCCACGTCCGTGGCGAATCCAAGAACCGTTGCCGGATTCAGCTGCGCCGTATCGCTTGGCGTCAGGTTGTGCGAAATCAAAATTCTCCGCTCCTCCCCTCCGCCGGATGTCAGATCTCTACTCGCTCCGCCCGTTAAATTGCGCACCACCCTTCGACACACATCGTGAATATCCACTGCCCTTTCACGCAGATAAGGGTCATCAATTTCACTCAGCGTTTTAATATAACGCCCTGAAACGTTGGTGAAAACACTCTCGGCATTCAGGTTTTCCTTTTTGATGGTTCTCACGACCTCGTCAATAAGGCTCCTGTCGTCAACCACCAAAAGATGCGCATCAAAAATGCTGGCATTCTCGTCTCCAACGGACAGCGAAATGCGTTGCTGAAGTTCCTGAATCTGCCCCCGGGTGCGCGTCAATGCAGCCTCCAATCGTCCCAATTCCGCCGCAATTTGCTCCGACTTCAGCTCATAGCGCGGCACCACTTCCTCGTCTGTGCGGTGCACCCACGCCTTGCCACGCGCAATACCCGGAGAGACAGCAACTCCTTGAAACCGGCGCTCCGCTCTCATTTTGGATTTGCTCATGAGTGGCAACAAAAGCCCGCCAAGGCTTCAGTCCTCTTCAAATTTACGCTCGAGAAGACGTTCAATTTCCTCCATCGCTGCGCTCTCATCCACTCCTTCACAGGAAATCTTAAGCTTCGAGCCAAGTCCGGCAGCAAGCATCATCAAACCCATGATGCTCTTCCCATTCACACGCTCACCATCCTTCTCGACCCAAATCTCACATTTAAAACGATTACAAGCTTTCACGAACATGGCTGAGGGCCGTGCATGAAGTCCAAGGCGATTTTGAATGGTCAGGTCTTTAGTCACTTTTCGGGGTAAAACCGGTTCTTATAAACGATGTGCCAAAAAATTACGACTCCTGTTTTTGCTGCATTAACTGCATCAGGCGATCATTAAATTCCAGAGCGCTGTGATGCCCCATGCTTTTGAGCTTCTGATCAAGCGCCGCCACCTCCACCAAACGCGCCAAATCCCTCCCCATGCGAACAGGGATCGTCACGTGCGGAACTTGGATCTCCAGCATCGTGTGATAATCCTGGTCTAATCCAGTACGGTCCACTTCCTCAAGTTCCTCCCAATCCCTCAGAGTGACCACAAGATCCAGTCGTTTCTCCAACCGAACACTGCCAACGCCAAAAATTGACATCACGTTGATCACCCCCAACCCACGTACTTCCATATGGTGGCGCGTTAAATCCGGCGAAGTCCCGATCAGTTCTCGCCCCTCGATTGCTCGATAACGGGTAATATCGTCACTCACCAAACTGTGTCCGCGCTCCAATAGTCCGAGCACACATTCACTTTTTCCAATCCCGCTAGAACCTCGGATCAAAGTTCCGATCCCTTGAATATCCACCATGGATCCATACTCGCTTTTGGTCGGAGCAAAGTCGTGCGCCAGTGCCAGTGTTGCGGCGTTCAGAAAGTTCATGGTCACCATTTTACTGATGAAAATCGCGATGCCTGCCGCCGCCGCCTCTCCCAGTAAATACGGAGGCGGCTCATAGCCCCGCGCCACCACAATACAAGGAATGGGACGCTCACAAAGAGCTCGGCATCGCCTCTGTGCCTCTCCTGCGGCAAGGCTATTGAGATAAGAAAACTCCGCCGCACCAAACACTTGGATTCGCTTTTCAGCGAAATAAGAGTAAAACTCGGCCAGCGCAAGCCCGGGCCGGTTCAAAGTGGGCTCGCGAATCTCCCGTTCCAATCCCACAATGGATCGGTCAAGCTGCTCCATGTGCAACGCCTCCGCATGTCGTGCAAAAAACGCGCCTACCGTTACAGCATTGTAAGTGGGGTCAGGAGTATTCATAAAATTCAAAGGCGCCTCGTACGCTAGCAAAACCCGCGCCATCCTCGAGCAGTATCCTTCGCTCCTTTTCTCTTAAAATCTGAGCTTCATCTGCTAAACCTTTCACCATCGCTCGAAGTTCCTACCGCTTACACCCATGCTTCACCTGCTTTCCTTGTTGTTACCCTTGGGCGCCCTTCCTGCACTGGCTCCCGCCGATTTGGACGCCATTGGCAGGCGCGTCTGGCAAAACGAAGCTGCGGGGCAGGTTTCAGGACTCACGGCCTGGAACCAAGGAGAGGCCTTCGCCTCCCTCGGCATCGGCCACTTCATCTGGTATCCGACCGGCCCGAAAGGTCCCTTTGAGGAGAGCTTCCCAGCTTTGCTCCAATTTTTAGAACAACACAAGGTACGCCTGCCTTCCTGGTTAAAACTCGGCACGCATTGCCCCTGGCCGGACCGGGACGCCTTTTTAAAGGATGCGCAGTCCCCACGCATGCAGGAACTACGCGACCTATTGAGTTCCACAGTGCCTCTTCAAAGCGAATTTCTCGCCGAACGTCTTGAAAAGAGTCTGCCCTCCATTCTCAAAACCCTCCCTGCCGCCGAGCAATCCCTCGTTAAAGCGACCTTTGACCGCCTTGCCGCAACTCGACAGGGAAGATTTGCGCTCATCGACTACGTAAACTTTAAGGGAGAAGGTACCAAACTCACGGAGCGCTACCAGGGAGAGGGCTGGGGCCTCCTTCAGGTTCTGCAGACGATGCCTGCCAATGGCTCCGTACGTGATTTCGCGGAGGCTGCTTCAAGTGTATTGAAGCGACGCGTCCGCAATGCACCCCCAGAACGCAATGAACAACGCTGGCTCCCAGGGTGGCTCAACCGCGTGAAAGATTACAACCCCAACTAAGGTTCCGCGGTCTTGCCTCTGCCGCCGTCCAACCTTGCGCAAAACAGGATTACGTCACAGGACCAGGATTAAAGAGCGCCAACGCATTGTGAAGTTTCCAATGCTCCGCCCACGTCTTCCTGCCGCTGGCGACTTCGAGCAACGCGTGGAAGATCTCCCAGCCAACCGCTTCTATGGATGCCTCCCCAGTGGCAATCCGGCCCGCGTTGATGTCCATGAGATCGTGCCAGCGACGGGCCAAATCCGAACGCGTCGCAATTTTTAACACAGGAACCGCTGCAAGCCCATACGGTGTTCCACGGCCCGTTGTGAAAACATGGAGGTTCATGCCAGCTGCCAACTGCAATGTGCCGCAGATAAAGTCACTCGCAGGTGTCGCCGCATAAAACAGTCCTTTCTTTGTCAACTTCTCACCGGGACGCACCACTCCACAAATCGCAGTGGATCCTGATTTTACAATGGAGCCCATGGCCTTCTCCACAATGTTCACAAGACCTCCCTTCTTATTTCCAGGGGTCGTATTCGCACTCCGGTCCACGTGACTCCTCTCCAAGTACTCGTCATACCAGGCCATTTCACGAATCAGATCCCCAGCAACCTCCGGATTGACCGCCCGAGCCGTCAGTTGATCAATGCCATCGCGCACCTCCGTGGTTTCTGAAAACATCACAGCCGCTCCAGCACGCACAAGCAGGTCCGCGGCAAATCCCAACGCAGGATTGGCGGTTACTCCAGAAAAAGCATCACTTCCGCCACATTGCATTCCAACAACGAGATCTGAAGCAGGGCAGGTTTGACGACGGCGCTGATTGAGGATGGCCAGCCTGATGTGGGCCATCTTGATAATCGAATCAATCATCGACTCAAATCCAACATGCCGCTCATCCTGCAGACACACGACGCAGGCCTCCCCTCCCGACGGGACCTTTCCATCAACCATAAGTCGCTCTGGCTGCATTTTTTCACACCCTAGACTGACGATCATGGCCTGCCCCCCAAAGTTGGGGTTTAATCCAATATTCCGAAGTGTACGAATGGGAATTGCAGCATCCGGTGCCTCTATCGCCACTCCGCACCCATAAGTGTGTTCAAGTCCGACAACGTCATCAACGTTTGGAAACAGCGGCAACAGCTCCGACTTAATCCTTCTCACAGCGTGGTCTACCACACCCGAAACACATTGCACCGTCGTGGAGATTGCAAGGATGTTTCGCGTCCCCACGGAACCGTCCGCATTTCGGTACCCCAAGAAAGTAAACCCCTCCAATGGGTCAAGCGGAAGCGCAGGTCTCGTGGCCATCGGCAAACTCGTCAAACAGCGAGCACCAGGCATACGCACCAAGGCTTCCTGCACCCAACCTCCTTTCGGTATATCCCTCAGCGCGTATCCAATGGCCACATTGTAACGGACGATGGCCGAGCCTTCCGAGATCTCGGTTAACGCCACTTTGTGTCCCTGCGGAACAGCCTCCTGAAGCGCTAGTCCCGGGCCCAACAAAGTGCCCGCCGGAAGACCGCCATCATTCACGATTATCGCCACGTTATCGTGTTCGTGCGTTTGAATAAAAAGAGAGGCGGGATTTTGTGTCGTCATCTTCGCTGGCTTATAAACTCCAAATTACTGCTGAGGCGGTTGGCTTTTTTCCACCCACTCAATCTGTTTATCATCGCCAAATCGCCGCTGACTTCAACACGTGCCTTGCACGTCCAAACACGACGTCAGACCTGCAAAAAAGCGCCACTAGGAGTTGGAAAGCCATACCCGCGCCCAAAGGCCTCCACCAAGCGCTCCTCAAGCAGGTGCACTCGCGCTCTTTTCATTCCGGCACTCCTTCACTCACAACAAACAAACCCCCAAGGGCAGACGCTTCGCAAGCAAACTACGGAACTCGGCGCGGCGGTTGCTCCGCTAAAAAATCTGCGAGCGCCTCTGCAAGACACTGACCCACTTTTCGATATCCATCGGTTGTGCTCGCCTGAGAATTCCAAATTGTTTCCAAACAAACCGCTACCGTCTGCGGATTTCCATGCAGACTCACCCAGTGCGCGCTCATCTCCCGCCACCGCTTGGAGTAATTTGCACCTATCATTTTGGGATTCACACTCATTGGTATCATGGGCTTGGCTTGACTGATCAACCGGTAGCCCAAGTCTGCAAACCGCCGCTGCCGATCCGCCATTTCAGGACTTAACACGGCGGAATCCAGTAGAAAGAAAAACGTCGGGTCGTCCGGCCCGGGATTGTGCAGATCCAGAAACACATCCATGCGCCCAGTCTTGATGAGTTCCTTCACCCGAGCTTGGGCCGCTTGAGTCTCATTCCAATGCGGCAAATCCGACCAGTCCCGATTATGATCATAGGGTACCGCATCTTTACCCCCATTTCCGGTCGCCGTGTTGTCCACATCCATGATCGGCACCCACGTTATTTCTGCGGCCTGGCGCAACGCCTTTGCCTTTTCCGAATCACCCAGGACCCATTCCATGAAGCCACGCGCCACCCAGCTTGAGCCGCTTTCCCACGCATGCTGACGAGCCTGCACCCAGACTCCAAAGCGTTCCGCCAGGGGCCTCTCTCCATCCAGGACGCGCAGCATCGGGACCGGCCGGCCCTCTCGCGAGCGACACAATTCAAGCGACTGAACAGCGTGTTTGTTTTGCGCAAACTCAGCGGCCCAGCGCCGGGCATCCTGCGGCGTGCACGCCGGCCCCCACGCCGCATAAAAAGAAGTGCCCTCACTCCGCGCCGAATAGATCATCCAATCACCGTCTCGTGTTCCCTTCTCTGAGTGGGCCCACACAATCCCATCCGCAGAAAGGCTCGCCCTTCCCGGCATCGCCCACGACGGAGAAAGAGGCTTCAGCAAAGCAGCCCCCGGTTCCTGCACTGTCGCATTTGAGCCTCGCAGCTTTAATTGAAGTGTTTCCCCCGGCTGGATTCCTTCAACACGAAAATACCACCAGCATGGCCATCCCCGCACCGGGTCTCCACCGGGCATAAACTCAATGGTTCGACTCTCTTGGTCTATCTTGATATCTGCCGCAGAAGCCCCCTCAAAACTAGTGTCCACACGAAGCAATTCCCTGGCCGTACACTTCGGAGAACCCGCAGCCCATAAAGATAAAAGAACGCCAATTCGAGCAAGGTCAGGGGGAAACAATCTCATACGGGCTCAGTATGCCCCCAAAGGGTACAAGGACGGCAACGATTTACTTGTAATGCCAGAAATCGCCCAGATCACTCCATTGCGGGCAACTTCTTTATTGGAACCTGAGCTCGAGCCATTGACACCGCCCAATATAACCACGACACGGCCCGGACATCACTGCAACAGAATCAACAACGTCATCAGCTTTCAACAATCACCGAGTCGTATTTTCCAATTGAGGCTTTGAACGTTTATATGCCGGAGAAAAGAGCATTTTCGTTGAACGTAATGTTGTCGGGCAACATATTTGCCGCCCCTACGACGTAAAGATTCCTGCCGCGTGTGCAACGCTGGTATCGGCTCCCCCACCCCTGTTTATGAAAGATTCAAGTCGCCTTGCCCCTTCAGCGTTCCCTCAGCTAAAATTTTTCCGATCCGCTCGTGTCCCGTTGTTCACGGTTCTAATCGGAGCCATTTTCAGCCTCGTTTCTTTCGCAAAAAGCGTTGCAGCGCCCCCGGGCGACGATGTCGCAATGGCAGAAGCAAAACTCCAGAAAACGTTTGCGCTCACTCCAGGAGACGCAATGCAAGCCCAAGTGAAGATCGGCGCTGCAGGAAAGCTGGTGTGGACCTTCAAATTTGCCGACGGCAAAATCCAAGTCCTCAACGGGGTGCTCAAGGCGGACACGTGGCAAAAACCTGGAGACAAGCTCACCAAAAAGATTCCCGCACCCGAATCGATGCCCGACGCCGCAATCGACTACAAAGGAGCCGGCCTGTCCTTCACCGAACACATTCGTCCCCGCATGTCCCGATATACGGAGGTCCAACGCGAGGACTTGGCGAAAAAGTGGACCACGTTTGCCCCAGCCTCGCAAAGCTGGGTCCCAGTCGAGGTGCGGGCGCAAAGCTCTGGGGGTGAGCTCTGGCTTGAGGGCCGATACTGCGGCCGGGTAAACTCCGAAAGCGCCCTAGTGGAAGTCGGCGTAACTCTCGAAACGGGTGGCGGACTGCGCGGGGCACGCGTGGTGAAAACCGCTCAGGAAGAAGGTTTTTTAACATTGGACGTCCAACACATTGCAAGAGATGGAGGAATGACGGCGGCCAAAGTTTCCCTCGCCTCCGGTCTGCAAAAAATCGGATCTGTACCGATCCTTGTGGCGGACGGGGCCCACAATGCTGACGTGGGCTTTGCCAAGGAAATGCAAGGCTTGCGCTCGCTGGAAACAAACGAAAACACCTCGCGTACTTCGCTGGATGGCATGCCTGAGTCCCTCCATTTTTCGGTTCCACAAGCCTGGTATCATCGCGCCTGGGTGCTATGCGCTGTCGACGCCGATCCAAAACTTGATCCAGTGCTCACTACGCGCCTCACGCGGTTCGGCATCTCCGGGCGCGGCGGCGCGATAGCGGATACCGCACTGACTTTGCCGCGCAATGAAGAAACGAACGACCCGCGCCTGCAGAAAGTGGGATCTGTGGAATACCTTGATGGAGCCGGCCATAAAACCACCTCTGCTTTGTATTTGGTGAAGGTGGAGCTCAAGGCGGGTAACATCCTCGACCTGCTCTCGGACGCTCAGGATCCCTTCGCTCCCATGAAAATCGGACCGTATCTGGATTTCGAATTCCTAGGAAAATGCGGCGGCCTTGAAGTCCAAACCGACAGGCGTCGAAAGCCCCTCGCGACCTCGAGAAGCGGCGTTCACATTTTTGGGGTGACCCTTGAAAAGGCTCCTGTCGAAATGCGCCTTAAACAGAGCCAGCCCGGGAACATTTTCCACAACGCGGAACCTCCGGAGACCACTGTCTCATTGCGCGCTATCACTCCGGGTAAATACACGGTGCGCAGGAAGATCACAAATGTGCATGGCACCGTGGTGGGACAAGGGGAATCGACGGTTGAACTCCCGAGGCCGGGGGCTGAAGCGGACGTTGTGATTTCCCTCCAGCAGCCCGATCTCGGCTGGTACGGCTTGCAGCTTTCGGTGGACAGTGACGGCGATAAACAGCTTCTTATCCACCAAGGAGCGTTCGCTTTACTTGGCGAGGACACAAGGCGGGCGGGATATGAGTCTCCCTATGGCACATGGTGGTTTGGGGGTGCGCATTACACCACGCGGGAGCTTAATGTAGTGGGTCCCCTGCTCCTGAAGGCCGGCATGCGCAGAACTCCTGTGGGATGGACCAAAGACTCGGAGGCCGACATGGCGCCCTGGAAGTTTTCCCTCAACCAAATCAGCTGGCCGTTCCGCCGAGCAGACCTCGAAAATTGGCCGGCAGCTGAAGAGCGCGCAGAGAAGCTCATCCGGGAAAAAATCGAGCGGTTTCCGCACTGCCAGTACATTGATCTCTTTCACGAAAGTTTTGACAATGTCTTGCCTCCAGAACTTCACGGAGGCACTTACCAAGCCAAGGACGCGGCGCGGGAAGACCAATTGTTTGAATTGGGCGTCAAAGGAGCGACATTCATCCGGTCAAAATTTCCGCAGCTCAAGATCATCGCGGGCAACCACGGTGGATCAGCAAGCACGATCGCAATGCTCTTCCGCAGGGGCTTTCCGAGGGAACTCATCGACTTCCTTGGCACCGAGACTACAGGCCAGACGATTTCTCCAGAGAAACTGAGTATCCACACCACCGCGGGAATCTGGCTTCTCAAAGAAACGGCACGGAAATTCGGCCATGATATCCCACTCAGCGGTTGTTACGAATACACCAGTCGTGCGGAACGCGATCTAGGCGCGCAACGACTCGCGGAATGGTACACCCGCGACATCCTGTTCGGACTTGCGCACCGCTTTCCGACCATCTCGCCGGGCGGCATCGAAGACGTGGGCAGCTGCTACTACGACACTCTTTATGGAGCTGCAGGTTTCTGCGAACGACAGCCTCTGCACTATCCAAAGCCCTCTTACGTCGCCGTTGCGACTCTCACCAAAGCACTCGACAGCGTGAAACTGCTGCGACAGATGCCCACGGGTTCGTCGAGCGCTTATGCACTCGAGTTTCAGCGCGGCAATGAATTCATCTATGCTGTGTGGACTCCGCGAGGCCACTGCGAGCTGGAGTTCGAGTTTCCAACGGACACGGACCTGGTGAGCACCAGTTTTTACGGCGTTCGTAAACCACTCCACACCGCGGCAAACCAGATCCACCTCGACGCTTCCCCTGCAGTGACATACCTCACAAGCACCAAGGCGGCGTCTCACGTGCGCGCCTCAAAGCGGTCCTTCCCGGACAACATCCCCCCTCCCAACACGAAAGTCGTTACACAAATGAACGATGCTGCTTATTGGACCCTCGGCCCAGCAGAACCCAAATTAGAAACACCAGAGCGACGTCACGGCCAGTTCACTTTCAAAGCTGTAAACGACACTGAAAAAGGGGCCTGCTTGGAACTGGAACTCAAACACGCGGGTGAAATTCCAGACATCGTTGGTGAATATGCTTCTTTACGTTTGAAGGAGCCACTTCCCATTTCCGGCAAGCCAGATACCGTGGGTGTCTGGGTCAAGGGGGACAGTAGTTGGGGGCGCATTTTCTGGGAACTCGAAGACGCTAATGGGGAACGATGGATTTCCGCAGGTGGGTACGACGGAGGCGATTGGGGGAATCAAAGTGCCATCGATTTTGAGGGATGGTGTTATGTCACTTTCCCTCTCACCAACGCTTCTCCAGCCTCTCATCTGGAGCCGGGATTCGGTGCGGGACAATGGAAAGGGAGTACAGATGGGCGCTTGGATTACCCTCTCAAGCTTTCAGGTCTTTTCGTAGAAACACACCGCCGCTCCCTCAATCTCACCGACATGAGCCTCGTCAAAGGCAACATCCGCCTCAAAGATGCAGGCGCCTCTGGCAACTGAAACCACAGCTCATTCAGCACATCCCGCCGCCGCTCAGGATCGCTTTGCGGCGCATACCTGCAGAGTCAGAAAGTTTTACCACCCACCCCTCAAGATGAAGAGTCGTTTCTTTTTTTCGCGTCTGCAGGCGGCCTTGATAGGCTTGCTTTGTCTTCACGACCACACACTGTACGCTGCTTTTCCCGATCCTTTCGACACAGAAAAGACTGTGGGCGGCCCCATGCCGGCAATCGAAGCGGCACGTTCCATGAAACTGCCGGACGGGTTTCGCTGTCAGGTGTTCGCTGCCGAGCCGGATGTAAAGCAACCTATCGCAATGTCCTGGGATGCGAGGGGGAGGCTCTGGGTGGCAGAATGCAACACTTACGCCGAGACGCCGCTGCGCTGGGAGACAAAGCTAAGGGACCGCATTCTAATTTTTGAAGGTGAGCGCAGCGATGGTGGTTTTAACAAGCGCACTGTGTTTTGGGAGCAGGGCACGCGTCTGACAGGAATCGCTGTTGCATCGGGAGGTGTATACGCGCTATGCCCGCCCAAACTTCTTTTTATTCCCGACAAGAATGGCGATGACACCCCCGATGGTGAACCCGAGGTCATCCTTGACGGGTTTGATTTTAAAAATGTGGGGCATAACATTGCCAATGGCCTCAAATGGGGCCCGGACGGGTGGCTATACGGCAGGCATGGCATTCTTGAATCCAGTTTTATCGGCCGGCCAGGCAGTCCAATTGGCGATCGCAAGCGACTCAACTGTGGCATCTTCAGGCTCGATCCAAAAACTCGTGCCGTGGAGGTGTTCTGCGAGGGTGGCACCAATGCTTGGGGCATGGATTGGAATGCGGAGGGTGAACTCTTTTGGACCAACACGGTGATCGGGCACCTTTGGCACGGCATCCGCGGCGCCTACTATGAGCGCATGTTTGGATCTCACCGTAATCCCCATTTGTACGAGTATATCAAACAAACGGCAGACCATTATCATTTCGACATCGGTACGGAAAAATGGAGCGACATCCGCAGCAAACCCATGTCCACGGCAACTGACACTCTTGGCGGAGGCCACGCACATGTCGGTGCGCTCATTTACGAGGGCGGGGTATGGCCGGAACAATACCGCGGTTCACTTCTGACTTTGAACCTCCATGGACGCCGCATCAATGTGGACAAAATCCAACGGGAGGGCTGTGGCTATGTAGCTCGCCACGATCAGGATTTACTGCGCGCCAGCGATCCGTGGTTCCGGGGCATTGACCTTTCCACGGGCCCTGATGGCAACGTATTTGTTTTGGATTGGAGCGACGCGGGCGAATGCCATGACAACGATGGCGTTCATCGTTCGAGTGGACGCATTTATAAAATTTCGTACGGCGAGGTCCCAGTAGTGCAGCCATTCGATCTCTCAAAAATGGATGAGAGCGCACAAATTCAGGCAATCGCTGCACATCCAAACAACAACTGGTGGCCTCGCATGGTGTCCTTGGTGAGGCAGTCTCCGCAGGTTGCGCGAGTCCCCGATCCGAACCCCAAAGCCGCAGGATTGGAACGTCTGCACCGTGCGACCTCGCTTCAGGATTTGCCCTTAAAAGAACGGTTTCCGGTTGCCGCGTCTCTGGCTGCGTACGCGGAAGATGCCTCCGACCGCCAGCAGCCTTTAATGCTGTGGTACGGAATCGAACCTGCAGTGACGCAGTTTCCCGACGAAGCAATTGCTCTTGCGGTGAATTCCAAAATTCCGAAACTGCGCAAGTTTATCGCCCGGCGGCTTGCGGAGGAAATCGATTCAGAGCCTCGTCCGTTGGATCGGTTGTTGGGGGCCGTCATGCACGATGTGAGGATGCTGGGTGACGTCGTGCTTGGAATGAGCGAGGCACTTAAAGGGGTGAGGCAGGCTCCCAAACCCCTGCATTGGGACAAGCTCGCGCCCACACTCGCACAGAAATATCCCGACATGATAAGAGAGCTCTCTCTGGTGTTCGGCAGTGGCAGAGCTTTCGCAGAAATCTCAGCCCTGGTCCGAGATGTAGCCGCGGACCCAGCATCGCGCGCACGCGGACTTGAATCTCTCTTGGGTTCTCCAACCTTGGACCAGTTTGAACTCGTCAAAAGTCTGATCGGTGACCGCACGCTCGGAACCGCTGCACGACTGGGTTGCGCACGCTTCGGAAACTTTGATGTGCCCGCGCTTTTGCTAGCGAACTGGCCCAAAAGACAGGACTGGCGAGAAGCCAATGTCACCGCTCTTAGCGCGCGTCCGGATTGGGGCATGAAACTGCTTGCCTATGCGGAGGCAAATCCGGAAGTACGCAGAGATATCTCACCTTTTCACGCACGCCAGATGCGCAGTCTGGGTTCGGAAGCACTCAGCCAGAAGCTCGCGAAAGTTTGGGGTGAATATCGTGAGAGCCCCGGAGACAAGAAACTGGAAATAGCGCGTTGGATCAAACTTCTGACTCCGGCAAGCATCGCCGCATCAGACCCGGAAAGGGGCAGAACGGTCTTCAATTTATCCTGCGGCGCGTGCCACAAGCTTCACGGTGAGGGTGGTGCCATCGGTCCCGACCTCACGGGGGCAGACCGTCATAACCTTGCCTACCTGTTGGAAAACATCGTCGATCCGAGCGCCGTAGTCCCCGCAGATTATCGGCTGAGTGTGCTCAACCTCAAAGACGGTCGAACGCTGACGGGCGTGATTCCAGAACAGTCCGAGCGCGTACTGACGCTGCAGGCTCCAACGGAGCGGATACAAATCCTGAAAAGCGATATCAAGGAAATGACGCAGATTGCACAGAGTCTGATGCCCGAGGGGCTTTTGCGTGCAATGAGCGAAGCTGACGTGCGGGATCTGATTGCGTATCTGCTACGCTGATTGGAATTAACCCGGAACAGCTTTGACAAAGAATTTAGAGTGATATTCCGAAGACTGCCGGTGCCCCCACAAAAAGACTGCGAGAGCGCAAACATCACAAAGAACTCCATCCCTCCAAAGTTATACTGGTTGACTGATGGCATTTATCCCACCCTTCTTTATTTTCCGAATGCTTGGGCACTCCTTTGAGTGCCGTCTCGTGGCACAGCTTGCTCGTTGTACGGCGCTTGCGAGCGGGCTGCTGGCAGGGGTCCCGGCTGCCGCTGCAGATCTGGATTTTTTTAAGGACATCCAGCCATTCCTCCAGCCCAATTGCATCCCTTGCCACAACAAGACAACCACCAAAGCAAAGCTTAATTTAGAAACTCCGGAGCTTATAAAAAAAGGGGGAGAATCGGGGCCGGCCGTCATTTCGGGGAAACCTGCAGAAAGCCTGCTGCTGCAGAGTGCCTCTCATCAAGGCGACGCGGTGATGCCACCCAAGGATAACAAATCCGGTGCAGTTGATTTGAGTCCCAAGCAACTGGCACTGCTCCGAGAGTGGATTGAACAAGGCGCCAAGGCATCCGTCAAACGGACAGAAAACATCACCATCCATGCCCTCCCGCCCGGTGCGCGTCCGATCTACAGCGTCGCGATAACGCCGGACGGTCGCTACGCGGCGTGCGGTCGGGGCGGACAATTGTTTCTCTACGACCTCGGCTCTCGCCAACTTCTGGCACAGCTCAAGGACCCCAAACTAAAGCTCGATGCCGCGCATGAGGAACAGGTTCATGCACTCCATTTCAGCCCTGACGGAAACCGTCTCGCCTCCGGCGGGTTTCAAGAAGTCAAAATCTGGCGGCGGCAGCAATCTTCGGCCGAGATTCAGACGATTGGCGCTCTTTCAACAACATCCCAGAGCACATTGAGTCCAGATGGAAAGCGCGTGCTTGCCGTCGACCCCAGTGCTGGACTGATCGTGTGCAACGCGAGCGGTGGGACGGTCCTGCAAACATTTCGAGACAGCCCGAAAGCCAACGTCAAATCGCTTCAATTTTCACCGGCCGGAAATACGGTCGCGTGCCTTTTGGCAGATGGATCTTGGACGCTGTGGTCATTGGGAGATATGCAGAAACGCTCCGAGACTGGAATCCTCATAGGTGCGCGTTCCCTGGCCTGGTCCCCCGATGGCAACAACCTCCTTTTCTGTGCGAATTCTTCCGTCACAGTGTGGTCGCTCGCCGAAGCGAAGGTTCTGCGTGAAATTAATGTACCCGAGCCACTGGCCTGCGCCATGTCAACAGACCACAAATCTTTGGTCGTCGCCTGCGCAGATTCTGCGCTCCGTCTTTTTGATTTTCAAAGCGGCAAACCCGGACTTCAACTACGCGGCGACGCCAGGGGTGAATACAAACTTGCCAAGTTGGAATGGGAGATGGCGAGGGCGGGGCTCGATGCAGCGCACCATGCGAGCCTGATCGCCCGTATCGATCTCCAAAACAAGGCTTTTGATGTTCAGGAAAAGAAAGCTACGGAAGCCATAGCAGCTGCAAAAAAAGAGCTTCCAGAAAAACTCAAGGCTGTCGCACCCGCTCAAAAAGTACGCGAAGACGCGGAGAAGGCGGACGATATCGCCGCGGCTGAATTGGCGGCAGTTTCCGAGGGAATATCCAAGGCGGCTGCACTGGCAAAACGGAAAGATACCTCCACAAAACTCGCCACCGCTATCACCGCCGCCACCTCCGCAGCAACTGCCGTGATCTCGGCGGAGAATCACATCAAAGACGGCGACGAGCAGCTAAAAACGATTGCCGACGCACGGACTGGAAACGCGCTTAATCGCAGCAAGGCCGAAGGGGATCAAGAGGCTGCGAAAAAAGTGCAGTCTTCGACGCAAGCGTCCTTGGAGGCGCTCAAGAATGCAAAACCCAGCACTGAAATACGCCCGCTTGCCGTGGCGTTTTCCAACAACAACCTCTCGGTAGCGGTTGCATATAGTGATGGCAGGCAGTACGTGTGGTCGGCAATTTCCGGTGCATCGCTGGGCTCACTGTCGTTTGGAAGTTCCCTCACATCAGCCTCCGTCGTATCGCCAGCGAATGCAGATTTTATCACTCTTGGATCCGGCGGGCGCATCGCAAAAACAGCCCCCCCCGACCAGTGGAAACTGGAGCACGCCCTCGGCGGCGCCATTCCCTCCTCCACCTTTGTCGACCGAGTTTGTGCCGTTCGCTTTAGTCCGAACGCTCGAATGTTGGCGACAGGTGGCGGCGAACCCACGCGGTCCGGAGACGTCCACCTTTGGGACCCAGACTCCGGAAAGTTGCTCCAGACGTGGAAAGACAAACACAGCGACACGGTGTTGGCTCTCGATTTTTCACCCGATGGAACGCGCCTCGCCTCGGGTGGTGCGGACCGGTTGGGCAGGATCACCGACGTCACTTCTGGCAGGCCCATTTACAGTCTCGAGGCGCATACCCAGCATGTGATGGGCGTCGCCTTCAGGGCCGATGGGCGCATGTTGGCCACAGCTGGGGCAGACGGTTTAGTGAACACCTGGGAAATGAGCTCTGGAGAACGCGCCAAAAAAATCACAGGTTGGAGCAAAGAGGTCACAGGTATTCAATACCTTGGCGCTACCAGCAAACTCGTCACTTCCAGCGCGGATAACCAGGTGCGCATTGTGACCGACGAGGGCGCAGAAGTCAGGTCGCTCGCCAAGCTTCCAGACTTTATGCAAGCCGCAGCAAGCGCAACCCATGCGGCACATATTGTCGGGGGCGGCGAGGACAGCGCCCTTCGTCTCTGGGACAGTTCCACTGGGGCGGAACTCGTCCTCTTTGGGGCCCCTCAAAAAACGCCGTGATTTCAGCCAAAATTGTCGTCAAAGCGCACTAACTAAGCGTATTCTGCCTCGGAGATTAATTTAAGAATAGATGCCGGTTTAATTAAGCCGCTTAGGAAACCTTCCCTTCACACAAGTCCGCTGCATTTGTAGTTTCGATAGAGACAACGGCCTCGTCATGTCTAACGGTCTTTTACCCTCCTCAATCTTGGCTTGTTCGGGCCCTCTGAACCGCCGTAGTTTTATGCGGATTGGTCTCTCGGGGTTTGCGAGTCTGGGTTTACCCGGACTTCTGAAAATGCGCGCTCAGGCAGCGGCGATGGCAGGTGGAAAAAAAGCAGATCGCACCGCTGTGATCATGGTCTGGCAACCAGGCGGTTGTTCGCATTTGGATACCTACGATCCCAAGCCCGATATTGGGAGCGAATACCGCGGCCCCTTCAAAACCATCGCGACGAAAATTCCCGGGACGCGCATCACTGAACTCTTGCCGCTGCAGGCGAGGATCGCGGATAAATTTACGATTTTGCGTTCGATGAATCAGAAGGCAGCAGGGCACCCGGCCGGCTCCATGCAGTTGCTGTCTGGAGACCCTGACACGCGGGACAAACCGAAACCCCGTTATCCCGATTGGATGTCAGTTGCAGCTTCCATCCGCGCGCGCGAGGGCGGAAGGTCAAACCCTCTTCCCAACTACATCGGGGTCAATCCAGTCATCGAATACAATGGGCCGGTCTATGTTGGGGCGGCCTACGCGCCGTTCTCGATTTCCGGCGACCCAAACCGCCCTGACTTCGAAGTTCCCAATATCGGACTCTCTGACAAATCGGACGCTGTCCGGCTTGGCGATCGCGTCATGCTTCGTAAAAGCCTCGATACGATGGAGCGGGCTTTCGACACGCTGGGCGAGCTTGGAGCCTTGGATCAATTTGAATCTCAAGCTGTGGCTCTGCTCACAAACCCGCAGACCCGGGATGCGTTCGACCTGAACAAAGAAGACACTCAAACGCGCGACCGTTATGGTCGCAACCGCTGGGGTCAACAACTGCTGCTCGCACGTCGTCTTGTAGAAGCGGGTGTGGAAATCATCACAAGCAGCCTCAGCGGACCTCAATGCGGCCGTGTAGCCAATTGGGATGATCACGCCGTGAATCACAACATTTTCGACGCCCTGCGTTTTCGTTCCGCAGCCTACGACCAAGCCGTATCCGCACTCATCGAGGACGTCTACGCCCGCGGCCTCGACAAGCGTGTCCTCGTAGTCGTTACCGGTGAGTTCGGTCGGACGCCCAAAATTGAGTACAGTCCGAGCACCGGAGGCGGCGATGGCAGCGCACCCGCTGGAACTTCACAACCCGGCCGCGACCACTGGCCGCGCGCCTTCAGCAACATCTGGGCAGGTGGCGGGATCCAAACCGGAGGTGTCATTGGCGCCACCGATAAACGCGGCGAAGACGTCATCGAACGCGCCTGCGGACCGGACGATTTCCTTGCCACGATTTACCATCACCTTGGCATCGACAGCAGCAAGGAAGTCATCAACGACTTTAACGGCCGACCGACGCACATTGTCCAAAACGGACGGCCCATTCCAGAGTTGATGGGCAGAGGCTAACCTCAGAGCCCCAGCCCCTAAAGATTCTGACTTTCCGCTCCCACGCGGTGGGTCGGAACGGGCTTCCCTGGCTTGAAAAACTCGAGATGCTCCAGGGCTGCGTTTAATCCAGGGACGTCCAGCGTTGCGGCCGGCAGTGCGTCCCGCAGTACACTCGAAAGCGTTTCAGGATCCGCCTCCGCCCTGAGATTCACAATGACCTGACCGCTCCCTGCAGGCTGTTCCAAACGGATCGCGAGTTCCGGAACAAAATCACTCCGGACCAGATTCACGACAGCGATATCACCGAGCCCCTCGTCGGGACTGAAAGTCATTTTCAAGTGGGCGATTTCTGCTCCTGCCAACTGGAGGCGTCTCTGCATTTCGGCCGCAAACGCGCGCAGGAAGACATTCGCATCAAACTCAACATCGGGCGTGCACGCGACCGTGGCGTTGAGCCAGCCCAGGAGGGCTTCACCTTCAGCATAAACACCATAATCAACCGCCATCGTGCTCCGCTCCACCTGTTCCCCAGCTTCAATTTTTTCAAACCAGTCGTCGACTCCCGCGCCCGACCGGACGGAGGCCGCGAGGACTTCCGCGTTTGGAAACTCCAAGGCAATGGCCTTTTTGAGCGCCTGCATCTGGCCCTCGTCAAGCAGTTCAGACTTGCTGATCACGATAAAGTCGGCTTCCTCCAACTGCTTCTTATAAATATAAATAACCTTCTGAGAAAAGCTTCCACCTGCCTGAAGGCCGAAGACGCGCTGGGCCCGCACGGGATCCACAAGCACACTCAGAGGCGCAATCCGGAACTGGCTTCCATACATCCGCCTCAGCGGGTACGTCACAGTCGCCACAAGGTCGGTGCAACTCCCCACAGGCTCCGCGATGAAAACGTCGGGGCGCGTTGCTTCCGTTAAGCGGTCAGCCGCATCCACGAGTGAATTAAACCGGCAACAGAAACAGCCGCCTGGAATCTCCTCGGTTGCAAACCCCTTGGCGCGTAACATTGCCGTATCCACCAACTCCTGGCCCTGATCGTTTGTAATCAATCCCACGCGGAGTCCTTTGGCGCTCAGTCGTTGCGCCAAAGCGGCAACCGCCGTCGTCTTCCCTGCACCTAAAAAGCCGCCAACCATAATGTACAAAGCTTTGGCGGAGGACGAAGAAGCATCGGGGGAGGTCATAAGGAGCCAAGTTAACAGCGAATGGATGTTCAGGCAAAAAAAACTCTCCACAAGCACGCAACTCACACCGCCGTTTCGAGCACAGCGTGCATCGCACTTACCAGTTCTCTTGAAATTGGTTTGCCCCCCTTTTATTCCGTGAAGGTCCACACATAAAGGCTCTCCACTTTCTTTCGCGCCCACGGGGTTTTTCTTAAAAACGTGAGACTCGATTTCAGGCTTGGATCCACATTAAAGCAGCGGATGTCAATACGTTGCCCCAATTCCTCCCAACCATAGTGTTCGACCAACGCGAGCATGATTTTCTCAAGAGTGATGCCGTGTAATGGATCGTTTGAGTGAAATTCTGTCATGGGGTGGCTCTGCAAGCCTCGAATAGACTCGACGACTAAACTCCGACAGTCAATAAACACAGTTGCTATGGCAAAGGGAAATAACAGTCAAAAGAAGGAAGTGAAAAAGCCTAAAAAAGAGAAACCAAAGCAGGTAGCTACCCGCAACACAAAGGCTTAGCGCAGACACTCCGCCCCTACGTCAGCCCCGAAATCGGCTGGCCTTGATAGAGAGAATGGGGCCGTTGCAAGGGGTCGTGCCATTCTATCGTGTGCGGAATTCCCAGCGCTTGGTAAATGGTGGCGGCCAGGTTCTCGGGTCTTTGGATCTCGCTGATCGGATACGCCCCCTTCTTGTCGGTGGCGCCAATGACCGTGCCGCCGCGGACGCCCCCCCCCGCAAGCAACACGGTCTGCGAAGCGCCCCAATGATCCCGTCCTGGAAGCTTTGCGCCGGGTATGGTGAAAATTCTTGGCGTCCTTCCAAACTCGCTGCCCATCACCACAAGGGTTTCAGACATCAGGCCACTAGCTTCCAAATCGTCAAAGAACGCGCTGACGGCACGGTCCATGGGAGGCAGTAGAAAATTTTTGAGGTTTGGAAACGCCGCCTGATGCGTATCCCAAGACTCGTTGTTGCCAAGGTTGACCTGAATCAAGCGCACGCCTGTTTCCAACAAGCGCCTGGCCATGATTAGGGACCAACCAAAACTGTTGTTCCCGTAGCGCTCCAAGACAGCCGGCTTGACCATGGTCAAATCGAAGGCATCCCGCACGGAACCGTCTGTGATCAAAGAAACCGCAGCGTCACGGTAGCGGTCAAACGAAGTATCCTCCATTGAGTCCGTCAGGCGGCGGGTCTGGCCTTCGAGGGATCTTCTCAATGCCACCCTGTCCAGCAATCGGTCTCTCGTTAACCCCTGCGGCAAAGACAAATGAGGAGCTTGAAACAATACGGACTGATCCTCCAGTGCGCCCTTTTCGTGATGGAACAAGTACTCGGGAAAAGCGCCGTAATGCAGAGGGTGGTAGGACGACATTTCCAAGAACCACGGGTCATTTTGCTTTCCAAGCTGGCCTGCAAACTGCCCCGGAATAAAACGGCCCTCGCGATGCTGCAATTTATCGGGAAGCGTCAATGCTGGCGGCAGATTGTTGCGAGCGGGCAGCAAGCTTCCTGCAAGAGCAACCATGCTGGGCCAGTCTGTACCCTTGGGTTTTGAGGGATCAAAACCGAGGGGCAATTCACTGCGGCCCGTGAGCATGATGTGATGCGCCGCGGAGTGATCATTGCTCGGGTGTGTGAGCGAGCGCACCAGCGCGTACTTGTGCGCCCGCTTGGCTAGCATAGGGAGATGTTCACAAACTTGGACTCCGTCTGCGCTGGTGGAAATGGGATTGAATTCGCCTCGGAATTCCAGCGGTGCATCGGGCTTCATGTCGAAGCTTTCATGCTGGGCAAGTCCTCCGGAGAGGAAGATGTACACCACGGACTTGGCCCGGCCGGCCGCTTTGGGGAGTCCCTCGGCCGCAGATGCCGCGCCCAAGGACTGAAGGGCGGACAGATGATTCATCCCCAATCCGAGCAATCCAATCGCACCGGCTTGAAGGGCCTGGCGTCGCGACAATCCGTAGGGGGGTAACGGCTGCATCGCGAGAAACTAGGAAAATAAGAGAAAGAAGTCAACGAACCGTCCTCTGCGAGGGTTTAATAAATTCCGAGCAAAGAATTGCCTTTGACCGTGTCATTGGCCCGTCATTAGATAAAAATACGAAACTTATCACTGTCACGCTCATGCCCTCCAAGCCCTCCATCATCTACACCATCACGGACGAAGCTCCAGCCCTTGCGACTTTCTCGTTACTGCCCATTGTCCAAGCCTTCACAAAAAGCGCGGATATCGAGGTGGAAACGCGCGACATCTCGCTGGCAGGGAGAATCCTGGCAAATTTCTCCGACCTCCTCCCGCCAGCTCAGGCGACATCGGATTCGCTCGCCGAACTCGGCGCGCTTACCCTGAAGCCTGAGGCGAACATCATCAAGCTGCCCAACATCAGCGCGTCCATTCCACAGCTCAAAGCTGCCATCGCGGAGCTTCAGGCCAAAGGGTTCGCGCTGCCTAACTTTCCAGAAACACCGGCCACCGATGCGGAAAAGGAAGTACGGGCTCGCTATGCCAAGGTTCTGGGTTCTGCTGTCAATCCCGTGCTTCGCGAGGGAAACTCGGACCGGCGCGCCCCCAAGGCGGTCAAAGATTACGCGAAGAAACATCCCCATTCCATGGGCGCGTGGGCACGGTCTTCAAAAACACACGTAGCCTCGATGACAGACGGCGATTTTTTCGCCAATGAAAAATCCACCACAGTCTCCGCAGCAACCTCGGTTCGGATCGAACTCGTCAAACCAGATGGCTCCATTCAGGTTCTGAAAGAGAAGACGACACTCAAAGCAGGGGAAATCTTCGACGCCACGGTGATGAGAAAGACCGCCTTGGTGGACTTTTATGAAAGGGAATTTGCGCGTGCTAAAGCCGAGGGCGTATTGCTCTCGCTTCACCTCAAAGCCACGATGATGAAGGTTTCAGACCCGATTCTTTTCGGCCACGCTGCCCGCGTATTTTTCGCGGATCTACTCGCAAAGCATTCCGCTACATTCTCGGGGCTCGGGGTTAACCTAAACAACGGGTTCGGCGATTTGGCGGCGAAAATTGAAACGCTGCCGGAGGAGCAGAAAGCAGTGATTCAGAAAGACATTAATGCCGCTCTTTCCTCAGGCCCCATGCTGGCCTACGTCAATTCTGACAAGGGCATTACCAACCTGCACGTACCGAGCGATGTGATCATTGACGCATCCATGCCCGCGATGATTCGCGCTGGAGGGAAAATGTACGACGTCCAGGGCAACCTCAAGGAGACCCTGGCGCTCATTCCAGACCGCTCGTACGCTGGGATATACGAAACAACTCTCAATTTCTGCCGCCAACACGGAGCGCTTGATCCGAAGGTGATGGGTAGCGTACCCAACGTCGGACTCATGGCACAGGCTGCGGAAGAGTACGGTTCGCACAATAAAACATTCGAGATTCCCGCTGCCGGTACCGTGAGGGTTGTCGATGAAGCAGGTTCAACGCTCCTCTCGCATGCGGTCGAAGAAGGGGATATCTGGCGGGGCTGCCAAACCAAGGACGCGGCAGTTCAGGACTGGGTCAAACTCGCAGTCAGTCGCTCGCGTCTGTCGCAGACGCCCGCTGTTTTCTGGCTGGACGGAAACCGCGCGCATGATGCCCAGATTATTGCGAAGGTAAAAACCTACCTCACCCACCATGACACGACAGGCCTCGATTTGCAGATCTTGGAACCTGGCGCGGCTTGCCAGTTTACATTGGAACGCATTGTTAAGGGACAGGACACCATCAGCGTGACCGGCAACGTTCTACGCGACTACCTCACCGATTTATTCCCCATTTTGGAGGTGGGCACGTCGGCAAAAATGCTTTCGATTGTCCCCTTGATGAACGGCGGCGGTCTTTTTGAAACCGGCGCGGGAGGCTCGGCCCCCAAACACGTCCAGCAGTTTACGGAGGAGAACTTTTTGCGCTGGGATAGTTTGGGAGAGTTTTTTGCGCTTGCCGCCTCGCTCGAACATCTTTCCATTTCGCAAAATCACGCAAAAGCCAAGGTGCTTGCAGACACTCTTGATGAGGCGAACGGGAAGTTTCTTGAAAACGACAAATCACCCGCGCGCAAGGTGGGTGCAGGCATCGACAATCGCGGAAGCCACTTCTATCTGGCGCTCTACTGGGCACAGGCCCTCGCCGCCCAAGAGCAAGACGCTGCACTCAAGAGCATCTTCACCCCAGTGGCCGCGAAACTTACGGAAGCCGAACCACAAATTGTCAAGGAACTGATCGCAGTCCAAGGCGCGCCCACAGATATTGGAGGCTACTATCGCCCCGAACAGGCAAAGGCTTCAGCCGCGCTCCGCCCTAGTCATACGTTTAACTCGATACTCGCAACGCTCTAAGCCGAGGTTAAACATTATTATTAAAAAGGCGATTTTGGCGAATCGCCGAGCGCAATACTTTAGGCTCGGCGGTTCGTTTGCGGTTGGCCGTAGCGCCCCCCCCGACAAGCGCCGTGCGGTCTCTGACTATAAAAAAGGAAGTCTATTTGAACTGCCCTGGTTCTTTAGTTTTCAGGGTCCCTTTTTTTGAAGTGAACCTAAATTTATACGTTTATTCCGACTTCCACCTTTATTTTCCCGGCATTTTGAGCTAATGAGAAGGGCCGTTCTTTTTCACTGAAACCATCCATTTATGCCGCACAGTTCCAGAGCTCTTATCGCTTTAGCTGCCGTAGCGCTCACTTTATTGGGGCCTTGGACGGCATGCAAAGCCTCGGAGGTGAGTTTACTCGTGAGCGTGGCGGATCAGAAAATGGTGCTCTGGCAGGATGGATTAGAGATGGCACGTTTTCCGATTTCAACTTCAAGATTCGGCCTTGGCGACCGTCTCGGGAGTTATGCAACGCCTCTGGGAACGTTGCAGGTCGCCGAAAAAATAGGCAGCAGCGTGCGTGAAGGGACGGTGTTTAAAGAACGCCGCCCTACCCGCGAGGTCCTTCCGCCCAACGCGCCCGGGCGTGATCCCATTGTAACGCGTATTATATGGCTGCGAGGGTTGGAGTCGCAGAATCAGAATTCCTACAAGCGCTATATCTATATTCATGGAACTCCTGAGGAGAGACTGTTGGGAAAACCTGTAAGCTGGGGATGCATTCGCATGGCCTCCAAGGACGTTGTCAGAGTTTTTGAAGCGATCGACGTTGGTGCCCGTGTCGAGATTTTAAACAAACCACTAAAGACGGTTCTTAAAGAACACGCAGGGGATCGGTTCGCACAACTTTTAAGAGGCTGACCCATGAACAGGCTGTGCGCCTATTTCTCAAAAAGCACCGCTTCTCTTGCATAGCTCCATGTCGCTGGACCGTCTTTTAAGCCGGCTTTTAAGCCGTCTGTTTGTCGCGGTATTAGCGGTTCTCTTTCTGTACCAGCCCCCCGTCTCTGGCGCGGGCCCGGGCGGGGCGACCGCAAAAGCCAAAGCCCCAAAAACGACATCCTCGACCTCCCCAGACGAGGACCTCTGGCCGAAAGTCGCGGCGACCACAGCCACGCTTATTGAATCGCAGCATTACCTTCGACAACCCCTCGACTCCCGTTTTTCAAAACGTGCGCTGGACAGGTATTTCGACCTGCTTGATCCGGACCGCTTGTACTTTTTTCAAAGCGATTTATCCGAGCTACATGCGCGCTTCGGAGAGACCTTTGCCACATCGCTCAAAGAAGGAAAATTGGAGGCGGTGAATGCGATACACGCGCTTTATACGGAGCGGTTAACCGCCTTTTACCACACCGCAATCGGATTGGCAGCAGGTACTTGGGAATTTTCCAATGCGTGGACCACCGAGCTCTACCGAGATAAAGCGCCCTGGCCGGCAGATGCGTCCGAAGCCCTCCAGCTCTGGACCGCCCAAATCGGCGCCGAACTTTTGGAATACCGCTTGGAAGGAATGCCACAAGACAAAGCAACGGCACAAATTCAGAAACGCGTCACCAAGCTCTTGAATTTCATCCAACCAGCGTTACTCAAAGACCGTCTTTCTCCGGCGTTACTCGCCCTCGCGCGAGCCTGCGACGCACATTCAGATTACCTGACTCAGGAAGAGCTTGAGGACACTGAGAATGAAATCCGACTCACACGCATCGGGATTGGTATCACGCTGGATAGTGATCCTGCAGGATTACGAGTCGCAGGGCTGATGCCCGGAGGTCCTGCACAGAAAGATGGCCGCCTGCGGATCAACGACCGCATCGTTGCAGTAGCGGAAGACACCGGGAATTTCAGCGAACTCGACGGCTTGCCGATGCCTCGCGCACTCGCCTTGCTGCGCGGCAAAAAAAATACCATCGTCCGGCTCAAAGTCATTCCTGCACGGGCAGCGGATCCCGCACAACGCGTGATTATAGGCATACGACGCGACGAAATGCGCAGTGTCGATGGCGAGGCGTATGCGAAGATCCTTCACTGTCCAAGCCAAGCCAATAAACCCGCGCACCGCCTCGGCTGGGTGGTTGTCCCAGCCTTTTATGGAGATGAACCCAATGGCATCGGGCCAAGATCGAGCAGTGTTTCCCGTGATGTGGGTGTCCTGCTGCGACGCATGGAGGCCGAAAAAATAGACGGCTTGGTCTTAGATTTTCGAGGCAATCTTGGAGGCCTGCTGGACGAAGCCATTGAAGTTGGCGGGCTTTTTTGCGGGCGCGTTCCCATTGCGCAAGTGCGGGCACCGGGCGAGGAAACCGAAGTTCTCAAGCCACTCAGAATGCGGTCCCAAAAAGCCGTTTATTCCGGGCCTCTGGTTGTTTTGACAGACCACAATAGTGCCTCGGCCAGCGAACTTGTGGCTGGCGCCCTGCAAGACTATGCCCGTGCAGTTGTGGTTGGCGGCGAACAAACCTTCGGCAAAGGATCCGTGCAGGCGACCGTACCGCTCACCGAGTATTTGGGTGCGCGCAAACCGCTTCCGATTGGCGGCCTCGCGTTGACGGTAGGCAAGTTTTACCGCATCAACGGTCAATCCACTCAAATTTTGGGTGTCAAATCCGACATCATTTTACCCTCCACATTGGATCTCCCCCAAGAGGGAGAAGCCGCTTTAACAGATCCTCTTCCGCATGACGCCATCCATTCTCTTTTGACGCGAAATCCAGTCGCCATGCCCAAGGCCATTGTCGATAAACTCCGCGAGAGTTCCAATCGTCGGGTCGCGGAATCAGCGTCATTTGCGGAGATCATTTCCGAACGCGATGCTTTGCGGAACGAACGTGCGGCAAATCGTCTGAGCCTCGTGGAAACAGAACGGCGCTCCATTCTCGAAAGAGCCCGACAAGCCTACGTAGAGCGTGAAGCTACCATCCCGCACTTGCCACATGGCACGAAGTTCTGTCGTCTCCTCTTGGGGGATGCAAAACAAAAGCGGCTCAAACTTTCGGACCAAGACCCCCTCGCAAGCCGGGATCCCGAGTTCGTCGCAACTGAGGGAGAAGTCGTGGAGATCTTGCGGGACCTTATTCAGCTTTCCGCTCCAACCACCAACGGTGCGCCTCAACAAAAGAGCCAGAAACAACAGCTCACAAACCAGCCCTGACTCACGGAACGCCGTTTTTGCGGATGCATTTTCACCGCTTCTCTCTTCCAGAGAACCGGAGAGCTTTGTAAGCTTCCCCGCTATGGCCGCCGCAAAAATTGTCACACCCGAAGAGCTCGCACTGGTCTCCCAAAAATGCGCCAGAGAAGGACGCGTGCTTGTTTTTACCAACGGTTGTTTTGATATCCTGCATGTGGGACATGTGCGGTATTTACAAGCCGCCCGCTCACGCGGAGATTTGCTCGCTGTAGCGGTCAACGGAGACGAGTCGGTGCGCTCTCTTAAAGGGCCAACGAGGCCCATTAATTCAGAGTTGGACCGCGCCGAAGTGCTCGCAGCGTTGGCATGCATCGACTTTGTGGTTTTGTTCCACACCCCTCGTGTTTCTGAGGTCATTCGTTCCATTCGTCCTCAGCTTTACGTCAAAGGAGGCGACTACACCGTGGCCGCTCTCGACTCTGGAGAACGCAACGCACTGGAGGATGTCGGCGCGAGAATTGAGATTCTCGAACTGGTGCCTGGCAAGAGCACCACGGCCGTGATTCATCGCCTCGCAACTGCCTCGACTCCCATTGCTTGACATGAGCACTGCGCCATTGCGAATAGGTGTGCTCGGTTCTGGAAAAGGCTCAAATCTTGCAGCCATCCTACGCGCCATACAAGCTGGAGAACTGAATGCCGTTGTGTCCATTGTCCTCTCCGATAATCCAACGGCGGGGATTTTAACCCTTGGTCGGGAACGGGGTATCCCAACGGAAGCACTGCCTGTTTCAAAATTTCGCTCTAAACTTGAGCCGGAAATTGAAACGATTGCTGCCGAAAAGTTCGCTGCGGCTCAGACGGATCTCGTTGTGCTCGCCGGGTATATGCGCATGGTCAAGGCTCCATTACTCGTTCCTTTTTCAAACCGGATCATTAATATCCATCCCTCTCTACTTCCTTCTTTCCCTGGGCTTGAAGCCTGGAAACAGGCTCTCGAGGCAAAGGTTCCGCAAACTGGATGCACCGTTCATTGGGTCGATTCCGGAATGGATACTGGAAAAATCATCGCCCAAGCCGCGGTCCCTATTTGGCCAACGGACACACCGGAAACCTTACACGGTCGCATTCAAGAAGCCGAACACAAGCTGTTCCCGGCGTGTTTGGCCAAAATAGCCGAAGACCCATCTCGGGCTTGATCTGTGTGCCACCGTCAAAGCAGTGTTTTGTTTGACGAAGCGGATCATGAGGGGGTAACGAAACGACTGCCCGGCTCGAGTGAAGACACCCGCTTTTCAGCATCTGTGTGAACCGCCCTTTCAGGGCAGTCTGGGGCGGTCCTCTCAGCGTTCTTAGAGGAAGGATGTCCGATTTTTAGAGATCTTGTCACTTAACGTACTATAAAGCCGTGGTACATGTGGATCGTTTCCTACCAAAGCCAACATCCAGACTCATGCTCCGCACCTTTTTTCTCCCCCTGCTCGCGCTCGTTGTAAACCCCGCCCTCGCTTTTGCTGGGACGCCACGGCCGGTGCGCGTTCTTTTTCTGGGACACGCAAGTACCCACCACAACTCCACCCAGTACTTTCCCCTCCTTGCAGAGCGAGTGAAAGGAGAAGCCATCGAGTTCGATTACCAAACCAAGCCCGATTGCCTCAGTGCAGAGAATCTTGCCAAGTTTGATGCGGTCATGCTTTACGCCAACCATGGGCGCATCACCTCCGAACAATTCGACGCCCTTTTGTTCTTCGTAGAATCCGGTCATGGCTTTCTCCCGATCCACAGCGCCAGCGCCTGCTTTGGCCACGAACCGCGTTTCATCGACCTCGTTGGAGGTCGATTCAAGTCCCATAAAACCGGCGTATTTCAGGCCGCCTTCCTTGCGCCCGACCACCCGATCTTGCAAGGTGTTAAGCCCTACGAAACTTGGGATGAGACCTACGTCCACGATCGCCTCAATGCCGAGGGCCGCACGCTCCTTGCAGAACGCGTCGAGAATGACACGCGCGAGCCATGGACATGGATACGAGCGCAGGGCAAGGGCCGCGTGTTCTACACTGCCAGCGGCCACGATGAACGCACTTGGTCAAACCCGGACTTCCTGCAGATGCTCCGCAATGCGATTGTATGGAGTGTCGCAGACGATGTTCGTGCAGATTGGGAACGCTTTCGGTCCTCGCAAAAAGCCAGCCAGCCTCATCCTTGAGGGCGCTTCCCAATGCGCTGTTGAGCGTACACTCAACCTGTTCTAGAGTCACAGGCGGAAATCACTCTTTGGGCCATTCCTAGGGTGAACCGAGTCTGAGAGCTTTTTTCGGCACGTTCATCCGTCTAAAAAGCTGTTTGAGAAATCTCTTGTGATGAAGTCCGTAGTCGTACACTCCTGCTTAACTCTGCTTCAACTTGGGACTTTATCAGCCCTGCCTCCGGATGCTCCGGCGAGGCCTGAAGCTGTAAAAGTTTTCCAGGAGACCGTTCAAGCCGGACTCAAACCCTTTGTGGAGAGGGGCGAACTCGCCGGGGCCGTCGCTCTCGCCGCTGACGCGAAGGGCGTTCTTGCGTCAACAGCGACGGGCTGGAGAGACACGGACAAAAGGGAACCGCTCACCGAAGACACCGTGTTTTGGATAGCCTCGCAAACCAAACCCTGTACGGCCGCTGCTCTTTTGATGCTGGTCGACCGGGGACTCCTCAGCGTGGACGACCCAGTGTCCAAATTCATCCCGGAGTTTGCCCGACTGGAGGTCCTAGACGGCCCCGAAGGCGGCGTGCAATCGACGCGTCCCGCCCACACGAAGATGCTGGTGCGCCACCTCCTCACACACTCCGCTGGGATCTTCAAACAGAACCAACTCAAAGGCCCCACCGTTGATTTCCACCCACTCTCCCTGCGCGCAAAAGCCCATGCAAAGGACCCTCTTCAGTGGGAGCCCGGCTCTCAGGCACGTTACTCCAACGGCGCCTATACGGTGATTGGATATCTGGTGGAGCTGATCTCAGGGGAACCGTACGGCGAGTTTTTGGAAAAACACATCTTCCAGCCTCTTGGAATGAAGGACACCACCTTCTGGCCGTCTGACGCGCAGTGTGCCCGCATGATGACCCCCTACCGGACGGACGAAACGTGGACAAAGCTCCTGCCTGTCAGGCTCTCCGTTTTAGCCACCCCTTTGCACGACCGCGTGAAACGCCATCCAACAGCGCAACTCGGACTTTTCTCGACAGCACAGGACCTTGCCCGCTTTTACAGAATGCTGCTCAACGATGGTTCTTTGGACGGAACCACCATTCTGTCGCCTGAATCTGCGCGGAGGATGCGGGAGCGCCAGACGCCCGCGGATTGGGGCGGCGCCTTCAGCTTCGGCATGGTCACAAAAGACGACACGTTTGGGCACAGCGGGTCCTTCGGAACAAACACCCTGGCGAATCGGGAGACTGGGTTGATATGCGTTTGGCTGACGCAACAGACGGCAAATCCCGGAGATGCGTGGGAGTCGGAGTACATTTTTCAGAAAGCGGCCAAGGCGTTGAAGCGCTGAGGCGGTCGAACCACGGAGGCATTGAGGCGCAGGAAACACGGCCTCTTTGGGCGCCGCCGCTTGCTTGTAAGCGCGCGATCAAAACGCGTTACGGTGACCCCGCCGACCGCACCGCGGCCACAACCGGCCAGGCGGGTCCTGTCTGCGCTTGTGGCTTCCGCTCACCTTGCCACTTGCGCCCGAGAAGCTATGGGTTAAACTAGTGGTGGTTTTTCACTCTGCCTTTTCCTATGACCGTTATCCTTCTGTTTGCGGGGACCATGCTCCTCTCGCTTTGGGCGATGTGGCGGGTCAAGTCGGTTTACAACCATTACAGCACGATTGCCGCGTCTTCAGGGGCAACGGGTGCCGAGGTGGCTGCCGCCATCCTGCAACGCGCCGGAATTCATGACGTCGAGATCCTCGAACTCGACGAGATGCTCGGCGACCACTACGACCCGACGCAGAAGCGCCTCGTCTTGTCCTCTCAAAACTACCACGGAAACTCGCTTGCGGCCATCGGGGTCTCCGCGCACGAGTGCGGCCACGCCATCCAGCATAAACTCGCCTACAGCCCCCTCCAGTGGCGCATGGCGGCGGTAGGGGTCACCACCGTTGCCAACCAAATCCTGATGTGGCTCCCTCTGATCGGGCTCTTTACCGGGCTCATCCGACCGAGAACCGCGGCATGGGTCATGGCCCTGGCGTGGGGGGTGATCATGGCGTTTAATTTAGTAACACTGCCGGTGGAGTTTGATGCCTCCAACCGGGCGAAGAACATTCTTCAGGACATGGGTTACGTCGGCACGGCCGACGAAATGGAGGGCGTTCGCAAAACGTTGGACGCCGCCGGCTGGACGTATGTCGCCGCTTTTATTACCTCGCTTGGGTGGTTTCTCTATCATCTGCTGCCGCTCCTTGTGGGACGCAGGGACGACTAAGGCGGGGCCAGAAGTCTTGAAGAGGCTCGGGTAATCTAGGAAATATCGGCGCGGTCCAGGGCGGCGCAGGGCGCCTCAAGCGTGTGGAAGGAGTCCATTCCGTAGGACGTGGCCGGGCTGGGGGGACCGAGGGAGGGCGGCACGGGTGTGAAGCTGATAAACAGGCGATCGGGCTTGCCAAACTACACTCCTAAATTATACCAATCTTATCTACTAGCGGGATATTATTCACATGACTCTGACCAAAAAAGGCGAATACGCCCTGCGCGCCATGATTCAACTGGGCCTCGCCAAGTCTCTTGGAAAAGCCCTGGTGCCCGTCTCCGAACTGGCAGAGAGCAACCGGCTGCCTCTTAAGTTCGTGGAACGCATCTTGTTGGAGCTTCGCGAAGCCGGCTACGTGGACACCCAGCGGGGAAAACTCGGCGGCTACCAGATCGCCAAACCCATGCACGAAATCAAGATGGGCGAACTGGTCCGCCTCATCGACGGCCGGCTTGCGCCCATCGCGTGCGCGAGTGAGACGGAATATTCCCGCTGTTCCTGTCCGGATGAAGAACACTGCGGCCTGAGGATGCTCATGGTAGACGTACGCAACGCGATCTCGGACATTTTAGACAGGTATACTCTGGGGGATGTCGTGGGGGTGACGCTCCGCAAGATGCGTCAGGACAATGCCACCCTTCCCTTCCTGCCCGCACCCGCTCCTTGTGCGCGTCCGAGCCGGCGAATCGCCGATCCGGCCCAGGGCTTTTTGTCCCAGCTCGGCATCCGCTCGGTACTTTCAGAAAACGAGGACCGCGAGGAAAATACCCAAGAGGAATCCCGTTCGGACAAATAAACCGGCCCTCAGTGCGCGATTCAGAAGCAGGGACACTGGCTGATGCATCGCGTGCCGTGCTCCGAATCAAGCTTCCACTTTATTTGACATGCAAGCGAACAAGCGGCGCCGCATTTTGCCGGGTTTTGGATTAAGTCTGGGCTTTACCGTCGCGTATCTTGGACTGGTTGTTCTTTTTCCACTGCTGCTGGTTTTTGTGAAAGCCTCCGGATTGGGGTGGCGGGGGTTTTATGAGGCGCTTGCGACCGACCGGGTCTGGGCCGCCTGCCGTCTCACCTTCGGTTTGTCGCTCTTGGCGGGGCTGCTCAACGGAGTCTTTGGATTGTTGATTGCATGGGTTTTGGCCCGTTATCAGTTTCCCGGCCGCCGTTTTCTGGATGCGTCCGTAGACCTGCCCTTTGCCATGCCCACGGCGGTGGCAGGCATAGCGCTGACCACTTTGTACGCCCCCAACGGCTGGATCGGTTCCCTGCTCAAACCCTACGGAATCAAGGTGGCGTTTGCTCCTGCGGGCATTCTGATTGCGCTCGTTTTCATAGGACTGCCATTTGTGGTGCGCACCCTTCAACCAGTGCTCGAAGACTTGGAAGTCGCCCAGGAAGAGGCCGCCGCAAGCCTCGGCGCCTCGCGCTGGAAGACCTTCCAGCGCGTCGTCTTGCCGCAACTTGTTCCGGCCCTGATTACCGGGACAACTCTGGCCTTCGCCCGCGCTGTGGGTGAATACGGCTCGGTGGTGTTTATCGCGGGCAACATGCCGGGTAAAACGGAGATTCTCCCCCTCCTGATCATTACCAAGCTTGAGCAATACGACTACCCGGGCGCCACGGCTCTCGCCTCCATGATGCTGGTGGTGTCCTTCGGGCTTCTGCTTCTGATCAACTACCTTCAGCGCAAAACCCTTGTCCGCAACCAAGCATGAGTGCTCCCTCCCGCTCCACTCAAGACCCGGCATGGACCCGCGTATTGCTCATCAGCGGCGCCGTAGGTTTTTTAGTCCTTTTCCTGTTCGTGCCCCTCACTCTCGTTTTTGCAGAGGCGTTCCGCAAGGGCATCAAGGTGTACGCCGACGCCGTTACCGAAGCCAATGCACTCTCCGCCATCGTTCTGACCGTCACCGTGGCGTTGATCTCGGTACCCTTGAACGCGGTCTTTGGAATCGCCGCGTCCTGGGCGATCGCGAAATTCTCCTTCAAGGGAAAAAGCCTGCTCCTGTCTCTGATCGACCTGCCCTTTGCCGTTTCACCGGTGGTTTCGGGCTTGGTGTGGATTCTTTTGTGCGGAACACGCGGTCTCTTCGGTCCCTGGCTTCAGGAACACAATATCCAGATCGTTTTTGCCGTCCCGGGGATGGTTCTAGCCACCGTGTTTGTGACGTTCCCCTTCGTGGCGCGCGAGCTCATTCCGCTGATGCAGGCACAGGGGAACGACCAGGAATACGCCGCCCTCAGCTTGGGTGCGTCCGGTTGGCAGACCTTCCGGCGTGTCACGCTTCCCAATATCAAGTGGGCGCTTTTTTACGGAATCATCCTCTGCAACGCACGCGCCATGGGCGAATTCGGCGCCGTTTCCGTTGTCTCCGGCCATATTCGGGGAGAAACCAACACCCTGCCTCTGCATGTGGAAGTCCTCTACAACGAGTACAACTCCGCCGCAGCCTTTGCCTGCGCCTCCATTCTGAGCCTGCTCGGCCTCCTGACTCTGGGCCTTAAAACCTTCATCGAATGGCGACTCCGATTACACCGCCAAAAACACTGATACCCCATGTCCATCATTGTTAAAAATCTGCGCCGCACCTTCGGCACCTTTCAGGCCCTGCGCGGCATTCATTTGGAGATCGCGGACACCCAGCTCGTGGCCCTGCTGGGCCCTTCGGGTTCTGGCAAAACCACCCTGTTGCGTATCATCGGCGGCCTTGATTTCCCTGATGCCTCCCATGGCAACGTTGTCATCAACGGGGAGGATGTCACAGACAGTCCGGCCGCCGAGCGCAAGGCAGGCTTCGTGTTCCAACACTACGCCCTGTTTAATCATTTGAGCGTCTTTGAAAACGTCGCCTTTGGCTTGGACGTGCGCCCTCCAAAAACGCGCCCCAGCAAAGACGCCATCCGCGACCGGGTGCTTGAATTATTGCGGTTGGTCCAGCTGCAAGGACTCGAACAACGCCTTCCCTCGGAATTGTCTGGGGGCCAGCGCCAAAGGGTGGCCCTCGCACGCGCACTGGCGATCGATCCCAAGGTGTTGCTTCTGGACGAACCCTTTGGGGCGCTGGATGCAAAGGTGCGCAAAGATCTCCGCCGCTGGCTCCGCGCCTTCCATCAAGAAATCGGGGTCACCACGATCTTTGTCACGCACGACCAGCAGGAAGCCCTCGAACTGGCGGATGTCGTGGTGGTGATGAACCAGGGACAAATCGAGCAAATCGGCTCGCCCCAGCAACTTTACGACCACCCGGCCACGCCCTTCGTGTACGAATTCCTTGGAGACGTCAACAAAGTGCGCAAACCCGGCCGGCCCGAGCTTTTCTACGTGCGCCCGCACGAGGTCAGCATCTTGTTTGCGGGGGATGCCAAGGCTGAATTACACGCCAAAATCGAACACCTCTTCGCCGCCGGCCCAAGCGCCAGACTCACCCTGCGTATCCAAGAGTCCCGCGAAACGTTGGACGCCGACATCACCCGCCAGCAATTGGAGGAAATGGGTCTCTCGGAGGGCGACGAAGTGGGGGTGCATCTCAACCTGTCCCCTTCCTGAGCCCCTTTCACAGGGCATACACCTCCAAATTCGACCTCCTTTCGAGCCACACATCCGCAACCAACTGCGGGTGCGATTGACTTCCCGCCGAGGCATTCTATCGTGTTTGCCACGTGAATTCGCCGTCTGAACTGGAGCCCCGACTCGATAAAACCCTTGCCCTGAAGCAAGCCTTCGAACCCATTGCCGAAGACCTCTCCAAGGTCGAGGACTGCATCCGCGCTCAGGCTCATGCTTTCGACCCTGCGGTCGAAGCCTATGTCGCCTACGCGATCGAAAGTCACGGCAAACGCTTGCGCCCAGCTCTTGCTCTTTTATCCGGAGGTGCCACCGGCGCCATCCTGCCTGAGCACGCCGATTTGGCGGTGATCGTGGAGCTCATCCATGCCGCGACGCTCGTTCACGATGATATTCTTGACCACGCGGATCTGCGCCGCGGCCAGCCCACGGCAAACGCCAAATGGGGTAATTCGCTTGCCGTGCTTTTGGGCGACTGCCTTTTTGCACATGCCCTCAAACTCGCTGCCTCGTTTGAAGACAACCGGATGTGCCGTCGGATTGCCGAGGCCGCCAGCGAAGTCTGCTCTGGCGAAATCATTCAAACGCAACGCCGTTTTGATTTCAAACTGACCGTCCCTGATTATTTCCGCATTTTGGAAATGAAAACCGGCGCCCTTTTCGCAGTCGCCACACAATTGAGCGGACTTCTGAATGGAGCTTCTGAGGCGACTCAAAAAGGCCTCTACGATTTTGGGATGCGTCTGGGCACCGCGTACCAAATCTATGACGACTGCCTGGACCTTGCAGGCGACGAGGGCACCGTCGGAAAAACCCTTGGAAGCGACCTGCGTCGGGGCAAACTGACCCTGCCCATTCTGCATCTTTTAAATACCAGTGCCCCCGCCGAAAGGGAACGCTTGGGTGGCCTTATTTTGGAAGGCAATGAACAGGAGATCCGGAATCTGGTGGAAACAGCCCTCTCGAAAGGCGCCGTCCAACACGCCGTCAAAACGGGCCGCCAAATGCTCCAAGAAGCGCGGGATGGCGTCTCGCTTTTGGACCACTCGATTTACAAGAAGTCGCTCCTCGCCCTCTGCGAAACACTTGACGGAATGATCGCCCCCCTGGGCGTGAGCTCCCCTCTGGGCGGGGGCTAATCTTCGCCCTCCTGGGCGGGAGCTCATCCACTCGCGCGAAAACCACTCGCGCGAAAATGCGTCTGTGCCGCCGGCCCAGCCAGCGGAACCATACGCCCCGGCCCCACCGAATGATCTCGCCCCCGGGAAGGTGATTCGCCGCTGAACTCCCTTCGGCGTGCGATTTTAAAGAGGAGGGAGGAGGTATGATGAAGCAGATGGAGGGAGAGGAGAGGCCGGGGGAGAAGCTTTTAACACAAGGTCATGGCGCCCTAACAGACGGGGAGTTGCTAGCGGTTCTCATACGCACGGGCATCGTGGGCTCAAGCGCCGTGGATTTGGGGCAGCAACTGCTCAAACGCTACGGTTCACTGGGTGGGTTAAGCCGTTGCAGCGTCAACGAGTTGGCAAAATTACGCGGCTTGAGTAGTGCCAAAGCCGTGCAACTGGCTGCCGCGTTCGGCCTCGCCTCGAGGCTCAGTGCGGAATGTGTACGCCGGGAGCGCATTGATTCTCCAGAACGCGTCTTCCAGTTGCTCGGCATGGAAATGCGGGTCCTCACCAAGGAATCCCTGAGAGTGGTGCTCCTGGACACGCGCTACCAGCTCATGCGCGTCGAGGAGGTTTCCAGAGGCACGATCAATGAAAGCATCGCCCATCCTCGAGATATCTTCGGGCCTGTATTCACCGCCGCCGCCTTCGCCTTCATTCTCGTCCACAACCATCCCTCCGGCGATCCCAGTCCGAGCGAGGCGGACCGCCGTTTGACCGCGCGGCTCACCGAGGCCTCCAAATTGTTGCAGGTACACTTGTTAGACCATGTAATTCTGGGTTCCCCTGACAACGGCCGAAGCCCCTGGTTTTCTTTTAAACAAATCGGCCTCATTTAAGGAGGCTGCGGATCTGGTATCTCTGAGAACTCTGATACCATCTAGGCGCCTCGGCGGAGCGAACCTGCCGGCGGGACTTGAGCTTTCCTTCTTTCAACCTCCATAATCCTTTCACTCCCCCTTCTTGGGGCCTCTCCGCCATGCGGCACGAAATTTTTCCCCCGCTCCCATGACCCCGCTCGACCGCAAACTCGTGCGCGATCTGGGTGCCATGAAGGGACAGGTCGCCGCAGTGGCCCTCGTCATGGCCTGCGGGTTGGCCATGATGATCCTTTCGCGCAGTTTAATGGTCTCGCTCTCCCAAAAACGCGACCTCTATTACGCGGGAAATCAAATGGGAAGTGTCTTCGCCGATTTACGGCGCGCCCCCAAATCCCTTCTCCCGCGCGTCACGGCAATTCCCGGCGTCACGCACGTGGAAGCGCGCGTTAAAGGGACGCTCCTGCTGGATCTTCCAGGCATTCTTGAACCGGCCGACGGCCTCGCCATTTCACTGCCCGATGAACGTGATCCCACACTCCTGAAACTATTTCTGAGAAAGGGCCGCCTGCCTGCTTCCGGAACTCGGGGAGAAGTCGCAGTGTCGGAATCTTTTGCCGAGGCCAGAGGCCTGCACCCCGGCGATGTTCTGGAAGCCACCTTGCGAGGCAAAAAACAACGTCTCCTCATTACCGGCATCGCGCTTTCCCCAGAATTCATCTTTGAAGCACGCCCGGGGGAGACGCTGCCCGATGCCAGCCGGTTCGGTATTTTTTGGATGCGCGAGCGAGAACTCGCGGCGGCAATGGATCTGGACGGGGCCTTCAACAACCTCGTGTTATCCACCGGTCCGGGGATCGCGCCGGATGCAATTCAGGCGGAGCTGGATCTGCTGCTGGCGCGATACGGAGGACTCGGCGCCTTTGGCCTGCGCGAGCATCCCTCCGCAAGCCGGCTTAACGATGAACTGGGCATCCTGAGTACACTTGCTGTGGCATTTCCACTGGCGTTCCTAAGCGTCGCCGCCTTTATGAGCAGTTCGGTACTGACCCGTTTAGTCCGCCTGCAACGCGAACAGATCGCGCAGCTCAAAGCCTTCGGGTTCACGCGTCGGGAAATAGGCATGCACTATGGTAAGTTTGCCCTCGTGATGGTCCTCCTGGGGACGTCCCTTGGAACAGCGGGTGGACTACACCTCGGCAGCGAATTTGTGGCCCTGTATCACAAGTTTTTTAAATTCCCCGAGCTCCCCTTCCAGCCCGCTTGGGGCGCTGTTGGCATCGCCTTCACGGCAAGCGCCCTCGCCGCCTTTGCCGGTGTTTTTGGCGCCGTCCTTCAGGCCATCCGGCTCTCACCTGCACAGGCCATGCGCCCCGAGCCTCCGGCATCCTTCCGGCCTTCCCTGCCAGAGCGCTGGGGCTTCGCCAAAGCACTTCCCCTGCCCGTGCGAATGGCACTTCGTAACATTGAAAGACGCCCGGCGCAGGCCCTGTTCACCACCCTCGGGCTCGCCCTCGCTGCTGGAATTCCCGTGCTGCCGGGTGCCATGCGCGATGGAGTGGACCACCTGCTTTCGTTTGAATGGGACGTCGCCCAGCGCCAAAATGCCTCTGTAGGACTACGTGAACCAGGAAGCGCGCGCGCCGCTCACGCGCTGGCACAACTGCCCGGTGTGCTCAAAAGCGAGGCGTTTCGAACCGTCCCTGTGCGCATCCGGTTCGGCCACCACTCCCGCCGACTTTTGCTCACAGGGCTGGACCCCAATGGCGCCCTCAACAGGCCTTTGGATCAACACGGAGAGCCTGTGGGTGTCCCCCCGTCTGGCCTCGCCATTTCCTCCAAACTCGCCGAAATTTTGCAAGCGGCGCCCGGGGACTATGTACAAGTGGAAGTGCTCGAAGGCAAACGCCCCGTGTATTCCGTAAAGCTCCAGGCTCTCGTCACCGACTATGCGGGACTCAACGCCTATATGGGCATCGAGGCTCTCCATGCGCTGCTTCAAGAAGGCGATACCGTCAGCGGCGCCCACCTTCAAGTCGACACCCACCTCTGGGACCGGCTGTTCCCGCGCATCAAAAATACCCCCGCAATTTCAGTCCTGCGGTTGAAAGAAGCCACGCGTACCAGTTTCAAAGAAACCACCGCGGAGAGCATCAACCTGCTGCAAACTCTCTACTTTTCCTTTGCCGTGGTTGTCGCGTTTGGAGTGGTCTACAACAGCGCACGCATCGCCCTTTCCGAACGCAGCCGGGATCTCGCCACCCTTCGCGTCCTCGGCTTTACCCACGGAGAAGTCTCCTCCGTGCTGATTGGCGAACTGACGTTGCTCACGCTTACCTCCATCCCTGCCGGCCTGCTTTTTGGAAGCAAGCTTTCGCACCTCATCATCTCTAAGGTGAACACCGAGAGTGTGCGTCTCCCTCTCATTTTAACCTCCCACAATTTCGCCATGGCAGCCACCATTGTGCTCGCCTCCGCGTCGCTCTCCTTTGCTCTCGTCGCACGCCGAATCCGGCAATTAGACCTGCTTGCCGTGCTCAAAGCCGCAGAATAAGCTGCCCTCCTCTTCTCCATGTCTGACCCTGCTGCATCGGCAGCGACTCCCAAAAAGCGCTCTTTGTTCCGGCACCTCCGCTGGATGGTCCCCGTTGCGATTGCCGCCACGTTGGGGTTCAATTTTCGCGCACGGCCTCTTCCTGTCGAAACCGCCGCCGCACAGAGGGCGCAGATGGTTGTCTCGGTGCTTGAAGAAGGAAAAACACGCATCCGCAACCGGTATATCATTTCGCCCCCCCTGCCGGGCCTCGTACGCCGGACAGCGTTGCGCGCCGGAGATCCCGTGCTCGCCGGGCAGACTTTGGTTGCGGTGATCGACCCAGAGCCTTCAGAACTTTTGAGTCCGCGCAGTCGCAGTCAGGCGGAAGCGCGCGTCCAATCAGCCGAGGCGGCCCTCCAACAAAGGGAGGCGGATGTGGCCCGGGCAGCATCAGCGGCAGACTTGGCGGAGCGCGAACGCAAGCGGGCGGAAGCCCTCGCAGGGTCGGGAGCGATCTCGGAAAAGGAAAGGGATTCGGCGGATCTCGGAGCCGTGATGCGGAATCGCGAGTGGAAAGCCGCCGAGTTCAGCAGGGATGTCGCGCGTTACGAACTCGTCCAAGCGCAAGCTTTGCTGCGCACGGGACCGGCGGGAAGTGCGCCCCTCGAACTTCTCTCCCCCGTGACTGGCGTCGTCCTGAACGTGTTTGAAGAAAACACGCGGAGTGTTGCCCCGGGCACCGCGTTGCTCGAAATAGGCGATCCCAATGAACTCGAGACGGAAATTGAACTGCTTTCCACGGATGCCGCAGGTGTCGTGCCCGGCGCCACCGCGTTCATCGAACGGTGGGGGGGAACAGACCCACTGCCGGCGCGGGTGCGTTTGGTGGAACCCGCCGCATTCACCAAAACCTCCGCCCTCGGCGTCGAGGAACAGCGCGTGCGTGTCATGCTTGATTTTACAGGCCCCCTCCCAACTGCTCCCAAACTGGGGGACCGCTTTCGTGTGGAAGGACGCATCCAGACATGGCACGCCGAACAGGTGCTGCAGGTTCCTGCAGGTGCGTTATTTCGGCGCGGCATGGCCTGGACGTGTTTTACACTGACAGACGGAGCGGCCCGCCTGCGTGAAGTCCAAGTCGGTCATCAAAACGGGCAAACCGCTGAAATCCTCTCGGGCCTGCAGGAGGGCGAGCTGGTCCTTGTGCATCCTCCGGATGCGGTGCGCGAAGGCTTGCGGGTGCAACAGAGGCAGCTCAACCCTTCGAGCCGCTAGCCCGAATGCCGATGTGAGACCTCAAGGAGTGTGCTCTTTTTTGGGATATTGGGACCTCGGCTCTGTTTCTACGTTGTTTTTTGAAGCGGAAGTGGACAGGGCTTTTTGAGGGTTCTTTTGAGCTGCCAATTTCAGTCTAAAACTGGACTGCATCTCGCCACCATGAAGTCTGACATGTTCGAACTTCCATTCCTCGTCGTCAGCCACACTCGCCCTTGAGCACTGCAGCAGCATTTCCCCTCCGGTGCGGACCACTGAAAACCCTCTAAACTGGATCTCTTTCAATGGCAAAAGGGATCGCAGCGCCGAGGAAAGTTCCGTGAGAATCCTTAAGTCGTCCCCGTCTATTTCTACAGAGGTCGCGTCCGCCTGAATGGCAGGTGCAAGGACCTTCATCAGTCCTCCTTTATGCTTTCCCGCCCCGACGGAGACGAACTGAATCCTGGCGCTTCCCTGCTCTTGAATGGCACCGGCCTCGTTTCGTAACTCCAGCGGAATAGACACCTGTTGCATCCGCACTTGAGCCCCTTGGGGGGCTTCTTCAAAAGCAGGAGGCGACGCCAGTTCATCCCCGTTTTTCTTGCACCCAGCGGACAGAACAATCCCCAGAAGAAATCCGAAACAGATCAGCGGTGCGGGAATCGTATTTTTCTGGTGCGAACTACGCAGGAGGCACGTCATGGTTTCCCTGCAAAATCGAGGGTCATGGAAACACTTACTGCGTATTCATCGCTTCGTTAAACTTAGGCCGACCGGCCTCGAGTCGCGATTTTAAGCTCTTCGAGGTCATATCCGGCAAGACACCGTTGAAAATAGGGTTGGGAACCGTTCCCAGAACCTGGTTTTTGGAAAAAACGGGCACGGAAGATCTCATGCCGGCCGGCCTCGAATCGAGAGCCTTCAGATTGACGCGATACCTGCTGGTCACCCCGCGCTCCTCGGAGTGGTCGGCGATGAATGAAACTGGCCCCGTTGTTATGGAGGTTTTGACGTTTGTGGCGAAGTCGCGATACAAGAGGTCGTAATAGTTCGTAACGCCGGGATCCTGCTCAAAGAGGTTTAAGGCAGGGAAAAGATTACGGTCCCCACTGACTAGGCGAGTTGCTGTAGCCGTGCGAGAGCGGTTGTAGATAAATTCGGAGAAGTTGAGGTAAGCATCCGCCATTTTGCCCAGCGCTTGAAAGGAGGCATGCTGTTTAGCGGGACCCGTTGCCGATGCGGCAAGAAGAGACGGATATTTTGAAAGGAGCGTCTGGATTGAAAGCTTGCCCTGATCCGCAGTGCTCGAAAGCCAACTGAAAACAACCCCAGTGTTCATGCTGGAGGTAAGGTTGAAAATGGCACTGAGTCCGTTCAGAAAAACCTGCGCCATTTGAATGTCACCGTAGTCGACAACCATCGGAGCCGCCCCCACCGTGTCAACACCCCAACCCGCAAAGTCCGCGGCGCTGATAAACGTCACGAACTTAGGGTCCGTGATTTTTGAGAGTCGCGTGGTGGCTGTTTGCAGTGCCGGCAGCACCACGTTATCCACCCAGCTTGTAATCGTCGTTGAACTGGCGCTGCTTGGCAACGTGTAGTTATCGAGTGCGTTGGGTGCCAGCGGGAACGTCAGCGAAAGGTTGACGCCCAGCGTCTTCAGAGATTGGCTGGTTTTGGTGTCGGCAAGGACATTGTAGAGCGCGCTCAGGGCACTCGCGAAAAGCGCCTCGGAACCAGCAGGACTTTCAGCCAGCGCTTTGGTGGCATAGCTGGAGGCACTGGTGCCATTCTGGTTGTTGATCGCAGTCCTTGTAGCTTGCACGTTTGCCGTGCGGATCGAAACCACGACGGAATCTGAACGAACCTTCGTGGCACCGGTTGTCATTTCGAGCTGGTAGAGTCCGGCGTCGGCCACACTCGCCCCTGTTTTTGAAAAGGTGAGCGCAGTTGCTTTGGGAATCGCGACGCCGTTGAGGTACCATTGATAAGTGGCTTTTGGCAGGGCGGACGCAAGTGAGGGCGAGAGCCTCAGGGATGCTCCCGGAGCAACGACGCTGTGAACCGGTTGCTTGGAAAAGTAGCGGGTCACTTTGAAAGAAGTCGCAGTAAGTCCGACTGGCAGTGGTGCACTGCCGTACACCTGCTTTGTATCCACAGCGTACGACCGCCACTGGCCATTCCTTCCGATCAATTCGCATCCCACCAGCTTCCACGTTCCCACAGCATCCAGATCGTAACTAGGCATCTTGTTGAAAGGATTCCAGTAATTCAACCCATGCTTGTTGATCAAAAAAGTCTGTTTTTGAAGAGCCATCGGTGTGAAGGGATCGGTTTTGGTGGGGGAGCCGCTGTATCCTTCAAACGCGGCGATGCTTTTGCCGTCCGGAGAAGCAAACCAAAGATTAAACCACTCCACCCCTTGGGCGTCGGCCTCCACCGTAACCTCCAAGGCGACGGAGCGGGATGAGTCGTCAGTGGTGGATGCTTCCACCACACTTCCTGCGGGAGTGTAGACTTTTACGGCCGTGATTTGCGGAGCCTGGCCCGTGGGAACGACGGCAGACGCCGTAAACTCGGAAAAAAGGCAGGCGACCAGGCTCAGCAGCGTGATCCCTCTCCTCAAAATAGTGCGGTGCGTGTGTTTCATAGCTGTGGGTTCTGCGGGTGCGACTTGTCTCTGTGCGTTGTCTCTGTGCGTTGTCTCAGGTGGGCGCCACCGACGCCGGCGCGCTTTCCTCACATCATACAGGCATTGTAAATCTGAAAGTTAGTCGGATTCTTCCTGGCGCTCAAGCTTGTGCGTTTGAGATTTGATTGCAACGCCATTCAACGGCGGCCCGATCCGTGATGTCGTAGACCTAGAGTGGGTCTGGAGGTTCATGATTCCGTTCGGACCGGCCGAATTTGAACCGCGGCGAAGCCTCCCCAGACGGCTGAAGATTGACATTCAAAGCCAGTACCGCTAACGTAACTAGTGAAACTCACAATTGAAGAACATGTCGATATCAAACCACCCTTTGAAGCGCTGTTTGATGAGTCAGCCAGCCTCCTCCCTGTGCGTTGTGCTTCATGCCTCCATTTGCCTGTTTTTGTGGGTCTTTGCGGTCGCTGATGCCGTTGCCGCTTCGGTTTACAACCTGTCCGCTTTTTTCACCCGCGAACTTCAAGTAAACGCTCCGATCCAATCCGCTGAATCCTTCATCGTGATTGAACGGCCAAGTCCGGGGGATAATCAGTGGTACCGCCTCCCCTACACCGTGTCGCTGTCAGGCAGTCTGCCCAAAGGGATGCGACTGCGCCAGAAGGGAAAGGAATATTGGGATCTTGCCGCCTTGGAGGGAACTCCAAGTGAAGCAGGGACTTTCACGGTACGCTTGCAGGCGGCCATGGCTGATGGCGCTACCACACTGGAGAAGCCCTTCACCTTCATCGTCAAGGATCCTAGGCAGAAAACCTGCAGCCCTAATTTTTATAACGCAGGGGAACTGGTTGAAAACCAGCCTGTGGCCAACGCCGGGATATTTCTCACTAGCGAATACCAGGTCGTCCGCGGAGAAACGAGTCTTGACACGGAAGGGTTGCCCCCCGGCCTGCAATTTTCACCTGCGCGTGACGGCGTATACTCCCTGAGCGGGACTCCGACCGCATCCGGCAGTTACCACGTTTCGATTGTCTTTAAATGGGCTGATGGAACCGCGGCGGCGAGCACCAAGCTTTCGCTGCAAGTGCTCCCCAAGGAGTCAAGCTCCTCCTCCTATCGTTTAGTCGCCCAGAGTTCCACATCCGCGTTCCGCCAGAACGTGAAATATCAGGGCAACTCCTTCAGCAATCCCTTTTTCTACGTTGAAACCAAGTCCGGCAGCCGGTACAACGGCGCGATTTCACTGGAAGCCACTGGATTACCGCAGGGGCTGGCAACGGAATTCAGCGCTCCCTTACACACGGTTTTTCTGAAGGGCACCCCTCTGGAGGCCGGCACTTTTCCAGTGACCGTGCAAGCCGTCTTGGAAGACGGATCAAGACCCTCCGAAGTCCGCTTTCTTCTCACTGTCCTCCCCGCCACGCCGCTGGAAAGTTTTACCGGTACCTATGACGCCTTGGTTGATCGCTCCCTAGGGTTCAACGATAACAACGGAGGGCGGTTGGTGGTAAACCTGACTCGTGGAGGCGCCCTTTCGGGATATTTGCTGCATAAATTCTCCAAATACGCATTCTCCTCGGCTCACACCAAAGTGGATTCCGCCACTGCGGAAATTAGCATCACCCCCCCCTCATCCGGAGTGACCTTCACCGGCCAATTTTTCATAGATAGCAGCTATGCGAGTCCGGGCAGCCCGGATGACTACTCCCTAATGGGAACCTTAACCGATGCCGCCTCGGGGGCTTTTGCCTACGCCACTGGCTCCCGCTACACCCCCTCCACCAAAGCGAACCCAAGCCAGTTCTCCAGTGAACTGCCCGTGAACCTCGCGTTTATTTCGGATGAAACAAAACGCGTCGACCAACCCGGAGGTCCGGGCTTCTGCTCCTATAAAATTTCGGCCACAGGCTTGGTGACTGCAACCGTTTGGGCGGCAGACGGAAGTGCACCCGCCTCCACCGCCGGCTATGTCTCCGAGAGCAAGGATTTCGGCGCCCGGTTTCCGCTGTATTTCATCCTCCCGAATTCCAGCGGTAAAAGCACCCTAACCAGCCGTGTTTTTATCAACTCTGAGGGGGATTCTGCAGGCTCCGTGGACTGGTTTCAAACCGCTTCCAAACGCGGAGGGTCTTTTCCTGATGGCATCCATCTCATCAACTATGACGGTGTCATCGGTTCCCGGTTTGCCCCAGCTCCAGACGGCCTGAATTTGCTGGGCCTGGAGGAAGGGATTCTCAATGCCATTCTCGAGCTTTCCGGTGCAGACCTATCTGCCGACGTGGAAGTCCCCATGACGGTCACGGACAAGACGATGATTGCCGCACCAGTCCTCGCCTCGTCAGCCAAGGCGGCTTCACCAGCTGCAGCCAAACCTCTTTCCGTCGCCCCCAAGAGTATTGCTCCACCTTTGTCCCAAGTGTCTGATACAAAGATTAACTATAATAAGAAGACAGGTTTTTTCTCAGGCCAGCTAAAACTCAGCGATCCCAAAACAGGACGCTCCCGGACCTTGGATTTCCGAGGGGTACGAAACCCGGATGGGTCCGGAGCACTGGGTCATTTTACGGTTCCTTCCAAGGCGAATTCGAAAAAAATCGCCGCCGGTGAATTTCGAATTTTACCCTCCGGGACCAAGCCGGCGACCGGCAGCACTTCCGTTTCCGGAAAAGCATCGTCAAGGTGATATCGGGCGAATTCGCTGGGGCCTTGTTGTCATGAGCCTCTGCACCGCCTTTTCTTGAGGCCCAGCGTAGGTTCAGGGAATTTTGGGCTGGGCGTCCGTAACGCCTGAGAGTCTTAATTTCAGGACGATGAACAAGCAGCTCAGAGGAAATACAACGCGCCTAAAGTAAAGAGGCAAACTCCTCGAGACCGCTGCAACGGATCGCATGCCCGTGGAGTTCCCGTAATCTGGAAACTTCTTGGATATGCCCCAACACTTCACGCAGTCCTGCTGGCACAACCCCGAAACGCACCTCCAACACGTCACAAACCATTTGGAAAGCGCCATCCAAGCGTCCCAGCTCGCGTCCTTCTTGGCGTCCTTCTTGGCGTCCTTCTTGGCGTCCTTCTTCACGGAATTTATCAGCGAGTGTCATAGTTTCAGGATTTAAATCCGCCCTCGGCAGCTCCTTCAGTCTCGACCAGAACTGCTCTTTGTCAACGTCCTCGTTGTGCGTGTATCGAATCAAAGACTCAAGCAATTCTTTCGATACTTGCTTGAGCAGACACGCCTCCCATACCGCCTCCCCCAAAAGTTCGCCTATGGGCTGCGCTTTCAATACACGTAACGCAAGCTTCCCATCCGGAGTCCCTCCAATGCTCTCAAAAGGTTGTTCCACCAACTGTAACAACCGGAACGCAAAATCCGGCGTAAACTCTCGCACCTCCTCCCATTTCTCAACCGGAAGCTTGAATAAATCGTGGAACTTCGTCGATGTCTTCCAGACCTTGTCGTCCTGCGCCACCACCACGGGTATAATCGGCGTCAACCGCGGCGGACACCCCTGTCCACGCGCCTCCTCCGTCCAGATCCGCACCATGTATGCGAGCACACGCAGCGCCATCAGCCCATCCTCGCGACTTTGGTGCTCGCATAGAAAATAAAAATGCGTGTCTTCCCCGTGGACTTTGGCCGTAAAAAGAAGGTCCGCCGTCGACGCCTTCATGTGAGCATCGACAAAGCTCCCAGACTCCACATGCAAACTTTGCCAGTCCACCAGAGCCACCAAATCGGGGTCGAGGTATGCCTGCAAGAAAGCCGCGGCCGTTTCCGGATTCGAAAACGCAGTCCGGAAAAACTTGTCGTGTGGTTGATGTAAAGTCTCCTCAGGCATGGCGTCGTTGTCACCGGTTTTACCAACCGGCCTTTATTCCCGATTCGAAGCCCACACCTCCCAAGAGCGGAATCATTGGGCTGCAATTCTCCGAGCCTCATTAAAACAGGTGCCGCTCCCGCGTCCGCACCTTGAGGTGACCCTCATTCGGCGCTTTGAAAGCGCAACCGATAGGCCCGCGGGGTCATCCCCGTCCCCTCACGAAAACACCGCGTAAAATGACTTTGATCCGTAAATCCCGTTTCCATGGCAATTCCCGAAAGAACCCGCTGAGTGGTGCTTAAGAGCTTGCACGCCACCTGCACTCGAATGCCCCTTAAATGCTCCCTCGGCGTGCTCCGCAGAAGCTGCTGGAAACGGCGGTTGAAGTGGGTCGAGGACAACCCAGTCATGCCCGCCATTTCACCCATCGAAAGATTATCCGCGTAATACGTTTCCATATGCCGGATGGCAGGCCATAGAGCTCCGAAATAACGAGATTTCTCCTCCGGCTGTTCAATACCATACATCGCCCCCGCAATTCCAATCACTCCACCACTGGAATTAAACAAAGGCACCTTTGTGGAGATGTACCAATGCGGCTTGGCCTCAGGATGAAAAACAAGCCAGAGCTGCCCGGCAATCTCCTTGCGACTCGCCATAACCCTCCGGTCCTCCGCTATATAAGCCTCAGCAAAAACAGGCGGCGAGAATTCACGGTCCGTACGTCCTAAAATTTCCTCCAGCCTCTCCACACCGTGCGATCGCATGAACGCCGCGTTTACATAGATAAACCGACTTTGTTTGTCTTTAGCGTAAAAGAAGGCATTAGGCAGAGCTTCGAACAACGCCATGACACTCTCGGCACCCGGATGATGGCTGAAAAATTGTCTCTGGAACTCCAATGGCGGCGGAAACAGCATGGTCAATCCATACCAAATTATTCCACAGACGTTCAAGACGCGCTCCTGTGATTTGTTCAATATTTAGGAATGCTTTGCTCCTTCCATGAGCTGTCATTTTCATGCGCCTCCTTCCTGCGCGCTCTCGCCGTCTGCCTCGCAGCGATTTGCTCCCTCACGACCTTTGCGGCCGTTGACTTTAACCGGGACGTTCGGCCCATCCTGTCCGAAAATTGCTTCTATTGCCACGGACAGGACTCCAATCATCGCAAGGGCAACCTCCGTCTGGATCAACGCGAGTCCGGCCTCGCGCCCGCTGAATCCGGAGACATTGCCATCGTCCCAGGAAGCCCGGAAAAGAGCGCACTGCTTGCACATATTTTTTCCGAAGACAAAGACGTGATCATGCCTCCGCGGCACTCCAACAGGAACCTTTCCGAGGCGCAGAAGAAGACACTGCACCAATGGATTTTGGAAGGGGCCGAATATCGTCCTCACTGGGCCTTTATCGCCCCCACAAAGCCGGAGCTTCCATCTGTTAAAAACGTCTCCTGGGAACGCACGCCCATTGACAGGTTTACGCTCGCTAAAATGGAGTCCCTGGGTCTGGCGCCTTCACCCGAGGCCGACCGTATCACTTTGCTACGCCGCTTGAGTTTGGACCTTTTGGGACTTCCTCCAAAGCCCGAGGAGGTCGACGCTTTTGTCGCCGACACGCGGCCTGATGCCTACGAACAACTGGTTGAACGGTTGTTGAATTCGCCTCATTTTGGAGAGCGCATGGCCCTCCCATGGCTCGACGCCGCACGCTATGCGGACAGCAATGGATTCCAGCAGGACGGTGATACGTGGCAATGGGTGTGGAGGGATTGGCTGGTGAAAGCCTACAATGAAGACATGTCCTTTGAGCGTTTTTCCATCGAGCAACTCGCAGGCGACCTGCTTCCCAATCCGACCAACGAGCAACTCATTGCCACCTCCTTCAACCGCAATCATCTTCTCAACGGAGAAGGCGGCGCCATTCCGGAGGAACAACGCTTCAACATTCTCTTCGACCGTGTCGATACTACCGCCACCAATTGGCTCGGACTCACACTCGCGTGTGCTCAGTGCCACGACCATAAGTACGACCCCCTCACTCAACGCGACTATTACGGACTGTTGCACACCTTCAATCAGGTTTCCGAAAACGGCGGTGCAGGGGGCGGACCAGGACGCATCCGGGCCGCCGCTCCATTCCTTGAAATCCCCACTGCCGAGAACCAGCAATGGCTCAAAGAAAAAGAAACGAGCCTCAAAACACTCGAAGACGAGGGACAAATCAAAGCCAAATTTGACCTCGCTCTGGCAGCCTGGATGGAGGCCGTCACGGTCGACACCAAAACTCCTGACAACCGTAGTCTGCCCTCCAACCTCACATCCATTCTGGGCATTCCTGCCAAGGACCGCTCAAAGGAGCAATCCACCACTCTTGAACGCGGTTTGCGTTCGAGCTTCGAGAGTAAGGTGTGGCCAAAGGTTTCAGCCCAGGACCCCGCCTCCAAAAAAACAAGCGAACTCAAGCGCTCCATCGACACGTACAAAAAAGACGAAATTCCGCGCGTCATGATCATGCGCGACGACAAACCCCGGGACACTTTTCTGCTCAGCCGGGGAAACTACGAACAACCGACAGAGAAGGTTACATTCGCCCCGCCTGCATTTTTAAATGCTTTGCCCAAAGATTTTCCCCAAACACGCCTCGGCTTTGCCCGCTGGCTTTTTACACCCGAAAATCCTCTGACCGCGCGTGTTCAGGTAAACCGGATCTGGCAACTATTTTTTGGCGTCGGACTTGTAAAAACCTCGGAAGATTTCGGAGTTCAAAGCGAGATGCCTTTACATCCCGAACTTCTGGACTGGCTTGCCGTACATTTTCGCGAGCAGGGTTGGAGTCACAAAGCGATGTGCCGCCTGATCACACACAGCGCCACCTATCGTCAAAGCAGCCGTGTCAGCAAAGAGCTGCTTCAACGCGATCCCGAGAACCGCCTCCTAGCGCGCGGCGCTCGTTTTCGCGCGCATTCCATGATCCTGCGTGATTGCGCTCTGTCCGCCAGTGGTTTGCTCCAACCACGCGTGGGCGGCAAACCTGTTTATCCGTATCAACCCGACGCCATCTGGGAGACACTCGCCATCACCAAGGAACGCGATTTCACCTACCCAGCATCCTCTGGAGCCGATCTTTATCGGCGAAGTCTTTACACCTTCTGGCGCCGGACCATTGGCCCGGCAAACATGTTTGACGCCTCCAACCGGCAAACGTGCAAAGTGCGGCAGTCACTTACAAGCACACCGTTGCACGCACTCACCACCCTCAACGACCCCACCTGGGTGGAGGCCGCACGCGTCCTGGCGGCGAACGCGTTGAAAACCCAATCCACTCCCGAATTAAGGGTTATATTCGCGTTCCGACAGATCCTGAGTCGTCCCCCCGGAGAACGTGAACTGCAAACGCTTCTGAGTGCGTTATTAAAGCAACACGCCATTTTTGAAAACGATCCCGTCGCCGCACAAAAATCCCTTTCGGCGGGAGCGACACCTCCCGACACATCCCTCTCCACAACAGAACACGCGGCCCTCGCCGCGGTCTGCCTTGGAATACTCAACCTCGATGAAGCGCTCACGCGCGAGTAACTCAAACGCCCGTTTCCTATGTTCCAAGAGTTTTTGACGCATCATCAACGGATCACCCGCCGCAACCTTTTCGGCTCCGCCGGACATGGCATCGGCGCCATCGCCCTTTCTTCGCTTCTAACCCAGAACTCCCATGGCGCGGCGTCCCCCGCTTCGACTGGAGTCTCCACAACTGGCGCCCCAAACGCGTTTCCCCATTTCGCCCCGAAAGCAAAACGCATGGTATGTTTATGGCAGGGAGGCGGTCCCTCACACGTCGACCTGTTCGACCCCAAACCCATCCTCCACAAGATGTCTTCGCAAGACATTCCCGAGAGCATTAGGGGCACCACACGTCTCTCCACCATGACGGCGAGTGTCAAAAAATGGCCTATCACACCGTCGATCCGGCCCTTTCAAAAAATGGGGCAGTGTGGAACCGAGTTTAGCGAGTTGCTTCCAAATATCGGCGCACTTGCCGACGATATCTGCGTAATTCGCTCGATGAACACCGAGGCCGTGAACCACGCTCCCGGTGTCACTTTTTTTATGACCGGCGCACAGGTTCCGGGACGGCCCAGCCTCGGCTCATGGCTCAGTTACGGCCTCGGCTGTGAATCGGAAAATCTCCCCGCTTTCGTCGCGATGACTTCCTCCGACAAGCAGCGTACGTGCGGCCAACTGTTTTATGATTATTACTGGGGCAGCGGCTTTCTCCCCAGCCGCTATCAAGGCGTCCGGTTCCGCAATGTGGGGGACCCTGTTCCCTATTTGCACAATGCCGAAGGCCTCAGCCGCGAACAACGCAGGACCCTCCTCGATGATATTCAGGCCCTCAATACACAACATCTCCAAGACTACGGAGATCCGGAGATCGACACCCGCATTGCTCAATACGAGATGGCTTACAAAATGCAGGCCAGCGTGCCGGACTTGTTGGATTTTTCCAACGAACCTAAATCCGTTGTCGCTCGATACGGACCCGATGCGCTTACCAAGGGAACCTTTGCCAACAACTGCTTGATTGCCCGCCGTCTTCTGGAGCGTGGAGTGCGCTTTGTCCAACTCATGCACAGCGGTTGGGACCAGCACGGCAACCTCTTCACCCAACTTGAATTGCAGTGCCGCGACACGGACCAACCGTCTGCCGCGCTCGTGGCCGATCTCAAAGAACGAGGCCTGCTGGATGACACGATCGTGCTCTGGGGCGGCGAATTCGGGCGCACCCCCTTCGGGCAGGGCGATCCCGCTAAACCGACTGGGCGCGACCATTTCGGCAGGGCCTACAGCATGTGGATGGCGGGAGGCGGCGTCAAAGGCGGGAGCGTCTATGGACAGACTGATGACTTCGCCTGGAACATCACCCGCGATCCCGTTCACATCCACGACCTGCAGGCCACAATTTTACATCTGTTTGGCATCCGCCACGAGGCACTCACTTTTCGCTACCAAGGCCGCCAGTTCCGACTCACAGACGTGCATGGCACCGTTGTCAAAGGCGTCCTAGCCTGAGCTGCATACGCGCTACTCTTCCCAAGCACATGGACCACATCTGGTTGGCCCGAACGGCCACACACCCGACCGCCCTCGCCTCCAATCCCCTGAGGTGCTCAAAATTGGCGCGCGCAATGGCGAATGTGACGCTGTCTCCGAGAGGGATTTCCGTTGGCATTTAACGTGCCCGCGGCCACGGCGTGAGACGCAGCGGTCTCCCCTCATCCCACCAACCCTGCGCTATGGCTGTCACTTTTTATCCCACAGCTCCGCCTGCCAACGCGCTCTGAACGGCAGCCGCCACCTTGCGATGCTGCTCCTCATCGAGCACAGGATCACAGTGCAGCATCTCGTCCAAGTCTGGCAACGTTACCCAGGAACGACACCCTCCATATTTGGGAGAATCCGGAAAGACCGCAGGTCTTCGCAGCCGATATGCGCGCACAAAAGCGAGACTCAACCCCTGCTTCTCCTCGTAATCAAACCGCTCGCGAATCACATGTTCGCGCCAGAGGTGGAAGGGCTCCAAGCGCGAAATCTGCTGCCAATCCGTCAGGTCCTGGGTCCACTCCACCACAATGCGATACGATATTGTGTGCTCACCCTCAACCAACTTAGGCAACGTGCTGCCATCGGGCAGTTTTAATTTGGCGATCTGTTCGTGAAAGAGCGTGGGTAGCATCAAAAAATCAGGGTGTTGAAACCGAAACCCTTCACGGCCTTCCGCTATTCCACCCTTGCGCAAGATGATGCTCTGGCGGCCGCTCCCAATTTCTTCGCATACCAAGGCCCACTCTTTGAATCCGATACTCATGGTCCAATACTAACGAAGCCTGTCTAAGGTTTCCCAATCTTTTCGGCTCTTTCAATTTGATCCACTCTGCTGCCGTAATCTAGCCATCATCTTCCGACTGCATTTCCCCACGCCTCAAACCCTCCACCTTGTCATGAAAATTTATCTCCTGGGAGCCCTGCTTTCGGCCTTTGTCATGAATACCGCAGCTTCCGCGCAATCCATTCCCGCAAAAGACCGAATGGTTGTGTTGATCACCATCGACGGGTTTCCCGCGTGGCTTTGGAAAGACCCCGCCATGCCCATCCCAAACCTTCGGCGACTCGCTGCTGAGGGTTCCCTCGGAGAGGCAATGACTGTCTCAAATCCCTCTGTGACATGGATCAACCACACCACTCTTGTAACAGGAGTTTCGCCCGCAAAACATGGAGTATTGTACAATGGCTTGCTCGTGCGACAGGGCCCAAATTTACCTCCAATGATTGAGCAATGGGCGGACCGTGGCCGCATGGTTTTTGTCCCCACCGTTTATGACCGCGCGTTTGAAAAAGGCCTGATCACCGCCGAGGTTGACTGGGTCGCGATCAAAGGTGCCCCAACTATTCACTGGAGTTTTGCCGAAAAGCCGAACCCTGAAGGCGTCGTCGAAAGGGAGTTGCGCACAAGCCAAAAGCTTTGGGACCCGAGCCTCGCCAAAATTGACGAGACGCATTCGCGGAACATTGCCTGGAAGGATTTGCAATGGACTCAGGCCGCCGTGCATATCATTCGAGAACACCGCCCAAATCTGCTCCTCCTCCATCTTTTAAGTACCGACGCTTCCAACCACAGTTACGGCCCGGGAAGCACTGCAAGTTATGTGGCCTACGGCTACGCAGATCAATTAATCGGCCGCCTGATCGACGGCATCAAAGATGCGGGAATTCTTGATAAAACAACGCTCCTGATCGCGACAGACCACGGCTTTAAGAAGGTGTCAAAAATCACCTACCCCAACGTTGCCCTGAGAAAAGCCGGTCTCTTGGAGACTGTGGGGGCCCGTGTCCCAAAGTGCGACGCCTGGGTGCAGGCACAGGGCGGAATGGCTTTCGCATTTGTAACGGATCCCACGCGCAAGGCGGCGCTGCTGCCGCGCCTTCGCGAGACTCTTTTGTCACTTGAAGGCGTGGAGCAAGTGCTTGATGGCAGCGAGGCGCCAGCGCTTGGAATGCCAACCCCAGACCAAAACAACGGCATGGGCGACCTGATTTTGTTCGCAAAAAAGGGCTATGCATTTCAATCCCCCGCACAGGGTGACCATGAAGTTGCAGACTCCACTGGTTATCTTGGCACCCATGGATACCCCGCTGCGGACCCGGAACTTGACGGTATTTTGATCACTTCCGGGTACGGCATCCGCAAAGGTGCCAGGCTTCCGCGTGTCAGTAATCTGGACGTGGCGCCAACGCTAAGTCGTCTTCTGCAAATCGATTCCCCGGGAAATGAAGGCCGAGTACTCGAGGAATTCCTTGAGCCAGCGCGCTGACATTGGACAAACGGCTTCGTGGGCAGCGGCTCCCTCAGAATTACCCGCTGCAACCTGACTAAGCCCTTGCAAAGCGCCCCCTAGTATGTCCTCCTAGCGGCCAGTCAGCATTCCGCTCAGAATTCTATGTGCGCCCAGCCTTCCAACAATCGTTTTAGCGAATTCTTCACTGATCTGTTCACCGAATCTGGATCCCCGACTCGGCTATGCTGGCAGATCCTTCAGGGTATCTTAATTGTGGCGTCCTGCGTCTCGATGCTCCTAGAAAACTATGAGCCCTATCGACTCGCATATGCAGATTTTATTAGCACGCTCGAACTTATCGCGATCGCAGCGTTAACCGTTGATTACGCGGGTTCTCTTTACTTCGCCGAGGATCGCATGCAGTACGCTTTTAGCTTCTGGGGATTGGTGGACATGCTCTCCATCATGCCGTTCTACCTCCTTATCCTAAATCCAAACTCAGCGATTCTGGTGAAGTCTCTGCGTGCTCTTCGATTCCTTCGATTGCTGGTCCTCTGGAGACTGGCACGCGGACGCTAGTGCTCGCATGAAAGGCTAAAGGCCCTCGAGGCACCTTGCTCTCATTGATTTTGTGGATGGCTGAAGCCAGTCGGCGCGTGGACCAGAAAACGTAGCGCGGTGCGGTTGGATTTCGGACGCTGCCGGCCGACCGTCTTTACTCACCGTGCCAGGGCTTTCCGCAGCACCGGCTCGAAGATGTCCGCCTGACGCATGAATCCCAAGTCGTTGGCGTGTGACGCATCGGTCGCGCCCTCCGAATCGGTGCCATAGAGCGCATCGCCGGTGATGTAGTGCAGATTTTTAACGCCCTCTGCCTGCAAAGTATCAAACGCAGCTTTCAGAGCGGCATGGTTATCAGCATGAAATTTCGCTTTGGCTGGTGTGATCCAGTCGTTTGAAAACCGACGGTCTTCCACAAGAATAATTGGCGTTGTTGGCTTTGTGCTGCGCAACTGGCGAACGAGGGGCGCGCATTTAGCCGTAACATCGGCCGGTCCCATGTTAGGAAGGCAATCGACCACATAAACGGATGCATCGATCTTTCCAAGAAACTCACCCACAGCCGCGTCCATCCTGCCATTGCCGGAGAATCCAAGATTTACCACAGGCTCGTCCAACCTTCGCCCCAAGATGGCGGTGTGCACCATTCCAGGGCGGCTTGCGCACGCGCCGTGGGTAATCGATGTGCCATAAAACACGACAGGCTTCTGCCGGGGCGCGAGGCCTTCAAAAACGGCCCCTTTGGGCACGCCAATCTCCAGAACCTCGACTCCGTTATAAAGCGGCAAATACGCCGCGTACTCGCGGATCCCCGGCGCCAAACCCTTGATGACCTCCACCTTCATTTCCTGCGACGCGGGTTTTGTCACCATCACCCACCGCCATTTCCCAGAGTCGTCCCTCGCATAAAAATCAACGCCGCTCACGCCTGTTGCAGGCATATGAGGCATGCCAAGCTGCTCCTTCATCAGCTTCACATGCACATGCAACGCCGTCGCGTCTGTTTTGAAACGCACCATCATCCCCGCACTGTCCCGGCTCAACTTCCAAACCGCCGGCGTGACGGTCTTCTCGGCTTCCGCTGGCAGGCGGTCAAAATAACGAAGTCGCTCCATCTCAGTCCACGCCCGCCCCTCGAGGCCCCACTTCGTAACGTCGTGCCACTCCACTTCCGCCCCCTCATTCCGACTTGCTGCCATTGCAGGGTCAAGCTTTGAGATGTCTCCGGCCTTTACGGCCCCAACCGGAGGCGTTTGGGAGTAAGCAGAGGTACCTGCAAGCAACGACAACAGGCAAAGAAGAAGAAACTTAGTCATAGGGGGGGCTGGAGCGGCCTAGTTTAAAACGGTAGTCTGTAATTTCAAGTATTTCGGGGGGGGGGGCCACCGCATCAACCCCTGTTGCGAGATGGGGCCGCGCGGCCAGATTTAGGGACGCCTTACTTCGGTTTTCTGGGCAAGTGTTCCGCATTGTATGGACTCGCACCACAGCCTTCAAAAGGCATTTTAGCCGGCACGTTTGCGTAGCAGGCGAGCAAAAGTCGCGCGTGCAGTCACTTTGGCACTCGTTTTAAGGAAAGATTCCGGCTTGCAAGTGTAGGCAAAGAGTGGGCAGTATGGCGTCCGTCCGTTGCCGAAGCGCACGCGGGTATAGCTTAGTGGTAAAGCTCCAGCCTTCCAAGCTGGCTAGGAGGGTTCGATTCCCTCTACCCGCTCCATCTTTTCAACCTCCTCTCCGGCCTGTAATTACTCTGTAAAGAGCACCTTACAGGCCTTTTTGTTGCCCTGATCTCAAGGGCCACCACGGGACAGCGAGGGTCACCAATGCACGCCAAATGACAAAAAAAGCGTGCACGATTGTGCACGATTTTCCAGCGGCCCTGTCCATCCCGTGCGATGGGTGGATGTGAAGATTCGACAAAAGAAGTACCCGTCCGGTGTGGTCAAATGGCAAGCCGACCTCGGGGTGGTGAACGGACGCCGCCTCCAGAAATATTTTTCCAGTCGCGAAGATGCCGAGAATTTCGCCCGTTCGTTCAAATCCTCCCTCCGGCAGGACGGCATTGCCGGGTATGCTCTTTCCCCTCATGACCGGGTTCTCTTCACAACCTGCCTGGATAGACTAGCCGGTGTCGGCGCAACGATTCTGGAAGCCACCAACTTTTACCTGACCCACCACCGGCCTCTCCTTGAGGCGCCCGACCTTATCCAGATCGGACGCGAGTTTTTGGACGAACAGAGGCGTGTGAACTCCCCAAAATACGTAGACGACCTCCAGAAACCGAATCTCGAAAGCCTTTTCCGGTTCCTTGGGGACATTCCAGTAGGCGACATCAGCCGGGAGAAGGTCCAACGGTGGGTTACTCAGAACAACCTCGCTCCCGACACCCAGCATAACCGTCTTAAGACCGCCCGCAGCTTCCTCGAATTCGCCCGCTTGGCGAAATACATTCCTCTAAACCCGGTCAAAGGAGAGGACAACAAAATCAAGCTGCCCAAACCTCAGCGTGGGGAGATTCTCAGTTACGGGCCGAGAGAAATCAGGCGCCTTTTTCACACAGCCTTCTTGGGAAAGCACAAGTCGATCGACCGCAGCAACCAGGAGGCTCTTTACGTCCCTTACCAATCCTTCTTGGGGTACCTTGCCGCAGCCGTCTTTTGCGGGGTTCGTCCGGAGGAAATCAAGAGAACGCCGCTCTCCAATCTGGACGTTGTCGGGCGCACTTTGGTCGTGGACGCTCGTTCAAGCAAAACGAACAAACAGCGGGTGATTGAGCTCTCGCCAGTTGCAACCGCGTGGTTTCGTGTCTGGCGGCACAGGTGTCCGGAGCAGACCGCCTTTATTCCCGAGACATTCCCGGGCCGCTGGAGAGCCCTCCGAAGCGCCTCAAAATTGGTTCAACTCCATGACGGGCTCCGGCATACGTTTGCCACGATGCACTACGCCATGCATCAAAACACCTCTTTGTTAAAGGCGCAGATGGGACACGAAGAATCCGAAGACACACTTTTCAGGCATTACCGAGCCGTTCGGACTGTCAGCGGAGAAATCATCACGCGGAAATTGGCGGAAGAGTTCTGGGGGCTGTTGCCGACACAGATTCGCGATCAGAAGGGCAGATAAGGAAGACGCCCTTTAATAACGATTTTTGACAAAGTCTGTTATTCGAGGTAGCGTTATCCCATGAATGTTTCCCTCACGCCGGAAATGGAGAGGTGGGTCCAGCAGAAGGTCAGCAGCGGATTCTATACCTCGGCTAGTGAGGTAATCCGCGAGGCCCTTCGTGAATTGTTTCACCTTGAGACGCTCGAATCCAAAACGCTCGGCAATCTGCGAGATGCTCTACAAACGGGATGCACAGCGGCAGACCGGGGAGAATTGCAGGAGTGGACACCTGCGGTTACCGAGGAACTGAAGATGTTGGCGAGGAAACGCCGCCAAGCATGAGGCTCGAACTCACGACTCCAGCAAGGGAGGACTTGCTAGATATTTGGGCGTATATCGCTGGCCATGACGAATCTGCAGCAGACAAGTATCTTGAGGGACTTAGAGAACGTGCGCTGGAACTCATCGAACACCCTGAGCTTGGTCGAAAGAGGGATGAAATTATTCCCGGCATTCGCAGTCTTCTCTTTCGCAACCACTTGATATTCTATCGTGTTGAAATATCTGCCATTCAGGTGCTGCGCATCCTTCACGGTAACATGGATTTGAAGCAGGCAGATTGCCCGCGCTAAAAAACCTTCGCGTTAGCCACCTGGCGCAATAACTCACCCAACACGCAACCGCTCTCCTCCAGCGCCCACCGCGAGTTCGCCGCTTCCTGTCCCGCCGGCAATGAGGTCACGAACCACAGCCTCGCCAACATATTTTTCGACGGCACCGCGAAGCGGGCGTGCTCCGAGTCGCGGGTGAAATCCGCGCCTTACTAAGAACGGTAACACAGAGCCGTTTGGAACAAGAACGTGCCCCCGCTCGCGCAGGAAAGTCACCTCGTGGTCCAGAAACATCCGGGCGATTTGAACCTGTACGTCGTAGCTCAATTTGCTGAAAACAAGCTTCTCGCCGATACGGGCATACAGCTCGGGTCGCATCTGCTGTTGAGCACGTGCCAGGACATGGCGCTCCAAAGTCGCGAACGTGGAATGTTGCAGCTCCAACACATCGGAGGAAGCCAGGTTCGACGTAAACACGATATAAAACCCGCTCAGATCCAACGTCTTTCCTGCTGTGGTCGTCACTCGCGCAGCATCTAGGATCTGTAGAAATACATCCAGAATGCGAGGATGCGCCTTTTCGATTTCATCGAACAAAAGCGTCCCCTTTGCGTGTTGTGAATGCGCGGAAGCAATCGAATCAAGCAGCACGCCGAGGCTCTCCTGCAACTGGTACTCGGACATATCGAATCGGAACAATGCCCGACTGCCGAGCAGGTAGCGTGTGAAGGCAATCGTGACCTCGGTTTTGCCAACGCCTGTTGGACCGAGGAAAAGGAAACTGCCTTTTGGGCGTCCCTCTTTACATAGCCCGAGCTCGGATCTTTGCAGTGCAGCCGCGAGTCGAGAGATAACATGTTCCTGACCACGTATGTGTTCCAGAAGATGGCGTTCGAGAGACGCGAGTCTGGAGAGGGAGCATCCGGGATCCTGTGGATTGTGTGGCACGAATTAAAATCGTTTGAGAAAAACCAACGCTGTTCCACCGGTGGAACAAAAGCATCTCAGCTCGTGTCGATTCTGATGCGTATGAACTTCTCACTAATGGCTGGCTCAATGCGGATCGTTCCAATGTTTGCACAAGTAGGCGGCTTGGTCGATGGGACCAGCAAAGCGATGGGCATTGTGATGCTCATCGGGTTTATCTTTGGGACCATTTGTGTGGTCAGCGGCGGGTTTGCCATCCGACGGGGCGACACCGATTCGGGCAAACTCTCCATCATTGGCGGGCTGATCATCGCGGGTGCGCCCGCCATCGTGAAGGCGCTTTTCACGGCGTTTGGACTCGGTGGTTCCACGGTCGATATCGGCGCTTTCTAATGAAAGCCGTCGAGCTCCGATTTTCAGACACAAACAGCGCTAACGACTCCAGCGGTAAGACCTGGGGGCTCGATGGCAGTTTGTTTTGGGTGATGGTTGGCGGAGGATCTTTCTCGGTGGCCCTGCTCCTCGTGCTGTTCAGTGCCCTCCACTGCGGCCTGACCAGCTCTATTCTAGTGTCCGTAGTGCCTATCGCAGCTTCTCTTGCGTACGTCTTCGGATTTCGACAAGGGAAACCCGCCGGTTACGACATAGACCTGCTCGACACCTGTCTTAACGGATCCGGACTGACGCCCAACACGCCTCCAACACTCCGGCATCCGTTAGCTTCCAATGATTATGTGGCCCATTGAATCGATTTCGGCACAGGCTCCCAACGGGCACTTTGTAAAAGATCTGCTCGTATTCAACGGACTTCAGAAGGGCGGTTTTGTTTCAAAGGGATTCCTCTTTGAGGCGCCTGATTTCAATAACGCCCCAGCCTCCGAGCTGAATGCCTTTCAAGATCAATTGTCCGTGATGCTGGCTTCACTGGGAGAAAACCAGCGCATGCAAATCCAGTGGTACTGCGATTCTGACTACCGTCGCGAACTATTGCGCTATCAGGAGGAGACGCGCAGCGCCCAAAATCCGTGGACCCGGCGTAACCGAAACGAACGTTTCCTTCGCTTTTGGAAAGCCATGGTCGGACGACGACTCCGCCGACAGAAGCTCGTTTTCTATGTTTCACGGAAGATCGAAACTGCTCCCGCATTTGATGCCTCAAGCGCCACTCTGACGCATCATTACGAGCATCTGCTCGATCAGTTGCAGCAGGAGTTCGCCCAAATTCACGAGATGTTAGTCGCGACCTTTAGCGGGCAAGGTGCCCGAATCGAGCCGATGACGGACGCTGACCATTACCGGCATTACGCAGGTTTCTTGAATCCGTCTTATGCGGAACGCTTCGATTACGACGCAGGCGAGACTTTCGATAAAGAGCGTTCCATTCAGGAAAATTGCTGGCACAGCGAAGGTTCCGCAGGGACCGACTTTGGTTTTTGGATGGACGGGTTTTATCACTCGGTAATCGTCCTCACGCGCTGGCCCAAGATGACGTTCCCGGGAATTATTCACCGGCTTACCAATTTGCGACTGCTGGATTACACGATCACGGTAAACGTCGATCCGTTGCCGGTGGGGCGCGAGATCACCAAAGAAGAAAAGGCGCACGAGCGGATCTCCGGAGATTTCGCGAGCGAAGGAAAGCTGTCGCTCAAGGCGGCTATGCAAAAGAAGGAGCGCAAAATCGAGGCTCTCTCCAACGGACACACACTCCCCTTCAACGCACATTTCATTGTGCGGGTTTGGGACAAAACGAAGGCCGGTCTGATTGCGAAAACCATGGCCGTCAAAAGCGCCATCAACTCGATGAACGGCGCCCAGTATTTTGAGAGCAGCCTTCCTTCGACGACGCGGAAGCTGTTTTACCAAACGTGGCCCGGATGGCTTTGGGGAAAATACGCGCACCGAAAACTCTACGCGGAGCATCAGTACCTCGCCGACATGCTGCCGGTGAACTCGACGTTCACAGGACATCTTGCCACTGCCGAAGCGATCTACGACGGCGGTGCCGGCAATCTGGTGGGCGTTAAAACATTCTCCGGGGAAAAGGGCAATCAGTCTCCTCAGCACGCCGTTCTCCTCGGTATGAGCGGCGCAGGGAAATCCGTCACCGTGTGTGATCTCCTGACCCAAACGGAGGCCTACTACGATTACACGGTTATTATTGAGGAAGGGCTTTCCTATGGGATTTACACCAAAACAGTTGAGCCGAATGCCGAGCCGATCATTTTGCAACCGGACGGAGCGCTCACGCTCAACTACCTCGATACCACAGGTCTCCCCTTAACCTCGCTGCACTTTTCTACGGCCACGGCTCTTGTGGCGCGAATGGTCGGAGTCAGTGCCGACGAGGAAAAACAGCTCTATCGTCAGGCTCAGATCACTCGTTATCTGAACCAGATTTACGAGGACGTCTATCAAGACTGGCTCAACCAGTATCCAGAGGCAGCGGCGCAGGTGGCGCGTCATGCCTATGCGCTGTGGCGTTACAAACGAGAGAGAATGGCCGTCGGCACCACAGGACTGGATGCCTTCGTGGATTTTCGTGACTGGCAGAAAAGTCATGCAGATGAAGCGCATGCTTTTCTAATGCCACACGATGAAGGTGAGGTGCTTCGCTTTGCTAAAAGTAGCGAGACGGCAAGGGACGTTCGAAACCTCGCATTTTCGACATTTCGCCGAGATCAGTTCCCAACCCATCGAATGTTGCAGGAACTGATGCAACTGGAAGCCAGTGGAGCCGAACGGGAGCAGGTGCTCCATATCGCCACTCTTTTAAGACCGTGGTGCCGCGATGGAAACTACGGCCCCCTTTTTGACGGCGAAAGCAATCTCACCCTCACCGGCAAGATCGCCCACTTTGAGCTTGGGTACATCCCGGACTCGGCAAAGGAACTCAAGGCGGCCGCTGGGTTCCTCATCACCAACTACACCAGGCAACATATCATTTCGATGCCTCGGGCACTCCGGAAACGGAATGTTTACGAGGAAGTTGCCCGGTTCCTCGATATTCCGGAAGGAGAGAAGATTGTGCGAGAGAGCTACGCGCAGATGCGGAAGTTCAACACCTGGAACATTGCGATCGTGCAGCAATACTCCCGCTTTAAGGAGAGCCGGATTCGTTCGGCGGTTTTTGGCAACAGCCGGCAGTTTTTCATGATGCGGCAGAACGACCGGGCCGATCTGGAGGACATTTCTAGCGACATCGCCCTGCCCGAAATCACCAAGCAGACCATCATGAGCTACCCGCTTCCCGACCAGCAGACTGGGGAAAAGTTCGCGGCCTTCACTTACTATCACATCGACGGCCAGCGTCCCATCTGCGGGACCGTTCACAACGTGGCCTCTGCTGAGATGCTTTATTGCAGCAGTACGAGCGGCGAACACTTTGAGAAACGCGCCCGTGAACTGCGCCAGTTTAGCGACGTGCTGGAAGGTATCGCCGCAGGCGCACAACCGGCCGCGCTGGAAGCCCCTTATGGATCATGAAAATACGCATTACCATTCCACTGTTGCTCTTCGGTTTTCTGCTTTCCGGATGCGCTGGAACACGGCGAATCGTGACAGATACTGCGGGTGCGGGGTTAGGGGCGCTTGTCGGGAACAAGCTTGGAAAGGGCAAACCGCTCGCGAGCGTTGCAGGGGCTGCAGCCGGGCTGCTCGCCGGAGAGGCGTTAAACTACGTCACCGACGCTCATACAAAGGCGACTTACGAAGAGGGCTTTGATAAGGGGCGGAGTGACGCGGCAAAGCAGCAGTATTGGATCATGGTCAATCACCAGAAAGCGGCAGGCCTCGCTGGTGAGGAAAACTTCAATTTCTATGAGATCCCGTTTCCCGAACAGAAGGTTGACGGAGTGCTTCTGAATCCGACGACCAAAGTGCTGCGAATTGGAGAGTAACCATGGCAACGAACATGAAACGCTTTGCGACGGTATGCGTTGGCGCCAGCCTGCTGCTTGCGAAGGCCCACGCTCAGTTGGTTGTCGTGGATCCGGCGATGATTGTTCAGGACGCACAGCACCAGATCGTGGACCTCGCAAAGTACGTTGAGATGGTCAACAATCAGGTGCTCCAGATTAATAACCTGGTTCAGCAACTGGAGGCGCTGAATGCCCACAATCGGGCTTTTGGTAATCCGGCGGCCCTGACTTCGATCAGCGGTGCGAGCAGCACGATTTACGATCTGAAGCAGAACGTCTCGGGTCCGACGGTTTGGGATTTTGAAAGTGGAGCGGACGGCGGGAACTCGTTGCGGAACAACGAAGGCGGCCTTTATCAGGAGATCAAACCCACAACACTTGCCGGGGTAACGATTAACCGCGTCGAAGATATGTACCGCCGTTTTGCTGTGGTGGAGGTTGCTACGGCTAACCACGCCGGCATCTACTCGAACATCCGTAATAAACGGCAAACGATGAAGGAGCGCATGGCCGAGACCCTGTGCCGGTTGCAGGCGGCGACAACTGCGGCGGAGGCGCAAAAATTGCAGGGAGTTCTCGCGGCGGAAGGAGTGGAGTTGCAGGCGTTGGGTTACGAACTGGCAGCGGCGACTTCGCAGACGCTGGTGCAGGACATCGCCAATCGCAACAACGCGGACAAACAAACGCAGGCGCACAGCGAAGCGATTGCCGCGGATCGAAGGGACGCCTTTTCCAAGTTCGGTAGCCTGATGATCCCGGATGTCCGGAGTGATTTGCGGTTCGGAAGGAATGCGCGCTGATGATCTCCCTAGCCGTTCTCCCGTCGTTTGCGCGGCTGTTCCCGAACTTCCAGGAGCAGTGTGTAACGCTGTACACGCTTCTTTTGCCGTTAGCGGGTTTGCTGCTGGTGATCGGCATTGTCGCCGAAGTGCAACACTCGCGTTCCGGCCGTTCGATGCTGCGTCTCATCGCGATGACGCTCTTGTTGACGATGACGATCGCGTTTTTTGGCGAGTGGACTGATCTGGCCAAAGACGCCATGCAGACGGTGGTTTCGAAGATGTCGGCGAATCCGGAAGATGCGGCAAGGCGTTACATCGAGGTGCTGGTTTCGAAAGAAGCGCCAACGGACAAAAGCGGTTGGTTCGGATTGCCGAGCAGCGCCGAAATGTACGAAGCGGTACTCTGGGGAATCTTGAGCCTCGTCGGGCTGGTTGCTCAGTTCGTGATTTGGGGTGCGTATATCCTTCAACAGTTTTTCGTGGGGCTGAGTTTCGCGTTTGCGCCGCTATTTATTGGAATGCTGGCCCTCCGTTCCACGAGCCACATCGGGGCGCGGTACATTCTCGGAACCGTGGGGATCATTGCTTGGCCATTGGGTTGGGCGGCCGCTTCGATTGGGACGAGTAATTTAATCGATCTCGCGACCGAACAAGGGTTGCTCGTGGTCAGTAACGTTTACGGACTCCAGACGATCCTGGCCGGCGCCGTAATTGGCGGCTGGATCATCCTGAGTACGTTGATTGCGCCGGTTATCATTCAAAGTGCTGTGGCCACTGGAGCCCAAGTCGGTGGCGCACTGCTTGGCGGAGCGGTTAGTGCGGGTGCGGCTGCGTTGTCGGGCGGAGCGACTGCCGCAGCCACGGTTGCAACAGGTGGAGCTGGTGCACTTGGAGTGGCGGCCGCAGCCGGGGCGGGAGCAGCATCGAGTCTTGCGGGTTCCGCGATGCAAGGCGGCGGGCCGGCCATGAGTGGCGGGACGATGGCTGGGATTGCTCAATCCTTCTCCGGTTCGGGCTCTGGTCCAGCCGGCGGAGCGAGCAAGGAGGCTTCCGGCACGGGAGGCCAAAGTAACAGCGCGTTTAACGCTTCGGATGCCGCAAAAGACGGCGAAGTCCAAACCCTTCTCTCCCAGAGCAAGTCTGGTCATCAAAACTCATGAATCCAACCGATCTACTTCTCGAAAACCGGGAGACCTTAGTGGTCACCAAATCGGCACGTCAGCCTGCAACCGGGTTGAGGGCAACGGATGTGTTTGTGAACAAAGATCAGACAGCGTTCCTCTGGTTTTGTGTGGCGGTTGGGGCGGTGCTGTTTGCCGGTATCCAGCCATATTTTCTAATCACTCAACTCAAGCAACGGGAACGGGTCGTCATTATTGATCCGGCCGGGACCTATTATCTGTCGCCACTTTTGGACTTTCAGGAGGCAAAAGAGTTCCACGTCCAACAGAGTCTTCTCGCCGCCACTGCCTTATTGGAGCGGCACCCGAAGGGATTGGATCATCCAGAATTGCTGAAACAGCTATTTCTGAAACCTGCGTTTGAAAAGGCGCAGAAAGGTCTCGGGACGGACGCGGAGGAGTTCAAATCGAAGCAGCTCCACCAGAAAGCCGAGGTGGCGAAAATAGACGTCCTCGAAACGCGAGGGGATTTGGTGCTGACCCAGATCACGGGGCAACTAATCCGCACGGGGATCTTTGAGCAACGGGTCTTTAGCGAAGCGATCCCGTTCAAGCTCTCTCTGAAACTCAAACGCAATCCGGACATGAGCCGCAACGGGCGGTTCCCCACAGCAGTCAGCGATTTTAAGTATGAACCCAACCGTTAAAGTCCTTTTGCCAATTCTGGCGTTCTCTCTTTGTCTTCCGAATGCCTTTGCTGGAGGGGATCCCCGGATTCTGGAGATCGAACTGAACGATCGGAGCGTCTACACGGTGCCGGTTTCGGCATCGCGAGTGACGACGATTAGTTTCCCCGGAGCCATCTCCGCCATTGATGCCGCGATGGTAAGTACGGATGCCAAGACAAACGGCCTCTTCCATGTGGCTTATAAACCCGGAGCGGTGTTTTTCTCGGTCCGATCGTTGGTGCAGGGTTCGAAAACCAACGTGAATGTGCGGAGTAACGGCAAGACGTACATTCTTGAGCTTCAGGATAGTCCTGAGCCGGTTTTGGCTCTGAATTTTAGGATGCCGCCAGACGATCTCAGGCGTATTCCCGTCCGAACCGGTGTGACGCCAAACACGCTGGTCGGCCTGCTCGACAAGGCGAAGGCTTATCCGCTGCTCAAAACGCATCATCCCGAGTCTTTGGAGAAGGTCGATTCCGTGGCGTACGGACCGGAAGGCCACACCATGGATTACACGGACTTCGAGATTCGGTTGGAGGAAGTGTTCCGCTTCGACGTCCAGGACACGCTGGTGTTCCGGGTAACACTCAAGAATAAGACCGAGCGGGAAATCACCTACAAGCGGGACAGTTTCTGTGTGCGGGTCGGGGATCGGATTTACACACAGTCCGTCAGTGATGCCACGGGTTCCATTCCGCCTCTCGTGGAATCCACGGGCTACTTTGCGATCACGGGAACGCCCTCGGGTGGGAGGAATGACATCTCTCTCAAGAACGACTTCACCGTGTTGGTCACCCGCGTGAGTCCTGAAGTGCCGCGAAAAGCGACCCTTGTGCCTGCCAAATCGACGGAGGGTTACGCGAAATGACACCGCGCGCATTTCTCAACTCGCTTCGGACCAAAACCGGAGCCTTCCTGTTGTTCACTGTGGTGGTGATTGTTGGGTTCATCCTCTGGAAGGGCGCGCGTTTTGGACACGGTCAGCCTTCGAAGACTGAGCTCAAAACTTCGGATAAAACGTCCACGAAACCGCAAGTCGTACAGACTGTGAACCGTGACATTAGTGGCTTCAGCGTTCCAAAGGAATCGCCAAAGGCTTCCCCTGTTCCCCCTGAACCGGAACCTCCCAAACTCCCAAAAGCCGCCGAAATCCCCCCAATCAGTCTTTACGCGGGTACGCCTGAAAAAGATGCGCCCGTGGATTCATTGAGTAAGGACTACGCGCCGTTTGGGCGGTTGGTGCAGTGCGAGTTGATTGTGACGGTGGATTCTTCGACGATCCAGACGCCGATTATTGGTCTGGTGACGAACGATGTCTGGCATGACGGCCGCCTGATTATTGCGGCCGGAACCGAAGTCCATAGCACGGCGAAGGTGGATCGTGTTCGCGAACGGATCGCCGGGAGCGGTAACTGGACGTTTGTGTGGCAAACCGGCGAGGAACTGAACGTTTCCGGCCTCGCGCTGGATCGCGAGCACGACGGAGAAAATGGTGCGTGGGGGATCACGGACGGGAGCGCCGGTTTGCGCGGCCAACTGCTGAAGAGCGATGATTTGGCGGAGGTGAAACTATTCGCAGCGACCTTCCTGAGCGGAGCTGCCAATGGGCTTACCGAAAAGGAACAGACGATCTTTGGAAGTCAGACAACGAGTTCGCTGCAAAACGCACCTTTGACTGGAGCCCAACAGGTGCTGAACGTCTATGCCCGGCAGATTTTGGAGAGTATCCAGCGAGACGGCTTCTATGTCCGCGTGCCGGCGGGAAAGCAGTTTTACCTCTACGTCACCCAAACGATTGACCGCTCGAAAGCCGTGATTGGCGGAACACGGATTTCGTCCGCAAAAGTGGCCGCCAGCTCGCAATCCCTAGAGTCCAACGATCCGCTGACACGCCTTCAACGGAACCTGCAACGGATGATTCCAGCGAATTCCGAAGGTCCGGCGCGTGAGGTTTCTACAGTTCCGCTGGAACAGCCCGTATTTTTCAAATGAAGCCAACCATTCTGTTCGTGATCCTCCCGCTTTTGTCCGCCTGCTCGTTGGGTCGAAAGACACCGAACCCAAGTGTCGGCATCAAACCGGTCCCGATGAGCGCGCTTAGCAAGTCGGACACCGAATCGCTGCGTTCCGCCGAGAAGCTGAAAGCCTACCCCCTAGGCCGTTACATCGATCCGAACAATTCGAGGATCATGCACGAGGCCCACACCCTTTACCGGGTGGAAAGCCCATCTTACTGGAACCTCCGCCCCGGTCCTGCCGTGTCACTGCCTTTGGTCCGTGGCCGCGATTCAGCAAAGGTCACATCCCCAGAAGCAGCGGAGTTGTTGGTCGAGTTGAACCGGCAGAAACAAACCACCGCCGCCGTCATCCAGAGCAGCCAAACCGTGTCGAAAAGTCTCGGGGAAATCTCGGCACAGCTTGAGCAGAGTAAACGGCAGACCGAACAAAACGCACGGCTCGAACAGGATCTCGTCTTCACAAAAGAGCGGTTGAGCCGTCTGGAAGCCGAATTGCAGAGTCAACCGACTAGAGGTCTCAGTGAACCAGTGTCACTAAAATCCGGCACCCTCTCCTCTGACTGGTGAACCTTGCGCCCTGTTTTTATGATCAAGCGAACCAATTCTCTAAACGCCGAACATCAAAATCGGGAGTTGCCCCAACCAGACCTCCCTCGGGACTTCTACGAGGCAAAGCTCAAGGAGGCTTTCGGTTCCCGTGTAGAGGCCTTGAGTGCCTCTGGGATTCAGCAGGCGGTAGAAGAACACTTCCGCCAGCATCCGGAACAGAGTCGCGATGCCCAGCATGTCGTAGCGGTGGCGTGTCAGGTAAAGAAGGCTCAAATTGCTGCCAGTCGAGAAACCGGCCTTTCCCAGTAACAACCGTGGGATGTTACCCCCTTTCACTTTGAGCCGCGCCCAGGGCGCGGTGAGCTTTTTTTGGCAGAAAACACCCTCGCCCGAATATTCAGGCGAGGGCTTTCGTCCTGCTATTTTGCCGGGGTATTCAGAATGTAGTCAGCCGCCTTCTGAGCCTGACTTGCTGCGCGAATAATCCACGTTTTTGCGTCGGCCCCGCGTAACGCTTTGAGCCATCCGGCCAGATAAGCGGCGCTGTTCTCGCTCTGATCTTCAAAGATCCCAGCATGAGCGCAAAGGAATGCCGCTCCCATTTCCGCGACGAGTTCCTCCTCGGCGTATGTTTGCCGGGAAGCGTGTAGGCCTTTGTTCTCCACAAGGCTTTTCCGATTGAGCCGATGCTTGGCGCCAACCGCGTGAACATGTTCGTGAAAAAGGGTTCCGTAAAATGACTCCGAACTGCTCATGTCCTCCATCTTGGGCATAAAAACCGTGTCTTCTGCGGGGCTATAATATGCCGTGGCGGTTCCGTACCTGAGGGTCGGACGGTTGGGCATGCCGAAAAGAATCATCCGGGCTTCCGCGCATATGTCCGAAGGAAGGGGACGAGGTTCGGGCAACGGGATTTCGAGCCCTTCAATCTGGGCTGCATTAAAAACGGTGTATCCTTTCAAATACATACGCTCTGTCACCTCCCCCGAATCCGAAGCGTCTGCTTCAAAGGTACCGTATTTCACCACCAAGGAGCCCTTTTCGCCTTTGCGGACATTCCCGCCGAGATCCTGCGCTTGCCGGTAGGTCATCCAAAATGGAGACGCGTACCCTGCCAGAGCCAGCAACCAGACGTTGATTCCCCGATATGCTTTTCGTGTGGTGAAGTTCTGTGGCAGGCCGGAGGTTCGCAGATAGGGAGATTTCCAAGGAACGGTTCCAGCCTGAAGGGCTGAAATCATTCGGCCTGTGACTGTATCGTAAATGTCTTTCTTGCTGGTGCTTGAATTGGTAGCCATATCAATTCAAACGCCAGCAAGAGAACAACGTTCACTTGCGTGCCCATGCCCGCGCGGTCAAGGGCGGAGCGAAGCGCAGAAGAACGGAATAAAAAGCGCAGCGGCTTTATGCCGGCTCTTGGCCCCTTGATGGCGAAAGCCCGTTAGGGGCACTTTCGAGGCGGCCGAGAAGTGCGGCTTGGGCGGCAGTCCACAAAGTGGCAAACAGACTCACCCGCAGGGGTTTCAATCCGTCTGAGGTATTTAAAGCGACTCAATTGGAGAGCGGAAGCGGCTCAAAGGAACGGGAGAGACCGTTCATTTTGTCAACTTGGAGTACCTATTTTTAGGGGGTACCCCCGTATTTGTCCCACCCATCCGTGTAGGGTCGCCAATTCTGAACCGGAATCGCTTTCGAAATATGAGATCAGATTGATTTAACACACTGAATTTAAGGTTGTAATGTTAACTCGCCTATTGGCAAAACCAAAGCCGCCGGAAAGCCCTGTAAAAACGGCACTTATCCGCACGCTTGGAGGTTTGGTCGCATTCCTGCTAGGGTGTCACCTCACCTCAATGCGTCAAATCGGCATATACACCACAACCTTTACAGCAGGATCGCTTAAGCCGCGAGAAAGCCGGGTGATTGCTGCGCTGTTACTGGATGGGGTATCTGATGCTCAATGGAAAGACTCCATAGAGCGCCAAAACGTGCTTCAGGCACGTGTCCCGGCGTCCGCTTTGGTCGTGGCACGCCTTCTCCGTAACCGGTTGGAATGCTTCGATGCTCCTCTCTGGGCAATGGTGAGAGACGGCGACAAAGAGCTGCTTCTTCAATCTCTGTTGGCCGAAAAAGCCACTTCCAGTGCTGTTCGCCAGAAGCTTCAGACCGAACTCATCGCTCTGGATCTCGATGACGGAGTGAAAGTCAACTGCGCCAAATTCGGCCCGCTCGTTGCCGATGCCAAGAAGGTGTGTGGAACCAAAGATGACTGATCCGAAAAGCGGCAAGGGCCAAGCAAAGCCTTTCGTAAAGTGTCATTATTCGTCCAACCGCTTCTGAACCTTATCACGCTTTCCCTATGATCCTCGACCTCCTTCGGGAACTGAATGAACTTGACGAGCATCCAACGCTCGAAGCCAAAACCTGTGCAAGCGGAGAGCTCGGTGAATCTTTCTTCGAAACCGTCTGTGCGTTTTCGAATGAGCCTGATCTCGGAGGCGGGCGGTTTGTGCTTGGAGTTTCCAAAAGCTTGGAGGACTTTTTTGGAGGGTATGAAGTGGTTGGCGTTCAGAATCCCGACAAGCTCCTGAACGATATCGCCTCCGGTTGCGCATCCATATTCAATCACCCCATACGGCCTCGTGCTTTCACCGAAGTCTACGAGGAAAAGTTGGTGGTCATTGTAGAAATCGACGAACTTTCCCCTTCCCAAAAACCTCTGTATTTTAAGAAGCACGAACTGCCAAAGGGAGCTTGGCGTCGCATCGGTTCCACGGATCAACGTTGTGCCGAAGAGGATCTGGTTCTGTTTTTCGGCAACCGACAGGGCGACAGCTACGATTTGACCCTGATCGGAAACGCCACGGTTGCGGATCTCGATCTAGAAGCCATAGCTCATTACCGCAAGCTCCGCTCTAAAGTGAATCCATTGGCGGAGGAACTGGCATGGGATGACCAAGATTTACTTCAATCTTTGAATGCCATCCGACAAGAGAATGGAGTGTGGCGTCCGACTTTGACCGGGATGTTGCTCTTTGGAACCCGATTGGCCTATCGCCGCGATTTGCCAGCTGTGCGTATCGATTACATTCGGGTTCCAGGCAAAGACTGGGTCGAAGATCCAGACAAGCGGTTCCTTACCACTGTGGACATGCGTGGGCCGCTGCTCCAGATCGTGGATCGCGCTCAGGCGGCGGTCATGGATGACCTGCCGAAAGGCTTTGATCTGAAGGAGGGGCAAACTCAGGCCGATACGCCGACACTTCCCGCCCGTGTACTTCGTGAGGCTATCGTTAACGCGTTGATGCACCGTTCTTATCGGGAACATCGACCTACCCAGATTATTCGGTACGCCAACAGGATTGAGATCCAAAATGCGGGATTCTCTCTAAAAAATGAGGATCAACTGGGTGAGCCTGGCTCCCAGCTTCGTAACCCAAATCTCGCCGCTGTCTTCCATGAGACGAACACGGCTGAAACCAAAGGTAGCGGTATCCGGGTCATGCGTGAACAAATGCGCGCAAACGGATTCAGCCTTCCGACGTTCGAATCAGATCGTGCGAATAACTCCTTCACAAGCAGGTTTCTCCTGCACCATTTTCTGTTGGAAGAGGACTTGGAATGGCTCAAACAAGCCCCTGTCGATCTCAGCGATTCGCAGCGCTACGCCCTCATTTTCCTGCGGGAGCAAGGGGCCATCAATAACCAGACGCTCCGGCAACTCACTGGTTCGGATGTACTGACCGCCAGTCAGGATCTTCGCAAACTCAGGGAAAATGGTCTACTGGCCCAGAAAGGCAAAGGATCCGCCACCTATTACCTGCCCGGCCCGCAGTTTCCCGAGGAGTTACCTGAACCTGGGGTTCCGGTCCGGGGGCATGAGACATTACCGACTAAGCATACGACTTTAGCTGCCGACCATACGACTTTAGGAGCAAAGCATACGACATTACGGGCAACCTTACCTGAACATCTCCGAATTCAGGTGGACGAACTGGGTAAACGTCCCGGGAAAAAGATCCGCTCTGTAATTCTGGGGCTGTGTTCGTGGAAACCACTTTCCTCCAGTCAATTGGCTGAAATTATTGGACGAAAAGACAACGAATCGATTCGGCGCGATCACCTCAAGCCGATGATCGACGCGGGCCAGCTTGAGTATGTCTATCCGGAGATGGAGCGTCACCCGCAGCAGGCCTACCGGGTGGTGGCTTCTGCTGAATAGGAACCCAGCATTCACATTCACAAATGCGAGGGTGTTCTTGTTTCTTTTCGCTGAATAATTGCGAAAATTGGCTTAATCGTCCCCGAGGACACACCCAGCCAAGAGTGCGGGTGCAAAATTTGTAACCGCACCGCTAACGTACGCTCACGAAGCCGAGTAAAATGCCTGCTCCTGTGGACTTGCCCAGAAACAGCGCACTGGGAAAATTAAGGACCAGAGTAACTTGCTGTGATTCGGTGTACTTGTTTCGGGGAAATCCATGATTCTTTCGGATGCAGCGGCCTAATTTTCTTGGCCACTCCAATGATGTCGCCAAAGTCACTCTAACATTTTAATGTGCTCAGCCCGAAACTTGGCGTTTTCCCGTTGATTCAAGCACCCCGGCCAGACACCATTTTGACATGCGATCTACTCATCACTTGGAAAAGTTGCCTCGCCTGTCGGCTTAATCATACCAAGCATCTGCCGACTCCATGTTCGGAGATTCCCTAAGCTACACCGACATTCGGAAGACTTCCGTGTACGTACAGAACCGGTCACTAAAATAGTTCCGAAACTATCCTCGCTATCTTGTGAGCGAGCAGAGGAGGAACGGCGTTCCCTACCTGGTGGTACTGTTCAGTCCTTGGACCTTCAAAGAAGTAATTATCCGGAAAGGTTTGAAGCCTTGCAGCCTCACGGACGGTCAGGCTCCTGCACTGAGACGGGTCATAGTGGATGTAGTAATGTCCGTCTTTAGAGATGTGTGAAACAACGGTTGTTGAGTGGCGGCCAGCGATTTGAACACGAAAACGGTCGTTGAACTTCGACTTATGAAGTGCCTCCTCAACATTTTTGTGTAAGGGCAGCAGTTCATTTGGAAAATCGGCCAACACTGGAGAGTGACCATATTCACGCGCGAAGACAGAGGCATATAAATACCGGTGTAGATCAGCTCGAATATGGGTACGCGTCTCGTGGTTACACACCCCCCCAAGCCTCGGATCGTAGTACCAATCGGCGAGTTTTTTCGGCTTGGCCACAGATTTTCTGAACTGCTCACCGCGATTCAAATTGGGGACTATCGCTCGGCTCGCACTTTCGAGCGCTGTTTGGAGAGCAACATCCGATCCTAAGTTATTGAACCAATGGGAGTAGGGAATCTGCCGGATAGCCGCCTCCCAAAGCTCCGGTGAGTCCGGTTCTTTTGATAAACCGCTTCGTAGTTTCGGAAGGTCACCGATCACTTGATCGACCGAAATTCCAGAGGTCTCACGATCCAGCATTCTTTCCGGCTTTATCCAATCTGATCGAACCCCCAAAATGATAATTCGGTGACGTGCCTGAGGAATTCCATGTTCTTCAGCATGAACAATGAAATCCTCAGGGGGAGGCATTGCACTTTCGGGACTTAGATCGAATAACCCGTCCGACGTTCCTTGCTTCTCAACTAGCGGAAAAAATTGGTACTCCAGGTCATTCCTGCCACCTTGGCCAGTGGCTGCCAGCGGATGCTGCAAATCAGAGAAAATCCTATTTGCCATCCCCTCATTCTTAACCCTCGTAGAAAGAAGACCTTTTACATTCTCCATTACAAAGACTGGAGGCTTATAATCTGCGATGATCTGCAGATATTGACGGTACAGGAAATGACGCGCGTCGTTGTTAAAAGCCTCCCCGTTTTTCTGTCTCCAACGTCCCAAAAGTGAATAGGCCTGGCATGGCGGTCCGCCAATTAAGACCCACTTCGAGGGGGCCGTACGCCCGCCAAACGCCAGTTGAATCCGTTGCTTTACCTCTGCATCTGGGGTCTTTCCGAGTTCCGCAAGCCAAGCTTCGCGTATTGCCCTGTCTGACTGATTCTTGTGGTTCTCAAAAAGAACGGTTCTAGACATCTTGGGGTTGCTCCTAACGTATTCGTAGTAATCGTCCGGAGCATGGCCGACTTCAAATTGACGAGTGAAAGCGCGAAGCTCCAGCGTCCGTTGAGCAAACTCATTCTTCTCGATTGAAAGTCTGATATCGAAAACTCGCTTCCCTTCTTGATTTATCAACGAAGAGAAACCCTCACCAAGTCCGCCGGGGCCGGCGAAAAGATCTATGATAGGAATTCCCATTTATTTTGTGGTAAGTTTTGAGAGTCAAAAGAGTCGAAAAAGGCCGGATCTGTTTAACGCAATCGGCTAATTGATGCCGCCAATCAAAAATGATTGTGAATTACTCAAAGAACGTTGGACTAGAGGCATCTGTCTCACTGATTTATTCAGCCCTGTAATATTTGCTCGACCATTCTAAAAGTTGTTCGGCCAACTGTACCTTCCTTTCAAGGCTCAGGATGCAAGTTTCTTGGGTTCCGCGTATTGCGGTTAATCTTTTCAACATGCCTCTTGCAAGTCGAGCGCGACTTTCGATTCTTTCAGAACGCAATACTAAAAGAATAGCTTGGTATATCTCCCTATCGTAACCTCCTCCAGTTCTTTCCAAAATTCCAGATTGAATATCCGTTTTTGCGAGAACGGCGAGCATTTCATTGTTTATGACACCGTTTTCGTTGCTGCACATCCATCCCATCCAGTACATCCTTAGGGGCCAACAGCGTTTTGTAGCTCCCACGCTTTGAAATCGATCCTGACTTAAGGTGCCGGAAAACCTTTTTAATATCAAATCAGGCAAAACACGAACTGCCATCCAGCGCCATATTCCGGGATCCGCTGCCTGCGAAAGGGAGAGACGTCCTCCCGCAAGATATTCCCAGAGCGCTTTTGAAGCTCGTAAGTCTGTATCCTCCGGGCTCTCTGCCAAGTCCTTTGGCAATTCTCGCTCAAGGGACGTTCGCAAAATGATGACCTCATTTAAGTCAACGCGGTTTTGTTGAATCACAGGCCATGAGCAACGTTCGAAAACCTCACTCCTTGGTTCCCATCCGGCTCTAAACAGATTGTTGAGCGGTTCGAATCTTTTCCACCGGTCCAGTTCTTTGCTGGCATCAATATCCGAAAGGTAGGGAAATGTGATCATTTTCCATTCCCTCCTTCGCCTGCTGGGTATGTAAGACGGCTCACGAGTTGTAGCCAAAACGTTACATCCTCATCCTTGTAAAGGCAATCTGGGTCGAGTTTATGATGCAAAGACCGAATGAACCATCCCAAGGTGTTGCCGGCATCACCTTCATGCTTGGGCAGTGGAGTCGTACCAACAAGCGAATCAAACACTTTTCTATCCAGTTTTTCTTCCCAGTTTCGTATCGCCGAAACTACTAGGCCGACAAGTATTGAAAGCGCCTGTCTCGATACATCGGTCGGGACAGGCTCTTGAAGATTCTTTTCAAGCCGCTTCCACTCGATGCTTTCGGTGTCAACTTGGATTCTAACGCTCTCGCTCAGCGGTCGCAGCAGGGGGCAATTTTCATCTAAAGCGTCTAGGGAGCACTCAGATGGATCTGGCAGCTCTAGATTTAGAAACTGGCCATTTCGGGTGAACTTTCGCGGTTCAACTGGGAACCATGATTGCATTCCCACAAACTCAACGTTTATTTCCCCGGGCGTCCACAGGTCAAGGGCTTCTCGGACTCCATTGTTTCCTCCAGACCGAAATGACGGCTTTATAATTAAATTCGTACCGATTGAATCCTCAGGTAATTCCAGCTCCAGTGTTACGCTGCCCGATCTCAGAATAAGCTCTGATGTTTTCCAGAATCGGATCCCCGTTGAAATTACGACTAAAACTAATCGAACTCCTCCCAAGTCAGTTGAGACCGCTAGATCTGAATCACTAATCGGGACGGTGAGTTGTATAACGTGCTTCTGCCAACGTTGCCAGCCATGTGGAACACCTTTCGGAAAGGAACGGCCTGGTGTGTCCACTGAATGGATCTCGGTCCGCTCTCTGTCGTTGATGGCGAGGATCTTTACGCTCCATCCCTCAATGGCATCGCTTAAAATTCTCTGGTATGTTGCAATACTCATACCTTTTCAGCCCTGAGGGAAGTATACTTCACATCAACGAACCAATCGCCATGATTTAACATTGCGCCTACAAAGAAGCGGCCGTTTTCGGTGATAGAAATGTTTTGATCGACAATTTGAATGGATTTAATTGAGGCTCCTTCAGGTCGACATGTAGTCAACTGAATCGGGAACGCGTCAGCAGAATCTTTGTTCCACTGAAGCCTGTCTATCTTGCCTCGCTCCCCGAGTACCACGAACTCGACGCGCAAGTATTCTAGGGGCTTCAATCCCTCTGCATATAGTTCGAAGAGGGCTTTTTCCCCGTCTCGGACGCAGTCCGCGAGTCGAATTTTTGCAGATGATGGTCCTGCGCCTCCACCACCCTCGCTACCACCCTCGCTACCACCCCCGCCTCCCCCTCGATGACCACTCGGTCCCTCGCCAAAACCTAGCGGCAGTAAAGAAGCACCTAAACTCTGCGCCAGCCTGTACAAAGGGTTCCCACTCGAACCGTCTTTGGGAGGGGGAGCTACAGTCGCTGGGGCTAAAATCTCATAGGTCTTTCGGTGAAAGGCAGACAGCAGATGTTGAGGCCAGCTCCCTATCTTGTCTCGTTTTTCAATCAGTCTCTGGCACGACCACGACGAATGGGCGGCATCCTCAGTAATTCGGAAAATTTCTTCCAAACTTCTTCGACGGTATGGGTGATCCGGTGGCGCACAATCGACCATCTGGGTCCCGATTACTCGGGCAACTGCAATGTGCATGCTTCCATCTTGATTTGTAAGTACACCCGGCTTGCCGGCGCCATTTACCATGGATGGCATTAATCTGTACGAGACCACCATTCCTGCATCCCGAATGTGGGCTATCACCCAAAAATTGGTTCCATCACCATCCAACCCCAGTGCCCTCCTTTCCCTTCCGAAAGCTACCAGATCATTTTCGTCTGCCGAGTTCAATTTGGCCAACCGGCCCAGGACGGGACGGCCATGCTTGTCTGGCTGGATTGCGTGGGAGTCAGAGGCTTGGAAGGTTTTGCGATAAAGATTCTCAAGCAACCGATAAAAAGCGGAATTCTCTGAGTGTCCGTTTGGTGAACGGCGTCGGAGGAGGCCCTCCGCCTCGTCCCAGTTTCCAACAGTGACCTTTAAGTCCGCGCGTGTGCAAAAGTCTGGCCCCGCGGCCCTGCAATTTAGGCGCGGCCAATACCAGCGCTGCACAGCAGAAAGTAATTGGTCGGCCGCCTTTAGACGAAGCAAGTCGGGACTGTCTTGAACGTAAATATCAGTTTCTCGCTCCCTCGCGACCAGTTCCCTTAGTTGCCGGGTGCGGATCGGAACCAAGATCTGTGTTCCTGGTAAAAGTGCGGAGGCGTCGTCTGGAATATCAAATCCCATACCGCGAGCTAGATAGATGGCTCGGTCCCCTTCAACTCCTTGAACCGGTCCTCCCTCACTTGGTTCGCCCCACCATGCAAAACCATAGCAACAGGTCTGGGCGAACGGTGTTTTCTGCTCCTGCTCCTGATGATTATGATCAAAGCAGTGGCACAAAATTAATCGAGGGATACCGTCGACTGGCTTTGAAAAATACGCAACCAAGCCGGCATCAGGCTCAAGTCTGAAGACAATTGTTTTCCCTCCGAGGCCCCAAGAGCCTCCTGCGTGAGCGTCGCCGTTGGGTACTCCAAACTGAAAAGCAATGCGGTTGAAACGATGCTCTCCACCACCAGCGCCTGATGGAATCACTGATCCCCCTAATCCGACTGTCCCTTCGTCCTTTATTCTGAGCAGATTCCAGTCGTTACCTAACTGGTTAAAGATCCAGTGACCCAAAGTTCCTCGCGAATCGCCTCCGATTGATTCTTTCCAGAAGTGTTGCTGTTGCGGCGATGGTTTGAGCCAGTCAAAAGAGACTGACACAGTTTGTTCGTCGTGTTTGGCATCGAGGGAGTTCTGGATCAACTCTCTTACCGTGACATCTAAAAGAGTCATGTGCTCCGGTGGCGAGAGAGCCTTCAGCGCAAGGGCCGCCGACGTCATGTTCATACCTGATGCTGCGAGGTATTGGTGCAACATACGCTTACCTTGGGGCAGAGATGTCAATCTCAGAGCAGGGTATACCTCCCAGATCGACGGTGTAGGAAATTCCCAAAACCCTCTCGGGCGGAGATCCATTGGTGAAACTATCCGGCCCAATCCGGGGAAAATCTTCATCCACCTGAAATCGGGCCGCCTCAATCAACTTCCACTGTTCCGCGTCATACTCGCCTGAAGCCTTCAAATCTTCCAATAGGTTGGCAGGAAGCACCTCCGAAGGCACGTCCTTCAACAGATCCGCCAATGTAAAACCGCCACTCTTCACGGACTCCAACCGCACGCACACGAAAGACACGGCATCTGACGCTGATACTTGATGTAGGCCATTAATTGTCACTTTCCAACCGCCCCTTGCCACTGTGGTTTTTACCTCCCACGCCTTGCCAAGACCGACATCGTCGCGATCAAAAACAATGTCCCTGACTGAACCATGGATGCCCTGCCACCATTTCCATGCCGACGGTCCGTGGATTGAGGCGAGGTGCCGCATGACCAAAATTTCGCCTGCAAGGCCCGTTGCCTCGCCGGACCGCGTCCCCTTCAAAAGGTCGGCCCATTCTCGGATGTGCGCTTTGACCGCATCAAAGTTCCACCGTTGACCGTCAAGCGCAGCCTGAATGATCTCAGCAACCAGCCAACTTAAGGCCCTCTCGTGGGCACCGTTTGCGGAGGAAAGCAACAAAACATCACCAACGTTGAGTAGTTTCAACCCCTCCAATCGCAGGGAGCCACGTTGAAATCTCAAGCCATGATGAGCCTCAGCAGGCAGCAGCACCCCGAACCGGTCTCCATGTCGCACAGCGTGTATTTCATGAGAAATAGACTTCCTGACCATTCCTCCCTCAACGGGTGCGTCAAGCATGAACCACGCCGATCTAAGCTCATTAACAAAATTAATTTGATGCATAAATAAAGCCAGCTATATAAAAACCGATCATAGTTACGCCTCTTCGTCGCGAGCTAAAGGAATTGAAACATTAACACCCCCGTTTGCATCTCGGGCACCCGAAAAAATAAACGAAACTCCGAGAAGATGATCAAGGGCCCCGAGTGCAACTCGCTCCGATGGTCTGCCAGGTGCTGGAGGCCTCGGCACCGAGCTCTTGTGAATTGGATAGATCAACATCAAAGGCGGCATTTTTCTGTTCGCCCTGAGGTTCATTTTGTCGGCGATGCTGTCAAAATGGGGAACTTGCCCCTCTATGTCCCGAAGCATGTCCGTGGGGCCACGGAGAGTCTTTATGTTCAAGTGGGCAGGTGGATGGTGCCCTGCACTCTTCAAGCGGGAACGCGAAACCGACTGAATGCTACGCCCTGCAAAATGGATCGGATCCCCATCGCCACTCATCAACACAACGTTAAAAGGCTCACTGGAAAGCTTTTCCTCTATATATTTAGTAATCCATCCTCCATGGAACACCTTAGAATCAGGGTGGAACCTGTATGATTTTGTGAAACCTAAAATTTGATTCGCGTCTACTCCCCGCCAAATTCCAGCGTCTTGCCAGGTTAGTTGCGATATCAATCTTTCGCCGGCGATCCAGTTTGACCTAATGACCTCTTCATTATTCTCGAAAATATTGGTCTGAGGGCACTCGCCAGCGTAGTCCACACTAGCGATTTCAGCGGATGCCATCTTTCGCGTTAAAAGAATTCCGCCCGGATTGCGCATCAATTTGATACCGTATTCTTTAGGGCTGGTATCGTTTCTCCGCATCCACGCAATTTGACTTTCAAGTTGTATTTCAACTTGCACAGCGTCGCAGAGGCCGTCTTGAAGCCCATCGGTCATCCATATCCGAGGAAGGTCCTCGTACCCGTCCCTGTATCCGCACCAGCGCCCCATCTGCATCAAGGCGTCCATGGATCCTGTCCGCCTGTAAAAATAGCTACTAACAAGGCCCTCAATGGTGAGGCCGCGGGAAAGTGTGTTGCCCCCACAAATGATTTGAAATTTGGCATCCTCGTTGTTCGCGGGAGTAGTAAAAACTGACAGCCTTGACTCAGCGGTCTGGCCCGCGTTGTCAACAATTACTTCAGCTCTATTCAATACTTTGTTAATTGCTTCAAGAAAACTTGGATCGGCTGAATTCCTGATTCCATTTCTATAAATAAGCTCAGAAAACTTGGAGTGGTTTCTTAAAATAGTTTGAAGATATCCTCCATTCACCCGAGCGTTACATTCCTGAATCGAATCGCTGTTTAATATGTCATAAAGCTCCGTCGGGTTTGTCCTCCAGGTTTGCAGCACCTCCAAAACCATTTTGTAGTCTATAGAGTGTACGCGTTGGGTTGCCGAGCCATGAATTAGCATTGAACAGTGAGGCCACACTGCAACCTCCGATGTTCTGCAAATTCTTTCGGCACTCGCGGCGATGAACCACGCTAAAGCCTGCTTCAGACTCCCCGGAGCAGCATTTAACTGACCCTGCCTCAATTGAGAGGCTTCGCTTTCGTCTATTGGACAGATGATGTTCAGGCCTTCGCTGTCGGTTTCTGGATCGCCGTGAATTTGCTTAAAGCCGATGTAGTCCGAGGGCTGAAACAAGTGATGGATGAAAGTCTCCGGATATAAGTTTGGCACTGCTTCATTTGGCGGTTCCTGCAAAATATTTGCGAAAGGAGTCGCGGTATAAGCGAGATAGGCCACACGTCCTGGAAGAGACTCGTGGACAATCCGCCTGATTGCGCCATTTATGACGGCTGGCTTTTGGTCTTCAGCCGGAACATCAGGGTCAAAGCCGCCATTGATGGAGGCTTCGTCGGCTTCGTCATCAATTACCAGACAACGTATCTGTGAATGCCGGTTGGTAGGGAACTTCGCTAATGCGTCGGCCAATGCCCTCAATCGAGATCCGTTTTTAAGAATCACCCCTAGGGCTCGCCTTGTCGGGTTCATCAGACTTTCCGAGAACCACTGCTCAAATGTTCTGGCGCCTCCGAATGTGAACCCTGGTTCTTCAGCATTGGTCAGGCTCTGCAGAACCAACCCAGCGCCTGGGCTGTTAAGGTCCCTAAACAGACGCGCATTAGTTTGCCGCCGCAAATTCTCTTTCGTCCCTGAAAGAATCAAAAAAAGATTGTAGCCTGCATCTGCCGCCATCGCAATCACACCCGCCATGCTGGCCGTTTTCCCTGATTGGACCTTGCCAACGACGAGGCTTTTTTTTAGGAGCGTTCCTTCTGTCGGAGCCTCTAGCGCGCCATTTACTATGTCCAAGCAATCGGACTTTACTCTATCCAGAGCCTCCAGCCCTATTTTCTGTGCCAGCCTGCGGGAATATTCATTCCACCATTTGTGAGGGCCTATGGCCATGCCATCGCGGATGGCTCCAAAATTCTCGTCGAACCACCTGGGCCGGGAGCGGTCATCGACAATGCAAGGCTTGGTCTCGATGCAGGCCACAAGCTTCCGCTGAATGAGGTCCCGAGCTTCTCTAAGAGCCGTCTCGTCATCGACATTAAAGGCTTGGGTCAATTCAAATATGAAAGGACCCGCCAAGGAACCCAATCTTCTATCCGGATATTCTCGAAACGCTTCGGTCAATGCAGGCAGTGTTTGGTCGGCCTCAAGCCTCGTTCGAATGTTCAGGACAGCCTGCCCCAGAGTATCTCTCAAAGTTTGGGACCTGGGGCTGTTGTAAATCTGTTCGATTGTGATCGGCATAAAGGGGGTGAATTTTAGGGACCAGTATTCTTAGCGTATTATGACACACCAATGTCCTACCTTCCGGATGAGCGGTGCTGCTCCAGAAACTGAGCAGCGAGAACCCTCGCAACAGCCAAGGAGAGAAGCGGAGGAACTGCGTTCCCTATCTGTTTGAACGAGTCCCCCATGTTCCCCCAAAAGAGAAAGTCGTCGGGGAATGATTGGAGGCGGGCTGCCTCTCTCACAGAAATTCCGCGGGACTCGAACGGATGAATGTGACTGTAAGTATCAACGCCAAGGTGTGCCACGAGCGTATGAGAGGGGCGATGCGGGTCTAGGCGTTTCCATTTGTCATCAAATTTTCCGCGGTCATACGGAGGGACAATTTTCCGCTTTAGCTTCGCATACAGTTCGCCATCGCTGCCCTCTGACACGCCGAGTTTCAAACATGTCTCTTCAAGTATCCGGTCCGCAATCCGTGACGCATCCAAATAATTATCTCCCGGCCCCATTCGATCAAAGATCGGCCAGTCGCGGGGGGTGTTACGGTAGGTATGGCATGTTGTCCCTACCCATTGCGAAGTCCGAGCACGCATTGCGGATTGAAATGCATTAACGGGCCGCATCTTGTACGGTAGCTCTTGGTTCAATTTGCATTGCACATATTGGTCCTTATAGCTTGCCCGAAGATTAGGCAAGTCTGACAGAGCGTCATCCACGGTTACCCAAGATGACAGCCCCTCCGCAGAGGGTTCGCGATTCGGTACGAAATAACTGGTTTGCCTTCTGAGTTCGACAAAGTTGAAGCTGGAAGAGTATTTCTGACTCGGAGGTTGGGAATGAGTGGGAACCGGCCATGACGGTTGGAATCCTTCGCTTTTCTTGATTGCGGTGAGAATCACGCGCTCCCTCACTTGGGGAACCCCAAAGTCCGCGGCGTTCAGCACGCTCCAACGAGCGGAATAGCCCATCTGCTCAAGATCCCCACATATCATTTCAGGGATGTTGTCTCCACCGTACGATATGGAATCCAAGACGTTCTCCATTACGATTGCACGAGCCCCTACTGACTCGGCAAAGAGAACAAACTCTTCATAAAGTCGTCCTCGGATGTCGTTTGTGTGGGCCCTGTGCTCCCCAAGTGAGCGAAGTTTGCCGCGGCCAATCCTCGAATACGCTTGGCAGGGCGGTCCTCCGACAACAATACACCCTGCACTCGACTTCGGCGCAAAGTCGGTCGGATTTAAGTGGCTGATGTTGCCTGAAACAAACGCGGGGGGCACTCCGCCACCCGACGGATTGTTCGCCCTTAAATTAGCCACGGCCGAGGGACTCAGGTCCACGCAGGCACTCAAGGGAAACCCAGCTTCTTTGAAGCCCCAAGACAGCCCGCCGCAACCGCAAAACAGATCAACTAGGAAGGGCAGTGTATTATCGAGCACGCTCACACGATAGGCCCTCAATCAAGGAATCCACATAACCCGCAATTCCTCCTGCAAAAAAAGCTGGTTCAATGACGCACGATTTAGCGGTATTTAATTTCATCAATCTCTTCAACGTTTCGATAGAGAAGTCTCTGTGCGTCAGGCGTTTCATAATCTCACGACACAAGTCCACTCGAAAACCGCCCGATCCGGGCCGCTCTACAATCGCTTGAATTGCATCTGTGCTGCCATAGTTCAGGACTTCCACGGTGGAGCCTCTGTTGTTCTGACGGGCTAAGTGACAATACCACCACAGGCACTTCAGCCAGATTCGTTGCGGCTTGAACCAAAAGTGGTCGCGAGGAAAGAGACCGTCAGTGCCCGTACGCCAACGTCGGGCCACCAAGTCCGGGAGCACCTGAACCGATAAACGCCTCCAAACAAGGTCATCCGCCGCCAGTCTCAATGCGAATCCAGACTCAATCCGTAAAATCTCAAAGTAGAGCTCTGCAGCAAAAGCGGCATCTAACTTGTATCCTTCCAGTCCTGAAAAGCGCCTGAATGCTTCGGTGCATTTTTCGCGAATGCTCGCCTCGTCTCCGGTCAACTCTTTAAGGGCAGGAATTGGGTGCTTCCGCCCATCTCCCCAAAGTTCAGAGCACGTCCGTCGGTCTAGCCTGCGTATATCCATGCTAATTTCTAGTTTTCAAACTCTCGCCTGATTGCCGCGAGCAAGCTGGGAATCGAAGATGAATTCCAATGCCCTTCGGTCAAATAATTCCACGCAAGGTCACCAACGGTTCCTGGAAGGCTTTCCCCATTTAGAATCCTCCCCCAAGAATCTGGAGAGTTCTTCAATTTCGTGAATAAAGCGAAAATGGAGGTGGATAGAATCTCTCTTAGAGTTACCGGAATTTGAGCTATTCCGTCTCCGCTTGGGTCTACGCGAACAGAATCATAGTTTTTATGCGCAGAATTGAGGCGCACCTCAAAGTGTTCGTTGGAAAACAGATCAACGAGTGGATCTGCCCAGTCGAGGTGTAGCGTCCATAGCGGAGCGCCGGGTGAGTCATCCCGAATTTCCAAAATTGGAAACGCACTGGGGGCGCAGTCTACCGACAATAAAATGTCGTCGCCAAAAGACCCTAAAATGCTACCGGGTATCCGAGCGAAGCCAAGCTCTTCCCGTTGGCAAGGCTTGTGCAAAAAGAGGCGTGGGGATATCCGGACTTCTCCAAGGAGGGCCCCGACCTCGAAGTTAATGGCTATCCGACGCGCATTTAAGTCAGATTCTCTAGTGAAAACAACCGGAGATCCTACCCCTCTCTGCCCTGAGCTCTTTGACTCCCAAAAAAGAGCTACCCCCATAACGGCAGAGGGACCGCAAACAGAACGGTCACCGGTGAAAATTTCGTTCGCTCTTCGTAATGAAAACGTGAGCTCAACCTCTAGTGAGTCCGAGGATGCGTTAAAATTATCCAGCCTGTAGAGGCCATTCTGAAGGGTGTATTTGACCTTGTGAGACGAGGCATAAAAGCTAAGTCCGCTTACCGTAAATCCAAAGTCAGCATCAGCGTGATCTCCTGCAGCACGAAAAGGTGAAACTTGAATGAAACCCATGGCCCTAGCGCTGATCAGCGAGACAAGGCCTCAGGAAAAAGACAGGCTTCCCAACTGTGCCATAACTTCTCAAAAGTACCGAAAATTTCAAAAGAGCGGTTTTGATATTAAATTTAAACGTAATAGAAACATTGTCATTCGAAAGAACCATGGCTGATGGAATGCTTGTGTCTTCATCGTCTGCGCTGTGAAGCGCATCACCGAGGCTCTCAGGATCAATTCGTGAATCCCATTCGCATCCCAGGGCCTTGTAGCTTATGAGATTAATTTCAGATAGTTCTAACGGAAATCGTGTTCCAACCCAGTCATCCCAGTTCTGCTTGGAGATTGCCGCCCCGTCTGAAGCCATCATGACATCCATGGCAACGTATTCCGCAGATCCGCTAGAAACCTCGATCTCAAGGTAAAGCACGCCTTCGTGAAGAAAATGCTGTTTCACCACTGTTAGTCTTGGAGCCTCGCCAACTGCTTTGAGGGGGAAATCAACTTGGACCAATCCTGCGTTGCATTTGGGGCAGTGACCCGGTGACCGGCAGATATATTCCTGATGCTCTGGGCAGTACCATTTGACATTTTTTTTCGCTTTGACCTTGGGCGACTGACCGAAACCGTTCGGAAGATAAAGGCTGCCGAGGACATCTCCCAAGCGAGACGAAGCGCCCTCACTGTCGCGAGCAGTCCTTATATAGAAGTTCCGGTTGAGACCTTTAGCGACGGCGGCCTTCAGCCGTCTGATGATTGTCAACGGTTTACCACCTGGACTCTGACCGTCCAACCAATCATTGTGAGCAGGGGGTTCACGACGCCGAACATACTCTTCGAGACATACATCTGAATAATCGGGCGTCAACCGCGCGGCGCTTCTGAGCACAAAAACGCCTGCTAAAAGACATCCATCTGGGTCGGGCATGATTTCATCAACCCATTCTCCCGAGTTTCGGTAGGCAACAACCATCCCAGGGTTACGTGCCATCGCAATAATCGGTCGGCAGCGTGTCTGTTCAAGATCTTTGAAATTAAAAACCTGCACTTCTGGCTCCGGATATTTCGAGTCGCGGCCCTGTATTAACGAATGTCCTAAAGGGAGCCTGATCGCAGCGAGGATGCCCGGCGATGTGTCTCCATCCGCAAAAGTGCTTCGAAGCTGGAGGGGAATGACCTTGGCTAAGCCCACCAAATCGGGATCTGTGACCTCACCGTTTACTGCACAGGAATATAGCTTTTGAATCAGGTTGAAAAATGGAAGTAACGGGTCGCCTGTTGACCCGACCTCGATTCCGTTTACGGAAGCCTTTAAGCGAGCACCGCGGGTGTATCCGCCTCTCTCCAAGCGTGGCGAATACCAGCGCTGGATGGCGATCGAGGTGTATCGCTTAAAAGCCTCCAGCTCGGTCTCCAGTGATTCTTTGGACTCTTCCTCCTTGCTGAAAAGCTGCTCAACCCCGACAGGTGTTTGGCCACTTCGCAAGCACGGGAGAAATATAAGGGTTCCCGTTTCGTCCTGCGAGTAATGAGGTAATTCCAGCTTATCAAGGACCGCATGAATCCTTTCCGGATCCTCGCATGGAACCACAGATCCGGTAGCTTCATCCTGATCTCCCCACCAAGCCAAACCAGCTCCTTCATTTAAAACGCAATCATTAAGGAGGGTCTGGTTTTCAATTAAACAAAAAATTAGGCGCTCAAAGTACTCTCCGTTTTTGATGAACCTAGAATAATACAACACAGGACCAGCGCAGACTCTAAAAAAAATGCTCTTTCCAAACCCCCATGAGCCGCCCGATCCTTCCTTCTCCTGCTTCAAACCCACTGAAAAACATAGCTTTAAAAAATTGCCGTAATTTCCGTTATTGCCATCAATGAAGCGCTTCGGACCTGATAATCCAACCGTCCCCTTGTCGCGAATGTAGAGTCCAACACCGAGCGAGCCACGCTTTTCGATGAGAGACTCCACTGTCTCTTCGTCAAGAATACCTCTGAGACTGCTCAACTCGATTCTGGAGTAATTGAACTCAACGCTTACGCACGAAGCGGAGTCGCTTGCTGCGTCCAAACTGTTCTGCACTGCTTCTCGAACGAGTATATCGACGCCCGGGGAGGCGTCATCCATCAAGCACTGAAGCACATTGGAGCCGTAGTGAACACCGAAACCGGCCTGCAGCACCTTCCGAGTGAATTGCATGGACTTGAGGCGAGAGCCTGGGGGTCTAGGACATCTCGGCATTGGCATTGATGAGGAAACAAGAATTACACTTCATTTCCGGCCTCAAACGCTGCGCAGAATAAATCGACCAATCTGCGCCGGCGATCCGAACCAAAACCATTAATCCTCATAACTTCATTCCAACTCTTTCCCGCCCAAATCCGTGCTAGTTCCTGATTTCTACTCGCTATCCACTGCTTATTGAAAGCCCTCGCTAATTCGCCCATTGACTGAGTATTATTAATAAATCGGTATCTAACTCTCTCCCATTCAGCAGCCAAACCGTCCTCGGTGTTGTAAAGCACCTCAAAGGGTTTTAAAGACCATTCTTGCCTCCATGAAGATGGAACTAATTCGTCACTTACAATTATAAAAAATCTTTTCCAATACTTTTCTGTTTTGGCCAGTTGGTTTCCGGCGCCAGGGCAATCGGGAACAGCATTGTTGGTCATCAAAATTTCATGGAACCTCTTGCACAGCGTGGCACCAAATTCAAGCAAGCTCGGTTGGCAGCGTTGATGTTCCCAAATAAATTCAAGGTTGATGCGCTTGTCAGATTTAACCGAGAGAAATGCGAATGAGTAAGCAACCGTCTGTGAACGGCAACCCTTCAACTTTAAAAGGTCAAATTGATCTTCGATCGAATTCCAGATAATTGCTTTTGCAACAAGATTTCTGAAATAAGAATCATTTACTACGGGCTCTTTAGAATCGAATTGCTCCGCCATTTTCCTGAAGCTTTTATCCGCACCGAGGCAGGCATAAAATGGATTTCCGGCCCAGCAGTGCTCCAACTTCGCGACATCCGTTTTCGTTAGCTTTTGTCTTAGAGGATGCTCTTCTTCCCATTGGCTGGGTTTGTGATTCTTTTTGGTCCCGCTTTTCTGACTTGCGTATTTGGCTCGCTGGTCAGCATACGCTCCCTTGGCCCTTTCGTAATACCAAACGGTTTTCGGCGAGATTGGAGTCTTTGTGTCGCGTGAAATTCTCTCAAGGCCTCTGTGGAAGGAGCCATTTGCGGAAAAATCTGCACCAGAAACTTTGTTTTGGCTATTTGCGTACCGAGAGATTAGCGGTACGATCTCATCCACTTTCTCTTGATCGTGAATTACAGTAATCTTTGCTTGGACCCAAACCCTCTTTAATTTATCGGGATCACCCTTACGGTTGTAAAGGTCGAGTGAAGATGTGGTTTGGCCCCCGTTCACGATTTGAAAGTCAGTCACTGAACGTATAAATGCGTGCCCGCCCTCCGCTGCCTTAAGTTCGACCTTAGAAGCCGTGCAGCATAGGCCATTGTTGTAGGCGAGAAAACGGCCTGGCGTTTCATCTAGCGTTGTCTGAAGTCCCTTATTGATGGGGCCTTTCGCTTGTAGGAACACCCGCACATTCTGTTCCAAAAGTTTGTGACCGTGTGTGCCATAAATGCGGGCAAGAACGTCTCCGCGGAAAAAAGTGAGGAGCGTACGGTACTCGCCCGTACCCTCCGTGACACTTACACATGCCACGGGTCCTCCTTCTTGAAAGTCGTTCTCGAAATCAAGTTTAACGACTTTCTTTCCGGACAAACGGTGAGTTGCAATCCTATCAATATCCCACACTTCGAAACTCAATTTGTTATCTATGGTTTTTGAGTGAAACCCGGGATCTGCCTGTGCATTCGTGAGTAAAAAAATGCGCTCTCGAACCAAAGATCCCTGCGCCTCAAAAATCAATTTTGCGACACCATTTGCAATATCATCTGGCCGCAGTTTTTGATCTTGAAACCCCTTCTTGGATCTTTTTATAAACTCATTTGCTAACCCTATGAGTTCTTCAACTTCTGAACCTTTTAAGCATTTCCGTTGAAGATAATATGCTGAAATAAAAACATCAACGTGAGCGCAGTCCTCCGATAAACAAAAGGCGTCTATGGCTGCCCTGCCGTCAACAGAACGATAGTGAACAGTCTCCCCGCCTGCTATTGTGTCCTCACCAAGCATCTCCAATACCCAATTTGTAAAGGATTCCGACAAACCCTTTGGGTCACTGGGTTCAGCATCTTGGAGAATCTCTTGGTGTAAATTTTCGAAAAAATCACTCATCGCTTTGATCCTTTTTCTGAGGGTGGTTTAATTAAATGCATCCAGTCGCCGTGGGACTTTCGGCTGTTTTTGCGAAAAGCCGACGGGGTTGAACTCGTGCTTCGTTGAGAACTCTAGGAGAGGAAGTCGAAAGAGAATTTCTGTCCGAACTCTCGAAATGTTACGTGACGACTTATTGTTATATTAGCTAAGTAATAGATTTCAATGCAAGTATTTTCCGACGCAATATGTGTGTATGGGCGTGTCTCACGGCGTTTGTCGGGCGTCTGATGGGGGGGCGCCATGTGACAGGCCGGCGTTTGGAGCACGGTTCTTACTTGGTGCTCAATTGTACTTTGCTTGATTTTGGCTGTCCATAGGAACTCTAGAGGCGTTCTAGAGCGTATTCGCCCAGCCAACTACATCTCCCGATTAGACAAGCGCTGTGACATTGTCGGCGGGTGCGTGAGGAGTCCTCTTTTAACCACTGCTCGTGTGCTCCCAGGCAGGAAGCGACTTCCCAACAGGGCGCTCTATTGCACAGGTACAGTGCGCCGGCGCACCCATGCCGTCGGCGTCAACTCGGCTGACGACTTTACTCCGCTCAGTCCGGAGCGTGTTTCCTGGTAGGCCAGCACGTGCAGCACCTCCAGAAGGTATTCACGCGCATTCAGCCTAAGCCGCTTGCAGGTTTCCAACACCGACAGCAACGCCGCAACCTTCGGCCCCGCACTTTCGCTTCCAATCTGGATCCAGTTTTTACGCCCCAACGCAACCCCGCGCATCGTGTTTTCCGCCCAGTTGTTGTCGATCTCCACCATGCTGTGGCTCGGCTCAGCATGCCGGGCCAGCTCGAATCCCCCCTCTTTTCCTGGGTATCTGGAGCGGGTCGGTCAGGAGAAAATCCGGCTCTACGACACAGCCCACCTCCTAGTTTTGGATTCAGTTCGGCGAGAGGCCTTGATTCTGGAGACTTTCAAGCCAGTGGTGGATCGGCTTGTCTCTGATGGTCTTCTTGAAAGGATCAGTCGGGGCAGAGGTTCTGGGCTGATCCTTTCCCGAACCTTCGCTTCTGCCACTGGCGAATCCGCCGTGTACATCCGCCGGAAGGGGCTTCATCGGGAGGAGGGCAAGCTACTCCTGCTCAGGCATCTGAATCACAAGGGACAGGAAGAAGCTCCGCTGGAGGATCTCGCTCAAGTTTTGCCTTCCAAATCAAAAAACAAGTTCAGCACCTACTGCGTCCTTTGGTCGACGATGGCAAAGCCTTCGCTCCGCGCCGAGGCCTTGGTGGATTTTGGACGTCAACTACTTCCGTGACTTTATCTGCTTCAGATGAATTAGACACAGAGGCCGGCAGTGTTTAATTTGATGTTCAATTCCGTGTTTAATTCCCCACGACCTGCATCACCCAAAAGCAGCTTGAATTCCACCTTTGGGGGGGCGGCAACCATCCTGCGCGGGACCATCGACACGGGCTACTACAAGCAGATCATTTTCCCCCTCCTTTTCTCCAACCGGCTTTGCGACATTTTTGACGAAGAGACCCTGATCGCCGTGCACGAGTCTAGTGGGGATCAAGATTTCGCGCTTTTTCAGGCGAACCACCGCTTTCAAGTGCCAACCGAGTCGCATTGGAAGGAGCCCAGGAAAGTCAGTAGCGATGTCGGTGGCGCGATCCAGCAGACACCGCAGGCCATCCAAATCGCGAATCAGGCCAAGCCCTTCGGCATCCTCGGTGATGCACCGTGGTCGTATAAGCACCGGCTTTCCGGCGCCATGCTGCGGGAATTACTCGAACACTTTTCAATGAAGGCATTCGGGGCCGAGATCAGCTGTTGAACAATTTTTCTCCCTACTCTATTAACTTTCTCGCGTAGGATTATTTCCACGGGTTCGTGACCTGCGATACTCAAATTCGCATTCACAGCGACATCGACCTGCTCGCGCTAAATGGATCTTTCGATACGCTAGATCTCGGAGTATCGAATATCAGACCCTACGGCGGCGACGCAATGGGAGATCTTAAGTCAATGCGCTCAGATGCAGAGCGCGTTCTGAAGACCAACTTTTTTGAGGTTGCAGTGGACGATGCACCCAGGAAATCCATCTCTCTCGCAGTTGGGTCTTTGAATCGGAAGATCGATGTCGTAATTGCTAACTTTTGGGACACCGAGCTTTGGCAGAAATATCGGGTGAAGATGGCTCGTGAGGGAAGGATTCTTGACGCGAAGGTCCCTGCGCCTACCAACCGCCACGAAACCAATCGCACACCCTCCCGTCCGCCTCAATCGGCGGGAGCACTCGCTGCCGGAATCCTCGTTCGGCGTGTACGAGGACGCACGTGTGTTTGGGCAGGGCGCGCAAAATGTGCGGCTTGATTCTGTGCTCCTCGGTCTCGCTGTAATGCGTAGTCCGCTTGCCGTTGGAAAAGCCCCAGGTCCGTTTGATGATCCGTTTCTTTCCGAGGAAATCAGCACTGTCCATCGCGCCGTCTTCATCAGCGGCTCGAAAGATCATACGATTACGGAGGTTGAGCGTGAGAACTTTAGCTTTGTCTCGACCAAGCGGCGGGATGAACGACGTCGAGGATTGGGCGGCCGCAACTACGGTACCTTGCGCTTCGCGGATGACATCTACGGAGTTGTAGTCGCTCATTCCGTCCTCGCTTGCAGTCATGAAACGCTGGGCTTCGTCGGCCCATAGGATGAGCAAGTTATCCTTCAGCCGTTCGCCTTTCGGTTTATCGAAGCGGCGAAGCAGATGGGTGTAGAAGAGCATTTTTAGGAACGTGTTGATGTAACGCCGTTCGGTCTGGAACTTCTGCGGCATAGCGACACAGATGATCTTGCCACGGTCGATCTCGTCAAAATCGAAGGTGCTGTTGCCCGGGCAAAAGACCTGCGCGATGTCCGTTGCGAGGAAGGGTTGAAGGTAGTTCGCGATGGTTTCTTTTACGCCGCCGATTTGTTCTGATGGCTGGCTCAGGTAGCGGTTTTGAAAATGTTCACACAACCCCTGGCGTGCTGCCGTTTGGCGGCCACTGCGAAGATCGGTGAGTAATTCCGTCAGGTCGCTTTCGTTGAGAAGCACGTTGTATGCGTTTTCCAGAGTGACGTCGGCACCAGTTTCGTGGAGGGCATCCAACGCTTTTGCGATGTGCGTCTGGGCTTGGTTCTTGAAAAAGGCTTTCTCGCCTTGTTGCCCGAGACTCGCAGCAGTATCCACGATGAACTTGGCATAGGTACTGGAGGGAATGCTCCTGTCGCCTGTCAGATTGAAGGCGTGGGTGGGTTCCCAGTCGGCATCGGCACTTTCCGGCTTCACTTGCAGTAAGATCAGATCTTCGGCACGCCCGAAATGAGCGGCCATAGCGGACAGGGTCTCCCAATAGAGCCCCTTGTCGTCGATACAGAGCCCGCCCCATGTGGGTTCATTCTGAAACACCTGATACAATAATGGTGTAATGCCGGACCGAGTTTTTCCGGAGCCCGTGTCCCCTGTAATCAGCCAACCACGGCAAAAGTCTTCGCGTGTCCACTTCAACCCGCCCAATTTGACGATCACCTTTCCTCGGCTGCCGCCACCCGCCAAAACCACAACGATCCAGGACAAAATGGCGCCGCCCAACAGAAGGGCACACCCCTCCACAATACCGAAATGCGCGAGACGCTCTAAGGCAGCTTGTAGCCAATCGACCCATTGCTTGTGATTCATAACAGAAACCTTGCGGCTACGACTCCGGCCGCGAATAGGAGCGCACTGAGCAGGAGCTGTCCCCAGCCGGTCCACAAACTGGCACCACCTGCTTCAGTCTTTTCGAGGATCTGTGATAGGGCCAGGACCTCCTTACTCAACACCTTGGTTCGTTGACTCAGCAATTCCACGGAATCCCAAAACTCCTCGAACGCCTTTTCCGGCAATACGGCTCGGTTCGTTTCCAGAGAAACAATGAACAACTGGAACAACTCGACCACTCCCAGAAGTGGGTCGTTGTCAGAAAGACCGCATCGTTTTTGCCATTCTAGGACGGCTTTCTGAAGGGCAAGCGCCCTATGTTCGGCGTTCATCGTTGCGGTTGCTCCGGTAGCAGAAACGATCCGGCCAATTCGATCTGTGCGACAAGAGTGCGCTGCCAGTTGAGAAGCCGCTGGCGATCAATCAACGAGATTTCTCCGGGCGCAATCGCAGCAGTCACGGTGAGGTTGTGCTGATTCAGCGCGGTCACGAGCCAATCGTACAACTTCGGCATCGTGATCTCATGTCCGCCCAGTTCGTCCGACAAGCGCTTTCGGATCCGGCTGTTATCATAGAGCGAGAAATGCTCACTGTGGACCTGGTTGCGAACCACAACGTAATCACAACGGTTTCCCAGGGCACCGGCGATCACGCAAATTTGCTCGATGCTGTCGGGCTCGTGGTTGACGGGCATGACCACGGTCAGCCGTGTTTGGAGCGAAGTGAGAATGTCCAATGCGTTCACTTCCGCAAGGTAGCCGAGGATAAGATCCGTCGAGGCGGCTCGACAGTCGACGATGACCGTTTCTGTTTTCTCTACCAATCGAATCAGGAGATCGAGGCCCCGTGGAAGCGACAGCTCAACAAAATCAGCGTCGTTATGAAAGCGCTTGAGGGTCGAATTTTCGTTGTCGGTATCCACGGACCGATGCGGGAGGCCGAGGTCTTTGTAATGCTGGACGAGGTTGATTGCGAAGGTGCTTTTGCCGACACCGCCTTTGCCGTTCATTATCAGGATAAGCCGTTTCATAGTACTTCGATGGTTATTGAGTGTTAGGATCCGCAATTCGCGGGCCCCGCAGGAGAATGGGTTGAGGCACGTCTCGGCTGGCGGTTGCAGCACGGTCGACCTGCTTTTGGAGCTCCACCTTTGGAGGTGACGTGATGTGGGGCGAATGTTCGGGTTCCCGGAGACAAAGACGCCGGATGGTATCCACCGAAACGTGTATGCCGACGCCTTCCAACAAGCGGGCGATGAGCGCGAGGGACGCTCCCTTTGCGCGCAGCTCCAAAACAGCATCCCTGTGCGGAAGCAGCATCTCCATTTTGTAGCCGCCCCTTTTTTGAAAGGCTTTCGACAACGTACGAAGATCGTTTTTCTGCGCGTCACTCATGCCCTTCCACCTCGTTTGAATGGCAACGCTTTAGCGGTAGAGTCGCGTTGGATTTGCGTGAGAGGAGCACGGCGACTGCGTGAGATCTGCGATGCTTCTGCGTGCGATCGGCGTTAGATCTGCATGCGATTTGCCACGCTTATCGTACGCAAACGAACCGTTTGATAACGGGGTAGGGCGTCTCATCTTCCTCATGCCGTTACATCGTAGTGGGGCCGGCGTATTATGTTCCACCGTTGGAACAAACGGCGATTCCTTACCACGATGTTAACGGTGGGATGCTTTCACCTAAAACCCAGTACAGCCTGAAAAATGCGAGGGAGTACTTCTCGGAACATCTTTCGTCCGGCGATTATTACAGCGAAGGACACACGACTCACGGAGAATGGGTGGGCCAAGGTGCGCGGCAACTCGGCTTGAAGGCACAGGTAGGCCAGGCAGAATTTTTGGCCCTTTGTGAAAACCTCCATCCGGCCACTGGAGAGCGACTCACCCAGCGCAGTTTGAATCGGCGACTTGAAAGCCACTCCGACGGCTCGATTCATTCCGTCGCGAACCGCCGTGTTTTTTACGACTTCACCATTTCAGCGCCAAAGTCCGTCTCAATAGCAGCTCTCGTAGGAGGCGATGTGCGGATTACAGATGCCCACAACAAGGCGATCCGAGGTGCCATGGATGCGATGGAACCGTTCGCTTGTACACGTGTACGAGTTGGCGGGACCAACACCGATCGGGAAACGGGTAATCTTGTCACTGCGACGTTCACGCACGACACGTCACGCGCGTTGGATCCGCACCTGCATACACACTGCATTGTTTTCAACGCCACATTTGATCCCGTGGAGAACCAATGGAAAGCACTGCAGAATTTCGAGATGTTGCGTGCCCAGAAATACGTCGAAAACGTGTACTACCACGAACTGGCCAGATCTTTGGTCAGCCTTGGGTACGGCATTGAAAACCGTTCGAGGGGAGATTTCGATGTGAGCGGAATTTCTCGCGCTCTCTGCGAGCGTTTCTCCAAGAGACATTCGGAAATCGATGCTCAAACCCGCACCCTTCTCGAACAACACCCGGAGAAGGCTTCGGGAAATATCGCCGACATCCGGGAAAACCTCGCGCAAAATCGACGCTCTAGAAAAGTGCGGGATCTCACGTCGACTCAGCTGAAGGGCATTTGGAAAAATCAAATCACAGATTCAGAAGCAGAGACTCTGGCTGTGATAAACGCCGCGCATCCGAAGCCTGGAGGCAGTTTCACCCATACCGCTTCAAGCGCGCTGGATCTTGGGGAAGCGCATATTTTTGAACGGCGATCCGTTGTCGCTGAACACGAGTTGTGGCGGCGCGCGCTGGAGTTCGGACGCGGGGGAGACTTTGAGATCGAGGACCTGAAGGCAGCGAGCCGAGCCCGCGATTATGTTCGTGATATGGTGAATCCACAGAAGCTCACAACGCGGAAAGCCCTGGCTGTGGAGCAGGAAATTGTGCGTCTAGCCGCGAGTGGCGTGGGGCGGCATCCGCCTTTTAACATGAAACACAATCTAAACGACAAACTTGCTCCGGATCAGGCTCGGGTTGTGAGTCAGTTGCTTGGCTCTCGCGACTTCCTGACCTTGTTTCGCGGCGCGGCGGGTACCGGCAAAAGTTTCGCGCTGATGGAGGTGTTCGCGGGCTTGAAAAATACCGAGCGTTCCATTCACGTTCTGGCTCCTCAGCGGCAGCAGGCTTTGGATCTCTCTGCGGCCGGGCTCTCGGATGCAACAACGCTCAGTGAGTTCCTTGCGCGGAAATCAGCGGCGAAAGGTGATGTGATCATTTTGGACGAAGCGGGACAAATCGGAGGGGAGCAAATGTGCGCCCTCCTGTCCTACGCGGAAACAAGTGGGTGCCGGATCATTTGCTCGGGCGACACGCGCCAGCATGGAGCGGTCGATGCGTCAGATGCGCTTCGCGCGATCGAGCGGCACTCCGGACTGAGCGCTGCGGAACTCACCAGAATTCGCCGCCAAGATCCAGCGCACGCAAAAACGGAAACGGAACGCGTATTTATCCAAGGCTACAGGGCTGCGGTTGAGGCTGCTTCTCAGGGGGACGCCGCTTTGTCTTTTCAGATGCTTGAGAGGATTGGCGCTGTTGTTCCATGTGTCCCCGGAACACAGCACGAAACCCTCGCTTCAGAGTTCGTGCAACATGTGAGCAAGCAAGAATCCGTCCTTGTTGTGGCGCAAACCTGGGCCGAGATCCACCGCCTAAACACCTGCATTCGAACCGCCCTCAAGACGGCCAATTTGCTGCCGATGGAAGAGAGCGTTGTTAAAACGCTCGAAGTGACCGATCTTAGCGGTGTTCAGAAAGGGGATCCGCGTTTTTATGATGCAGACACGGTCGTGATTTTTAATCGGAACCTCTGCGGTTTTCGGAAGAACCAAACGGGCCGTGTCACGGGATTCCTCCCGAATTCCCTGCTGGTCGAATGCGAAAATCGGATTCGGGAGATTCCCTTTTCCAAGCTCGATCATCTGGTTGTCTGCAAAGAACGCGAGATATCCGTCTCGAGTGGAGATCGCCTCCAGTTGAAGGCGAATGGCAGAACTCGCGAAGGTCGCCGCCTGACCAATGGCGAACTTGTCACCGTTTCCAAGATCGAACCGAACGGGCGGATTCATCTGGCGGATGGCCGGGTGTTGGGGAGTGAGTTTAGGCGGTTCGTTCGAGGATACGCGGTCACCTCATACGGTTCGCAGGGTAAAACGGTGGATCATGTTCTGTTCTCGGACTCAGCGGTGCGCGCTGCGACAAGCCAGCAGCAGTGGTATGTCACCATATCGCGCGGCCGCAAAAGCATCCGTATCTTCACCGAGGATCGGGAAGCTCTGGCAGAAAACGTAGTGCGTTCTGGAAACCGGGAACTGGCGTTGGACCTTGTCGGAATCCAAACGCCGGCGAGTCAGGGAATGCGTCACCAACAGAGTCGAGCGCGCCGTTTGCTCGAAAGATTCCGCCGGTTCGTGGGTCAAAAAGCCGCTTCGCAACGAGTCGGCTCAACCATTCAGAGGAATCAAACACCATGATCAGATCGGCTCACTCTCGAAAGCCAGTGTTGGAAGACAAACCCGAAAAGGCGCTGACCTGTTGGGGGCAGACTCCGGAATGTTCGGCGATTGCGGTCGAATTGGAGGATGGGCGGATGTTTGTCTTTCCCAAATCAGATCTGCTTTTTGCGGAATACAGCGGTGCTGCGCCGGTCGAAAAACTGCGTCTTTCCTTCAGCAGCCACGAGGTGATGCTTATGGGACACGCATTACGGACGCTTACGGTTGGGATCCAGACTGGGTCTGTTGTGTGGGTGAAATCGTTTTCCGAAGCGTTCGGCGCTTTTCTGACGGTCGGTTCGGGCCACATCACCAGTATCGAGATTCAGCGGAACGCTGGTGAGACGGACTCCAAGGGTGACTCTTTATGAGCGGAGCCCGGCCAACCAACCGAGTTTAAGGCTTCGTCGAGGGTGCGTTAAGCGATGTAGAAAGCTGCGCGGAGATCCCGGAGCCTGCATGCGGGTTTTAAGCCTTCGAAGAAGGAAGCAATGCCAACTTCCAAGGCGAGCGATAAATGCCACAAATCTCTGTCGCTCATGCCCCGAATGCCCGTTTCCATTTTGGCGATTTGCTCTCGATCAAGTTTGGAGCCGTAAAACTTCGCCCGTGCTGCAAGTTGATCCTGTGTGAACCCTTTGCTTCTGCGAAGGTTACCCAAAAGTCTTCCGCTGATATTTCGATTATTTTTCATAGTCTGCCTAAGAGGCGGCGGAGACTAGCGGAAACCCCGGTGCGTGGTGGTCCACGGGTGGTACAACATTTCGCCTTGCGGATGCGATTTAGGGGGTTGCACCGGAAACAACGCCAGCCGCTTCCTGCTTGAAGGATCTCCCGAAGGGGTAAGTAAAGGCCTGATGCGATTCAGCAGATTCGCTAATGCCGAATCCGCTCTTCCCCTACCTGACAGACGTGTTCGTTACGGACTTGGATCATCGAAGCCGCATTTTTTAGGCACGAACATGAGGGACTGCGATTTTGATCCACCCATGGACTAAAACAGACGTGTGGCTTCTCGAATCATAGGCGTGATTACGACACCAACACATTCCGACTCGGATCTAAAAGGTCGCCTTAACAACCCTTCTACGTGCGCCTTGTGCCGTAGAAGGAAGGAGGAAGCGCCAGCGGCAGCCACGGATTCCACACGACAGGGGTCATTGGCAACCATGCCAACGATTCAAAACCCCCGGAGGCAAGGGAACGCGGATTTCGAGCTCGTAGGTTACGAGACGATTTGTGAAATGCTTGCCGTAGACGGGAAAGCGCCGTCTTCGCGCACCGTGATGCGGCATTTACGGCGACACCGGGACATTGTGAAGCCTGTGAGAATCGGCTCACACGTCGGTTATCCAATGGAGCAGATCCTCAAATTTATCGCTCGGCTCAAAGGGAAAAGCACGAGAGGCGAGATGTTCCTTTAGCCCCCGCCGATGGTTCACCGCTGAAAATGAAGCTCAGAACATCAACTCGATGACCATTCCAGAATTGAAGCAGCGCCTTCCTTTGCCGGAACTGCTGCTCCGCTTGGGGCTGTTTGATTACCTTCCAGCGACCGGCACGCATCGCTGTCCACTCCACCATGAAAAACTCGGTGAATCCTTTTCGCTATTTCTCAAAGACAACGTGTGGTTTTGGAAATGCCACGGGGCCTGCAGAAGCGCCGGGGATGAAATTTCCCTGATCGCACTGGCCGGGACATGTTCGACGAAGGAGGCGATACGCAGGTATCAAGACCTTGCTGGAGCCTCAGTACCCCAAACTCACTCACCCTCGCCTTTAGTAAACGGTCCTCCTCCAGGCGTATCGAGTTCTCGAAAGACCCTGGCTTTACCGAAGGATCTCGATTCCGGAAGCCGAGGAGATTTGGAAGTGGTGGCAACGCTCAGACGCGTCGACTTTTGGGCCGTTGCCACAATGCAACAGAACGGCGTTTTGGCTTTTGGCACCGTATGTGGCGTCCGATGTTGGATCGTTCTGGATCAAGCCCGTCTGTGTGCGGAATCCCGTCGGATGGACGGAGCCTGTTTCGCGAGCGGCCGAAAGGTGCATACGTTGTGTGGCTCTGACAAGTCGTGGCCTGTGGGGCTGCAACTCCCCCGGGGTCTCACGCGCTATTTCCAACGCTTCTTGCTGGTTGAGGGCTCGGGGGATCTGGTTGCCGCCTATCATTGGGCGCTCCGTTTGGGACAGGATTGCCTTCCGATTGCACTTCTGGGAGCCGGGATAAAACGCATTCACCCAGATGCTCTGGAGCATTTACGTGGGAAAAGTGTGCGGATTATCCCGCACGATGACCCGGCAGGACATGCGGCGGTGGAGCCGTGGCAGATGCAGCTCCGGAGCGTGAACTGTACGGTTTACGTGTTTCGGATGAGTAGGATTGAAACGCCTGACGGTACGTGCGGCAAGGATCTCAATGATACCACGGGACTTCCCCCTGAAGAGTGTAAGAAAATGGAGGGCCTATTCTCGTGGACATAGTCGACGAGAAACTCCCTCCGCTTCCTTCACCTGTCCCGACTACCGTTCGGATCATTTTACCAGGTCCAAAACAGCAGATCTCAGCGACTGCAGCACATTTGGCGGAATTGATGGCCGGACGAAATTATTACAGACGCGGCCCGGATGTGGTCCGAGTCGTTGCCTGCGAAAAAGGCCATCAAATGGAGCCGCTTGGAGTTCAGTTGTTGCGTTCCGAAGCGGAACAACTGGGGGAACTGGTCCGGTGGTCAAAATCTAACGAGAAAGATGCGACATCCGGCGGACTGGCCCCAGCGCGAATGAAATCCGACGACGCCGTTGCGCTACTTGCGGCCGTGCATCAACGTCTGCCCCGCATTCGTTCCGTGGTGAATTTTCCGCCTCTCCACGTAGACGGTCGTATCCAAAGCGGACAATTCGATGGGCAGACGGGTTTGTTTTGCGCCGGTTCAGTCGAGATCCCAGAAGTGTCGCTGAATGAGGCAATGCAACTCCTCGGGAGGAGCGGGTTACTCCGGGATTTTCAGTTTCAGACACCGGCCGACGGGTCGCGGTTGTTGGCTGCGATTCTCGCTCCGGGGCTGCGTTTTGGTCCTTGGGCGCAGTCTCTTGCACCTTTCCCAATGATTCTGACTGAAGCCGACAAGTCCCAGTCTGGCAAGGGATTCGCGAGTGAGATGATTGCCGTTTTGTACGGCGAACATATGGCCAACGTGACGCAGCAGGGAAAGGGCGGCGTCGGGAGTTTTGACGAAAAGATTCAGAGCGAACTACTCAAAGGACGTCCTTTAATCTGCCTCGATAACCTGCGAGGCCATCTGAACTCGACGATGCTGGAATCGTTCATGACGGCCCGAGGTCCGTTTCCGCTCCGGGCATTTTTTCGTGAGGGGGAAACCGATAGCCGAGCACACTTACTCTTCGCCACGAGTAACGGCGTCCAGATGACCGAGGATTTGGCGAATCGCTGTCTCATCGTGCGTATCCGAAAGCAGGCTGAAAATTACCCGTGGCAGCAGTGGCCCGATGGCGGGGTGACAGGCAACCTACTGGAGCACCTTGCGATCCACCGTGCGTTGTATCTGGGTGCCGTTTACGCTGTGATCAGATGCTGGATCGAGGCAGGGATGCCCACAACTCGTACTACGCACTCGTTTCGTGACACGGTTGGGGTACTGAACTGGATGGTGACCCGTGTGTTTGGCTGGCCCGACGTCATGGACGGGCACAACCAAATCCAGCAAGGCCAGGCGAACCCAGTGTTAGGGTTCCTCCGGGAATTTGTGCAGGCGGCCGGGGCGGGTGATTATTACGCGAGCGATTTTCTGGAAGGTGCCGAGGAACATGGCCTGAGCTTGCCGGAAGCGGTCGAGAAGCGCCCAGACATCGAGGGACGGCCAAAGGCATTGGGACGACTGCTTGCGAGTGTGTTCAAGGAGCGAGAAAGTGTGTCGCTGGACGACTGGCGTATTGAACGGGTGCGGAAACCCCGGATTGGTGGCGGCGGTGGCGAGCTCAAAATCTACCGCGTCAGTCGGAATGATCCAGTGCAGGCAGTCTTTCCCCTCCCGGAGTAGGCCCACTCGAGCGGGCGAATCTGCGCACCGCCGCGTGGGAAGGCGTATTTTGATACGAGGACGTCGTAATCCGCGCCATCAGCTCCGATTTCGGCGCCATCACCGCGCCATCACGGCATCATCCGGCGCCATCGGCACCATTGAGGTCTAAGTACGTGTAAGAAAATTGGTCCCTTCATCCAAATAAGAGAGAGAAATATATTATATACTCCATACCCAATGGCGCCGATGGCGCATGATGGCGCGCTGATGATGCCGGATGGCGCCGATTCACGCACTGATGGCGCGGGAGTCCCTTCTCGGTGCCGCTTTTTCGCTCGCGAACGCAGCGAAGGGGTAAGATTCAGGCAGTGATATGCACCGCCTCTGCTTAGTAATGCTGTCGCCATGCGGTAACCCGCACGCGGCCTCTCACGTGAGATGCGGCGCAGCTCTGTGGCCAGCACGGCGTCCTTCTCCTGTTTGAGTCCCTCATAGCGTTGCGTAGATCGAGGTTGCTCAATGGTCGCACCGGCCCGGCGCTCGCTCACCTCCAGTGGGTGCCTCACATGGCAAACCGCATGGCGTTTGCGCTCCGGGCCTACCATTTTCCCTCCGCGATCTCCTTGAGAATGGCTTTGTCTAGGGACACGTCCGCCACCAATCGCTTAAGGCGGGTGTTCTCTTTCTCAAGTTCCTTGAGACGTTTCACTCTCTCTACCTTGGCTCCACCGTACTCCTGCTTCCATCGGTGGTAGGTGGGCGGGCTGACCTCCAGCTTTTTACAGACATCCTCCAGACTCTGGCCTCCAGCCAGTAGTGTTGCGGCTTCACGCAGCTTCTTAATGATCTCTTCAGGGGTGTGGCGTTTGCGTTTCAACTTGAGAGTTGGGCGGCGCTTACGCGCCGCCGACTCTCATAGCAACTGGATCAAATTTTCGGGAGCACGCCACGCGGCAATAATCAGCAATTTATTCTCAGTGTGACTTTTCACTTGCTGGCGGGCAACGACCGAGACACAGTTGAGGCGTGCTAGAGGCGGAACGGTGTTTCCATGTTAAATGCTTTTCCTCCGAAGGTGCTTTAAAAAAAGACGCTCTATCTGACGGCGGAACGGTGTTCCTTTTGGATCGCTCTCTTCCTAGGAGTTATGAGCGTCTTTTATTTTTGGCCGTATTTCAGCCAATCATAGATTCTGACAAGCCTTTTTAGGTTTGTTTTATCTCCAGGCTTTCCGTCACGAAATACTTCGGGGTTACTCGTAATGTATTCATTTAGGAAGGTTTCCAGTTCCGCGAGGTGTTCACTTGGATTCTGTACTCGAGGGAAAAGCTCAATCCACTTTTCTTTCGTGGGAGCCTGTTGAGTGAGGTCCGCCATTGAGCTGATGGGATTCTCGGACCGCTGCTTTTGAAGTGATTTGCTAAGAAGTTCATCTACGGAGTACTTGCAGTCAGCAAGGAGTTTGGCGGGTGGTTCCGAGTGGAATTCCTTGCGGTAGGCACTTACGTATTTGTGGATAGGTAGGCTGTGTGAGTGACTGCTCTGCAATTTAACCAAGGCCCCCTCGACCAGAGATCTGAGATCAAACTTTTTGTTGTTAAACACAACGTCACAAAAAAGATCACTGGGATCAGGAATGTGATGACCCCGCTCGCTACTCGGCGTGTCCCCGTGCACGCCGACTCCGGCCAAGACGCCTACGTTTTCCAACCCTTCGTCATCTTCTATATCTGTGATTTGAAATCGCTCGACCGGCTCATTAGTGGCGACCAACTTGTAAATGTCTCTCTTTAGTTGGCGTAGCAACTTGGGATTGTAATGGTACTTCTGTGCTACCAGTTCGGAATAGAGGGGCAGGAAATCATTCAAAGTGATTTTCGTCATCGTTATGGACCGAGTTCCACCCTCAAAGTTTACAGAGTGCTCGGTGATTTCAGGCGCCTCTCCTACCGCATCCGTATATTCGACGAAAATCATGCGCTGCTTGAGAATACGAAGATTTTTGTCGCTCAAGCAGCAAATGATCGCTTCGAGAATCGATTGGATATTGGGGTCTGAAAGACTGTATCCGATGAAAATGATGGGATGTTCGACGAATACCGTCAAAAGTTTGGCCGCGAGATATGCATTCTGACGTTCAAATTGCTGGTAGTCCTTAGCATTGATGATGATGCTTTCGGGCTGGGTGCAACATCCGTGAATCTTGTAGATCTCGCTGATCCCCTGGGTTTCTCCAAAAAGCAGTTGTTCTTGGCCGATAAAGGTCGTGTATCCCTTGAATACTTCTTCAAGAAGCAAATCGTAATTAGTTGTGATAACGCCAGCTACGCTCCGTTTCGCCACGATTGTGAGACAGGAGAGTTCATCAAGAAGGTGGGGGACATCTGTCGACTTTTCTGCTGCGCTGAAAAGAGCCGACAGTTCCAATTTGAAGGGCGAAACACCCGCCCGTACCGAATCCTGATAGATTTTTCGTTGGGTACTATATTCCGGAGATGTTAGCCAAAGCTGATTAAATTCGGCTTCGATCAGAGATGAGACCTCAGGCCATCCTTTGGCGTTCGACTTATTTGTAAATATCTCAAGAGCTAATGGGTTATCCGGATGAACCTTGGACGCAAAGTGCCGTAAAAGCTCCTCCCAGTTCGGAAGATTCATGTACCGCCGAGAGATCCCAGATCCGATGAAGAGAAACGGCAAATGCTTTAGTGTCGAGATGAGTTGACGATACGGATGCTTTTGTTTTTTGAGGGACATGTGCCAGAACGTTAGAGTTGCTTCAGGGTTCGCCCAAAAAGGGCGTTGCTTAAGTGACGAAAGGAGAGCGTCCTAGCTCGCAAGTTTTTAAGACGACCTTTTCTCGGGCCAACCGCCGCCTAAATGTATGTTGATGTGTCGTGGGTACACGTGCAAACCGTATCGCTGGCTTCTATCGAGATATTTGAGCGTAGCTGTGGGGCTTGGCATGCCGCTTTTTGGGAAGAAGCCAGCCCAAGGCTGGCTTCTTCCCAAAACGGCTGAGGCGAGAGGTCTCTGGCCTCAGGCAAGCCGAAAAAAGTGTGCACGATTTTCGAAAATTTGCACAAGTTGTTGAAAATCAGGAAAACAACTCAGCCTTCCAAGCTGGCTAGGAGG
>CANJPY010000001.1 GCA_947476255.1 Chthoniobacteraceae bacterium | reverse complement strand
GCCACACGGCAATGCAAATGAAGCAAACCGGAGAACAGCCTCCGAGAGCCGGATGCGGGAAATCCGCCCGTCCGGTTCGATGAGGGGGAGAGGAGGACAAGGAGTGGTTGTGGCCGCAAACCATCCTCGTCTCCCTACTCTATTAAACTGCTGAGTCTAGGACACGCGGCCGTGGGTGGGGAACGTTTGATGCAGGCTGCCGGTCCCATCCTTAGGGCGCTGCGCAATGCCACCGGGGAGACGGCTCTGCTCGGAACCCTGGCGGGAAATTATGGCGTGGTGCTTGATCAGATCCCGTCGTCGCATCCGGTGAAGGTCGTGGTAGAAATCGGACACGCCTTTACGCTGCACACAGCGGCACCGGCAAAGGCGATGCTGGCCTACTGGAGCGGTGAGGCGCAGAAGGCTTTTGTGCAGAAGTTTGAGTTTAGCAAAAAGACGCGCCACACGCTGACCAGCGTCGCCGTCTATCTCGCCGAATTGAAGCGAGTGAAGGCATGCGGCTACGCGCTCGACCGAGGCGAAGAGAGCGAGACTTTCGCGTGCGTCGCGGCGCCTGTGTTTGATCATCGCAGCCTTCCCGTCGCCGCGATCTGGATCAGCGGTCCCTCGGAGCGGCTGCCGCTGCGCGCACTAGACAAGCTTGGCCCGCAAGTGAGGCACTTCGCCGACGGGCTGTCTCATCGTTTGGGATTCTCCCCGCCGCCTGCTTGATTGGATTCACGGTTTTCAAATTCGTAGAGCGTGCAATTGAGGATTAGCAGGAGCCGAGGGATGGGTTGCGGTCACGACTTTTGGCCCGACGACGTGTGATCAAAGCATTGACCACGACCCTCTCACGGGTGGTGCAGTAACACGACACCTTACCGCTCGAGAATGCGGCATATTAGCCTGCCCCAAATGATGCTGAATATGGTGTTTTAGCGCAGGCTGTGACACATCATAAATTCTGGAATCGCCTTTTATCCCGTATCCGAGGGTCGAGTGTACGGCGTTGTTGCGGGGCGCGCTCAGACCGAAAATACGACGGAGCAGCTGTTTAGTCGCCCCCCTCACACGGCCCCTGAGCGCCTCAAGGGAGGCCTCTGAGTGCCTCAAGGGCGGCCTCTGAGTGCCTCAAGGGCGGCCTCTGAGTGCCTCAAGGGAGGCCTCTGAGTGCCTCAAGCGGCGGCCCCAAAAGCCGCCTGCGACAAAAGACATCCACCCGCCCGCTGGGTGGTTCGAAGCGGAGAATACCTTAGTTATTTTTGCACCCGCACCAAGCGAAACCCGGTGGTGTTGTCTGAGAAGGTCTCAGGATTGGTTTCTTTGAAGGAGGATGTGCAGCCAACGTTATAATTTATCCACGAGCCACCACGAAGAAAGCGCGGGCCTTTTTTATCAGGCCCCAAATCCGCGGTCCATTCCGCGGCATTGCCTCCCAGATCATAGAACCCCAAAGCATTAGGCTTAAATGATGCCACTGGGGCTGTGCCGTAGATGCCATCGAAACCTTTTTTTTCCGGATCCTGTCCCAATCCTGCGCCTGCTGCGTAATTTCCGTCGTCCCAGTTGGGAGGATAATATTGTCCCCACGGATACTTGGAAGGTCCCACGGCAGCGTTCCATTCTGCACTCGTGGGCACTCGCCATTCCTTGCCTGTTTGTGAACTTAAAAACTCGGCAACGGCTTGAACCGCTTTCCAACTGCAGTAAACCACGGGGTGATTGTCATCCTGCACAAACTCCACCCCGGACCTTTTCCAGCTGCCTGGTTGCGCATAAAGAGTCTGATGGGTTGCTTTGTCGTAGAGCTTCCACTCACCTGCCGTGAACTCGGTTTTACACATTAAAACGCCTGTCCCCGGCACTGGCAGCAGTTTTGATTCCAAGCGGTGAACTAGTTCGGCGAGAGCTTTGGGATCGCCCTTTCGGCCTTTCCAAAAATCTTCGAGATCTCTCGCGAATCTCATCGCCTCGGTCTGGCGTCCTTGTTCGCCCAGCGCCTCAAACAGGAAGGCCTTGGCCTTTTTTTCCCCCTCTACCTTGGCCTTGGCGATAAGCGCCTCAGTGAGCATTAAATTTTTCTGCGCCATTTCATGCTCACCGGCCAACCGGTATTCTGCAACTGCCTCAGGCCAGCGTACTAAAAGCTGCAAAATGTTCCCCCGAATCACATGGTATTCCGCGACGGAGGAATGAAGATGGAGGGCGAACGACACCGCCTTCAATGCCTCCTCATAGTCGCCTGAGTGCAGGGCGTCCTGAGCCCGAAGGGCAAACGTCGGCGCCGTATCCGCCAAACTTCTGAGCGCCTCGGTGGCCTCTTGTCCTTTCTGAATCACGCGTGCCGTGAAGCCACTGACTACAAGCATCAAGACTGCCGTTGCTCCCGCCAACCCCTTGTTGCGGCCAACCCACAGCTTCACGCGCTTCCATGCCCCCGCATTCTCCGCACTCGTGGCAAACCCGTTTTGGTAAGATTCAATGTCCTTCGCAAATGCAACCACGCCCGCATAGCGCGTCGTTCGGTCCGTGGCCATGGCCTTGAGTGTCACCGCCTGCAAGGCCTCAGGCACCTCTACACCCTTGGACACTAGCGTGCCCATAACCGCGCCCGTTTTTGCGTCCCCCTTGATCGCCATCGAGGTGATCTCGCCCTTCTTTACCTTGGTGAGCACCTCGTCCAGCGTCTTACCGTCAATCGGCGGGCGCATCGTGAGTATCGCGTAGAGGATCCCGCCGAGCGAATAAATGTCCGAGCGCACGTCGAGTTCAGCCACCATTCCCTCGGCTTGTTCGGGCGACATGTACTGAGGCGTCCCCATAACCTCCCCCTCCATCGTCATTCCGTAATCGGCCGTACCCTTTGCAGGTGATCTCGTCGCACCGAGCGTCTCGTCACTCCCCAGAACCTTGGCCAGGCCCCAGTCCATTACGAGCACCTCCCCGTATTCCCCTACCATGATGTTCTCCGGTTTGAGGTCGCGGTGTAACACACCCTTTGCGTGCGCAAACGCTAGGGCATCGCACACCTTCCGGAAAATGGTTAGCAGCGCCGCCCGGGGGTACTCCTTCACCGCTAACGCCTCGCCGTCGCGGATCGCATTTAGCAGGGCCTGTAGCGTCCGCCCATTCACGAGCTTCATTGAATAAAAGGGACGGTTCGAACTGTCCATCCCTTGCGCATAAATTGGCACGATGTTGGGGTGCGCCAATAGAGCAAGGACCTCAGCCTCCTTAGAAAAACGCGCATCCACCCCTTGCTCACTGATGCTGCTCACCTTCACCGCGACGTTTCGCTTAAGCTGCGCATCTTCTCCGAAATAAATGCGCCCCATCCCACCCCGCGCAATTTCACGCAACAACCGGTACTGACAATGCGTACCCGCCAGACCTTCGGGAGGTGGCAGGACGGTGCTCACTGGCGACTCGAGCAGTCCACCGGGACTCTTTGACGGTGCCCGATTCGAGCGCTGCGGGAGGGTAATGGCCCCCTCGGTTTCGGCATGTTCCTTGTGTACCACCACCAACGTCACGTCTCCAACTTGCACCGAAGCCGGATAGTCTATCTGGACCCGTCCGCTCACAGGATGTCCGTTCACCAAGGTGCCGCCGACAAGGTCCTCAACCTGCATGCTGCCGTCCGCAATCCACACCCAAGCGTGACGCGCGGCCACGCCTTCGCCATTCACCCGCAATACATCAGGCGCCTCCTCTGTCCCGAGGACAAAATGCGCCGTCCCAGATTCAAATCGCGAGATGAGCCCTGCGGGGCCGAGGAGGGAAAGAGCCCACTGGTTCACAGGAATTTTTCTACCAAAAAAATAAAAAAGAACAAGTCGCGTAGCTCAACCCGAGATTGTCAATCTAACGCCAGCAAAGGATCTTTCTCAACAGACACACCAGCATGAGGGATGAGACTCCCATTCCCGGCCTCTGAGCTTGGCAGGGAACTCGGCTACGATAAACTCGCCGGAGCCTGTATCCTGGACGCGTGCGCGCGTCATTGTGGGCAGGCGCGCTAATGGGAAATGCTTCTCCAAATGCAGCGGGAACCGGGGGCAGATCCAACAATGGGCGCCCGTTGGAACTGGCCGTTCGCTGGGATTTCTTGCGCTGGAATTCGGTTGGAAATCGTGGAACAGTTAGTTGTGAGTCAGCGCAGGAAGAAATCATCGGGCAAGAAGAAGAAGACCCAAACTGGGTCTTGGGTTTCTGAGTGTATGGAGATCGTGCTGTTGGAGCAGGAGCCCCTGAGGAAAAAGGCGGCGGGTGACTGCGCGAAGGAGATGGCGAGGCTTGAGCGGTTGCGGGCGGAGTGGGCACGGTTTGAGAAGGAAGACCAGCCGCTGTTTGCGCAGTGGATGGCACATCAGTTCGGGGCGCTTTTAACGCAGTTGCGTGAGGGGGAGCAGGAGTCCCGGGAGAAAATGAACCTCATCGAGGAAGTGGAGCTCGTTGTCCTTCTTGGATTTGCGCGCAACCACCGGGCTGCCTACAAATTGGTCATGGAGCGACGTGCTGCTCCTCCGGAGGAAGCTGGCAACGGGGATGCGGCTTGGAGGGACGAGGAGCCCGATCCCTTTGAGGGGTTTACAGCGGCGGGGCAACACGGGGAGGATGAAGAGTTGTTGTTTCACGAGTTTCTAGAAATACACATGGGCCTCTTCGCCGAGGACCTCAGCAAGGCCGAGTACAAGCGGCTTTTTGCGAAGTTTAAAAAAGAAGTGCTCGGGCATACGCCTCCGCCCCCCCAAAAAAAGGGCGGCAAACGAGCGAGCGCCGTCAAGACCTCGGGGGCCGAAAGTTCGGGGGTTTCCCGGCTCAAAGACCTCTACCGGCAGTTGGTGCGCCGCCTGCACCCCGACGCGAGGACAGACGCCAAGGACGGGGTCGGTACGCTTTGGCACGAGGTGCAGGAGGCTTATGCAAAGGGCGATCTGGAGCGGTTGGAGAGGCTGTTTGCGTTGAGCGAGGTGACTGCAGGAGAGGTCGCCGGTACTTCCTTGTCCCAGATGGCGGCTGCCCTTCGGGAATTGCGGCGGTCCATTCAGGCCATGCTGCGGAGTTTGAGTGGGGCGAAAAAGGACATGGCCTGGAAGTTCAGCCAGACGCCCGACAGGTCGGCCCTGCGGGCCCGAATCGAGAGGGATCTGCGCGCAGACCGTGGGCGACAGGTGTCGTTGCTTGCGGACCTGGACGCCACACTGGCCAGTTGGGAGCCCAAAGAGCGGCGCCCCAGTTCAAAGCGCCGCTCCCGCTGACGGGCGGGGCGAACTCATTCAAACAGCAGTTCCCCAAACACGCTCCGGTCGTCCATGGAATGGCTCGAAGCGGAGGAAGACCAGATTGAATCGTCCTGCTTGCTGCGCGCCACCAAGTGGTGGCGGGCAAAGTTGGCCAGCCACCGGGTTCCCTGCGCGGGCGGCGGAGTCTCGAGAGTCTGGAAGGGAATGCTCAACTGGGAACGCCAGACGCGGGTGGTCTTCTCGAAGCGCGTTTCCACGCGCCATTCGCCGTTCCAAGTGGGATCGTCCTTGCCGTGGCGTGGGTCCATCAAAGCTGAGAATAAACGTCTGGATCAGTGGGAGTTTGCTAACAGATACAATCGGGTAAACGAGCGACTAAAAAAGATGCCGAATAACACCAAGCCGCTTTAAGGGACTCACACAATCAAGCCTCCTAGTCTGTGCGAGATGAATGCCTCTGGTCCATGAGAACCTGCAGAAGATCCGGAAGAAGAGCTGCCTCGGTGCCAATGCTGCCGTGCTGCTTACTTGCCGGCCTGAGTGCAGGATTTTGGAGTAAACAGGCTGATCCCGCCCCTGTCTGCGGATCCGTTCGTTCGAACGGCGAGCCTTTTTCCGTCCGGACTCCAGTATAGCTTGCCGGGTACGCTCCGAAATAAACCGATCTCCTCCACTAGGGCTTCCGTTTCCAGGTTCCAGATTTTGACCGTGTAATCCTGCGAGGCAGTCGCAAGAAGGGGCAAAGTCGGATGCCATGCCACTCCTGTAACGGGCGCATTGTGGGTGCGGAGTGTTTTTCGCTCGGCCAAAGTCACGCCGTCCCGGATGCGCACGCGCATGTCCGCTCCTGCCTCGGCAATCAGCGCCCCATCCGGCGACGCGGAGACCGCGTTTGCATTCGGTGCCTCTTCCAGCAGGGGCTTGGCCTCGCTGAGGCTCCAGCGCGCGATGGCGCGGCGGCGGTCCGATTTTGGCACAACCCATGTGACGACTTCCGCGACGTGCGAGTTTCCAACCCAGCACGCCGATTCAACTCCCTCCGGTCTCTCCATGCCCGAGCGGTCGAGTTCGTGGATGCGCTTTTGTGCGGAGGGCTCGTAAAAACCGCTGCCCAGCCAGAGGAGGGATCCGTCCGGGCTCAGTTCAAAGCAGTGGGGAGCCCCGGAAATGGGCGAACCGTTGCCAGGGGGCTGCAGTCGTGTCTCTTCGATGTTTCCAAAGAAGCGCAGCGAGCTAGGAGAGTAAAAGTTGGATACGGCACCGAAAGCCAGACGTTCGCCGCTACGGGTGGATGAAAAAAAGAAATGGGATTGTGGATCCCCTCGAGCAATCCTGTCTTTTGGGCGTCTTTTTCACCCGACATGAAGACTGCCACTTCTGCCTGTAAAGAACGGCGTGGTTTTTGATAAATGAAACTGTCGGGAGCGCTCCCGAAAGCAAATCCATGGGAGATGTGACCCTCCATGGGAACAAACAAATCTTCTCGGACGTTTTGAATCGGCCATGCCTTGATCGTGTTTCCGCGCATGATGGCGACGTGCCGCCACTTTGAATGTGCCAAAAGCTTCCAGCCTCCCCTGTTGGATCCCGGGATTTCGATAGGAATCGATTTGACCAGGGTTCCTTGCGCTCCGTCCCAAACTTGCAGAGTCGCCTCGTTGTCGATTGTTGGTGAAAGAGAAACCGTCAAATTGTATCCATCCACGTACGATATTTGAACGCTCCGCCACTGGCCGATGGCGATGGACAGGCGGTTTTCAAACAGAACCTGGCCGTCGAGCATGTTGAATTTTCGAATGATGCCGTAGTCATGGTACAGTATTTGGTTGGCATTAGAATCGCATAGGAACCCAAAAGTGGGGATGCTAAATGGAACTTTGCTCATGGTGCCGCGATCCAAGCCCGTCTGGGGAGCAAGTTGCGCGTACGTTCTTGAGGCGCTGATGTAGCGGCATGTGCCAGTCGCTTGAAAGTGATACAGCTCAAACGAACCTCCGGTTTTACTCCATAAAACGGCGCTGCTTTCGGTGTCGAACAGGGTTGCCTGACGGTTGCCGTACCTTTCCATAAGGAATTTTCCATCGGGGCTGAACGCCAAATCTCGGGAGCCCGTGCCGGAAGGAGACTCATTCAAAGGAACTCGCTTCCCGTCTTCGAGATGTACGAGGTGAATCTGAACGGTGTTTTTCCCCGGGGCGTTTTTATCCGTGTTGCGCGTGGTGATGGCGGCCGTCTTTCCATCAGAGGTGATTGCCAATCCATCCATAAATGCAAGATTTCGTGTATCTTGAATCTTGCAGATGTCCTGGGCCAAGCCGCTGGTGAGGTCGATGAACCGGAGCACACCATCCTTGTGGAGAGCAAGGAGGACGCCGGAATATTCGGGATGCGGTAACAGGGCGGGGTACTCGGCGCTGTTGATCTCGCGTGTCCAGGCAGCGGAGTTGCTTGCGCCTTTTAAATAACGCCACTCCTAGCCTTGAAGATCGTCGTCTACCCCGTCGAGGGCAGAGCGGATTCCGTGCGCGTTGAGGTTTTGTTCGGCGGCCTCGGCGAGCGCGATTTGTGCGCGAGCCGCGGATTTGCGAGCACTCTCCTTTTGCTCCAGCGCCCTGCGTTCATTGGCGACAGCGCGCACCTCGTTTTCGAGAGCGCGTTGCTCGTTCGCACTGGCAATCGCGGATTGTTCGCTCGCGCGCCTCGCATGCGCCGCAGCGCTGGCCGCCTCGTTGCGCGCCAAAAGAGCATTGTCGTTCGCCCGCTGTTCGCTGGCCGCCAGCCGCAGTGTGAAAACCACGGCACCTGCGAGCAATGCGGCTGCAAATCCAGAGGCGATGCGGTGGCGCTTCACCAACAACACAAACTGGCGCACGATGCCAGTGGTCTCAGCACTCGTGGCGAACCCGTTCTGGTACGCTTCGATATCCGCCGTAAACGCCTCCACGTTCTGGTAACGGCGCTCCCTCTCTCGCGCCAGTGCCTTGTGCGTGACAGCCCGCAGGGCCTCCGGCACCCCCGAGACGCGCGTCGGATCCATCGTTGTCACTGAACCTTGGGGCAGCGCCATGGTGGTGGTTTCGCCGTTGCGCACCTTTTCAAGCACTTCGTTCAGGGAGGAACCGCTCACCGGTGGACGCAGGGTGAGTATGGCGTACAACACACCGCCCAGCGAATAGATGTCGGAGCGTTCGTCCAGTCCACCGAACATCCCGTTTGCTTGTTCGGGCGACATGTACTGGGGAGTGCCCTCGATGTAGGGCAGGGAATCCGGTTCATGCTCCTCCGACCCTTGACTCGCCGTTCCCGCGCCGTGCCTGCGGATGATCTTCGCCAGCCCCCAGTCCATGACGAGCACTTCCCCGAACTCACCCACCATGATGTTTTCGGGCTTCAGGTCGCGGTGCAGGTATCCCTTGGAGTGCGCAAACGAAACGGCGTCGCAAACCTTGCGGAAAACATCCAGCAGGTGCGCCCGGGTGTACACCAACGCGGCTCCAGGGGCCGCGGCGGCGAGCTGTTTAAGGATCCATTGCAGGGTGCGCCCTTGGATCAGTTTCATTGAATAGAAAGGACGCCCCTCGGCGTCGACCCCGAGGTTGTGGATCGGGACGATATTGGGATGCGCGAGTGCCGCGAGGATCTTGGCTTCGCGGAAGAACTGTGCGTTCCTGCCGGGGTCGCCGGCGGTGCTGACCTTGAGGGCCACAAGACGGTCGAGTTCGGCGTCCTCGGCGGAGTAGATTTTCCCCATGCCGCCCCGGGCGATTTCGCCTTTGACCTCGTACTCGATGCGTACCGGGACCTTGTCTGCGATCTCAAGGTCCAGGGATTCCATGGAAAACGCCATGGTGCTTTCGCCGGAAAACAAGGGGGCTGTTTGCTGACTCTGAAAATCGGGGTGGCGGGAAAGCGGTTTTGCGGGGGAGGCTTCTTCTGCGTCCGGCAGGTGGTAGACAATCCGGCCCGTGACATCGAGGGTGTCGGGATCCGTGCGCTGCGGGGCGCAGTGGCTCACCGGGTGGATGATTCGGAGCGTGGACTCAGCGTTCCGTCCGGAAGCTGTGTCTGCTCCGGAGTGGGTGATGAACGCGCGCAGGGCGCCGATCTGGAGGGTTGCCGGGCAGGGGACATCGACGGGGCCTCGCACGGGGGCGCCATTGAGGTGGACGGGCGGGACGCCGTCGAGAATGCGCAATTGGAGGACGCCGGCGTTCACCGAAAACTCAGCGTGCCGCGGGGCAACGCCGGCTGCGCTGCTGACGATTTCGCAATCGCGTGAGGCTCCGAGCGAAAGCAAACCCTCCTGAAGCTTGAAGCTGCACCGGGGAGCGTTGTCCTCTGTGATCTCGATATCCCAGAATGGAATGGTGGGGGTGGGCATCGGGCAGGTAAATGCAGATTTACTATAAAGTATTAGCGCGAATGTTGTTTGTCAGTGCATTTTTAACGCGTCCCGCGAATAGGCCGCGCGCGGCCTTTCGATTGAGGTTCGCGCCGCGCGTCCTCATCGCGGTCAGAAGCGGCGCTCTTGGTTTCGGGGTGTCGCGTATCTTAGGGCTTACGCGACACTGATATGGCTCACGAAGCGACCTCGCTAAAGCGCGAGAGCCAGAACAGGGCTTTACAGTCAGCCATATTTCCATATCGTAACCCATATCATGAAAACCACGCTTGATTTGCCCGACACCTTGTTGATCGCGGCCAAAGCGCTGGCTGCCCAGCGGAAAACCACCCTCAAGGCCATGGTGGAGCACGCCCTTCGCAGGGAAATCGCTCCGCTGGAAACTCTCGCGCCGGACAGCCCCTACGAAGTGGGGCCGTTTGGCATCCTGAGTTTAAAAAAGCGCTCCGAAGCGCTGCCGACCGACCAGGTTCAGCGTCTTGTCGATCATCAATATGAAGAAGAAGACGCTAGGATCATCTCCGTCGCCACGGGAAACGCATGATCTACCTTCTAGATGTCAATGTGCTGATTGCGCTAGGGGACGCCAATCATCCGCATAGGGTTGCGGCCCTGCAGTTTTTTGAAAAGTGCGCCACCCTGGAAGGCTGGGCCACCTGCCCGCTCACCGAGAACGCCTTCATCCGCATTTTCGGCGGAAACAGTTATCCCCACGGACCGGGGTCAACGGCAGAAGCAAGGCGGGTACTAAATACATTTCGCGCCGCTCCTGGTCACCAATTTTGGCCAGACGACATTTCCCTCGCGGATCCTCGTGCCTTTCCGAGCCTCCCCGAGTCACAGCAGCTCACGGACCTCTACCTTCTCGCCCTCGCCGTGAAGCATGGAAGTAAACTGGCCACCTTTGATCAACGCATTGATTCCGCTCTTCTCACAGGTGGTGCAGCAGCACTACACCTCATTGCCCCCTGATCTGACATATTTGACTGCCCGAAATATCGATAAGCAATTCCTTTTTGCGTGCGCATGGGGGGGAGGAAGGCTTCCTTGCCCAGCGGGTTAAACGCAGCTTCTACGACCAGAGTGTATTGTGTCGCCGGTTTCAAAAGCGCGTCGGCACAACGCGCTAAATTTGAACTTCCTCTTTTGCCCCGCACCAAAGGAAGTCCGTTTGCCGGCCGGCTCACGCCGTGCTTTGGACGAATCCTCGGAAGTCCCGATATTTTGGATTCAATTCGAAATCTGGCGGTTAGATGATGCCAAGTTTGATCCCTTCGCAGGAGGCGGTGGATTGGGATGTCCTGGGGGTTGTCATCGCACTTAAGATCATGGGATGTCGCGCAAGTCGACAACCTCAGGCCATCTGCCCATTAGCGCCCCTATGTGTCCCACTCGCCTCACCACCGCCGCTTTGATCACGTTCGGTTTGTTCGTTTCCGCGATTGCATCCGAAGCCGAAAAGACGCCCCTGAGGCAGGGCGAGCGCATCGTGTTCCTCGGCGATTCGATTACTGCGGGAGGGGCGGGTCTCAACGGCTTCATCACAATGATCAGAAGTTCATTGGATAAAAAATATCCCGAACTTAAAATCGAGTGCCTTGGGGCGGGTGTCAGCGGCAACAGAGTTCCAGACCTGCAGGCCCGTGTCGAGAAGGACGTCGTGGCCAAGGAACCGACGATTGTCGTGATCTATATCGGAATCAATGATGTTTGGCGCGGCCAAACAGACCCGAACCGCGGCACCACGCCCGACAGCTTTACCTCTGGGCTTAAGGAAGTGATCAGCAAAATTCAGGCAGGGGGCGCGCGCGTGATTCTTTGCACCCCTAGTGTCATTGGCGAAAAGAAACACGGCAGCAACCCTCCCGACGCGAAGCTCGATGAATACTCGGATCTGAGTCGCAGCCTGGCCAAAGAGCGAAACCTCCAACTCTGTGACCTGCGAAAGGCGTTCGTTGACTACATCGCGCTTCACAATCCGGAAGATAAGGAAAAGGGAATCCTCACCAGCGATCAGGTTCACTTGAACTTAGCGGGCAACCAGTTCGTCGCCGAGAAGATGCTTGGAGCGCTCGATCCATAGCCAACCACGGCCCCGCGCACCGGCGTGTACGGCAATGCCGAGTTTGATGCAGTCGGAGGAGGAGGTTGGTTGGGATGGCAGGAGGCGCCCACGCTTTCAGTCTGCGTGGTGGGTCGAGCGAGAGAGGATCCGAGCTTTCGGCGCGCCGATGGTTGCGGTCGTGAAGGCAACGGTGACAGACTCCGAGGTGACTTTGCCGAACTGGTTTAGAACGACCAGCGTATACTTACCCGGAGTGGCAGCCGTGGTCTTGGGGACCGAAAAACTCACCGAGGAAGACCATGCAACGCTCCAGCGAGTGGCGATGCCATCCTCGATCCATTGATAATAAATGGGGTCGCCTCCACCCACTTCGGCGGTAAGGAGCAAGGGGTCTCCGAGTTTTAGATCCAGAGGTGCCGCTGGCTGCTGAGTGATGACGGGAGGGGAGGCGATGAGAACCTGCGCCGGTCTGGTAATTACCTGGCCGTAAGCGTTTTTAGCTTCGAGCCAGTATGCGCCCACATCCGCGCCCGAGATGTTTGAAACGGTGAGAACGCTGGTGTTGGCGCCAATGATGCTGCTGCCCGTTCCCGAGGAACCGCTAACGAGCGTCGCGTAATCTTTTTTCCAGACGAGGGAATCCGCCCCGGAGATGTCTGCGCTCAGGGTAAAGGAGGTGGTTCCCTGACTCAGTTTGAGAGAATCAGGCGAACTGTTGACCATTGGAGGCTGCCCAATGCCGGATACATAGACCCAAACTTTATCCTGACCGGCGCTGAGGCTGGCGTCTTTGGAGTAAACGAATTCCACTCTCCGCGTGCCGTATCCATGGAGACGCACGGTTTGTTTCATCCAACCGGTTTCGCCGCTGAGGATGAGCGGTGTCCCCTGTTCCCAATCCCTAAGGAGAGCTCCATCGACGCGGCACTGGACCATATCGCCCTTTGAGTAGAACCTGCTTGCGGCTTCTGTGGAGGCTTTCCAGTAAAAGGTCAGAATGCTTGAAGGTGAGGCCCCGCGGGTGGCAGGTTTTGGGTAGGTGTAGTCAAACCGCAATGAAGTGACACCGTCATTGGCAATCGCTCCACTTTGGGCGACAGTACCCGTTGTACCGTCTGCTTTTACAAGGCTCACACCGCTCCATGGGGCAGTGGGTGAGGTCACCGCGGCATTGCCAAGCAGAGCGTCGGCCAAGGGGAGGCCGGCCTTGGAAATGTGAATCACGATGTCCATCGCTGCAGAACCGGTGGCGTTGGTGGCAACGAGCTTGAGCAGGCCGGGGCCGTCAGCGGTGCCGGGGGTGCCAGTGCCAGTGGCCTGCGTTGGGGTCCCACTTAAAACGAGGGTCTGCGTGTTGAAGGAAAGGCCGGGAGGCAGAAGACTGCCTGGGGCCAAGGTGACCGTGCTTCCCGCGCTTACGCTGACCGTATAACTGAGGGGTTGGCCGGCAGTGCCAAGAAACGTGGAAGGTGCGGTAAAGATGGGGACGGAGATGATCCCCTGCAGGGACCCGGAGAGAGTGTACCTGCCTACCGAACCATAGGAGGAATATCCTGCGGTATATCCATTTGCCGCTTTTGTTCCCATGCCTGCGGGACGCACGACGAGGCTGTACTCTCCGGCTGTGATGGCTTTGTTAATGGAGGCGCTCAGCGCGTCTGCCAAGTTGGAAAGAACTACAGTGCCGCCGGAAGAGTTCTGAAGTTCGAGTTGAACGTCGAGATCGCTTTCCTCCGTAGAGGGGCGCACGGAAGCCAGAAGTTGGCCGCCAGTGGTGCGGAATTTGAACGTATCCACGCTGTCGGCGCTGCGCAGGAGGCCGTCTGCCAGGAAAGTGCTTCCCGTGACTGGAAGGGCTCTGACGCCGTTGAGCAGTTCGTTTTTGACGAGGCCGAATTGGTTGGCTGCCTTGCCAATGGTGGCCAGGTCATCCTCCTTGTTGTTGGCGTTGGCATATTCACCCTTGCTCCACTGCACGAGGCTCTTTGAGTATCCGGCGCCCATAATCGGCGCCCAGCTCGTTGGTGTGGAAAGGCCTCCGCCATGGCCGGAATAATATTCCGAGCCGCCAACCTGGCCGTCGTGGTTGAGTCCGACGGTGTGTCCAACTTCGTGGGACAACGATTCGGCCACATTCTTTACGGTTTGATTGAAAATCCAGCAGACCACATCTGAGCGGAAGCCCCGTCCGGCCCCGCTCCAGCTGTCCACGTACGCCACACCCCCTGAACCGGGGGCGGCGCTATCTGTGGGGGTGACAACGGCATGCATTCTTGAACCGGCGGGCGTCGCGGCATACAGCGCGGCGTCGGTGGTGAAGGTGACGTCAAAGGGCGCCCAGTCTTGCGCGGCGTTATTGAGGGCCTGCACGATCTGGTCGCTTGAGAGAGAGGAGGGCGCCGCGTTAATGGTACGGCCTCCATTCCAAACGGGGTCGGTGACCGATTCTCCATCGAAATCGACGTAAATGACGCCACGCGCGCCCGGGCGGGTGTTCACCGAGGGAATGACAACCGCAGTGGGAACGGCTTGGCGTGGCGCGTTGTCTGAGGCGGCGAGTGCCGAAGAGGCCTTGATTGCAGGAAAGCAAACCAAGGAACTCAGGCGCCTTTCCACCAAGACGAGTTGCGGGCCATCCATTTGGATCTGATACCCGACTCCTGATTCCGGCAGCAGGATCATCCCGGAAGCTTCATCGAAGTTTGTGTTGAGGCTGAAGCTGCCTTTGCCATCGGCGAGTAGGCCACCCATACGGAGCCAGGCCCCGTCTTCTTGCACCAAGTTGATCGTCCCCTCGAGGACTTCACCGGAGGCGGTGGGCAGTGCAATCTGGTCGCCCTGCTTGAACCCGGCCCAGTTCTTCACTTTTGATAAATCCAACTTCACGACGCGGCCTTTGTCGGCATCAGGATTTTCGGCCGCGGCGGGCAGCAGTTCTCCCTGAGGGGCCCCTTTTGCTGGAAGCACTGCGAAGGGGGCTTTTCCCGAGGGATTGGGGGCTTGCGTGCCGCGCCCCGAGGACGAATCTGCAGTCGGTTTTTTCGAGGTGAGCGCGCTTGGATGCAGCGCTGAAGGGGTGGGTGTGTTTGACGGAGACGTCTGGAGGGAAAGGGGTTGCCCAAGATGGCTTCCAGCCAGGTAGCCGACGGAGCCCAATAAACCCACAGCGGCCGAGGTCGCGAGCCGCTTTTTCCAAACGTCAGATTTAGTCGTTTTTTTCATAGGGAGGGGAGGGAAGCGAGATGAGGGAGTGCCGACGGGAACATAGTGAGCAGGAATCGAACCACTGCCGCGGACTGAGCATTGAAAAAACAGAACGTTTACAGCTTTTACGAACCCTTAACAGACGTAGGACTCAAATTGCGGGGGGCTGCGCCCAGTGCTTCCGGCGGCTGCCGGGTTTGGCGTAACCCCCAAGTGCTTGGGGAGCAATAAAATATGGCGGATGGGGAGGGATTCGAACCCTCGGTACCCTTTTGAGGTACACACGCTTTCCAGGCGAGCCCGTTCGACCACTCCGGCACCCATCCGTTTTGAAAAGAGTCGAGCATCATTGAGGGCCGTTCGCAATTGTGCAAGCTCGAACCGCTCGATGTTGTCGAGTTGAGCCGCCTCGGGGGCCGGGAACTTTCGGTGGGTCTGACAAGTCGAGTCCGGTGCTTCCCTGTGGGGCAGGGGAATTCCTTGAGGCGCTGATCCCGCCCAAAAGGAGTGAGTCGTCTGGGCCCCAGAGGTTTATTTGGCGTCCAAGAACACGTCCATCTGTTGTCCTGCATAGACCGGCACGGTGCCGCGATCGAATTGAAAAATCACCTGCAGGACCCGGGTGTCGACGCGCTCGCCGCTTTCACCTGTAAGGGAACGTTTTGGCAAGATATAGGGCTCTATTCGTACAAAGCGCAGGGGAATCGAGTTCTGACGGGATCCCTTGATGAAAGCCACGCCAGAGCAGCCGGGTTTGACTCTGGGGGCGTTGTCTTCGTCCACATCCGCGCGCAATTGGAAACTGTCTGTCCGCCCCAAAAGGAGACTGACCTCCGCAGCACTGGGGACGGCATATTCACCGGCGCGAATATTTACCTGGAGGACGGTTCCGTGGCGCGGAGCCCGGACGGACAGCAGTTCGCGTTGCACTTTGGCGCGCGCAGCCTGCGCTCGCGCGGCTGCGAGGTCGCTTTTGCGAGATTCGACGCGACTCGCGGCTGCGCGCAGCGCGAACTGTGTGCGCTGTTTTTCATCCACACTGACGACGCGGTTTTCTCGCAACTGGACCACGCGGTCCCATTGGTCCTGCTTGTCTGCCAGGGCGACATCTGCTTCGACGATGGAGGTCTGAATCGCAAGGACGGTGGCTTCCTGGACGGCGATCTGCGCTTCTGCGTCCCTCGTATCCTGTTCAAAAAGAACATCTCCTGCGGAAACCTCGTCGCCGACTTTGACTTTTACCGAGGCCACCAAACCCGCGCCGGCGGGGGCGATGCGTACGTTCTCCTCGACGCCCTCCACGATGCCGCGCGCACCGATGGAGTCGCGGTAGGGGGCCGAAGCGGGTTCTGCCAATGGGGCCACTGGCGGCAGGACGACGTCTTGTTTGCGTACCAGATTTGCGGCGAGGCCGATGCCCGCGAGCGCAACGAAAAATGAAACCCGTTTAAACATAAAGAGACTGGCATTCTCCCGGGCCGTGCATGGCCTTGATTTGACCATCTTCCATTTCAGCGATGCGATCGGCAAAAGGGAAAATACGGCTGTCATGCGTGACGACAATCACTCCGCGATCAGGGCGGCAGGCGCGTTCCTTGAGCAGTTGGAGGACTTTCTTTCCAGAGGCAGCGTCCAGGGCGGCCGTGGGTTCATCGCAGATGAGGAGGCGTGGTTCGTGCACTAGCGCCCTTGCAATGGCCACACGTTGTTGCTGGCCGCCTGACAGTTCGGAGGGGAGTGCGTTGAGCTTGTCCCCTATACCCACTTCTTTCAAAAGCGCGCTGGCGGCTGTTTCGGCGCTGGCGCGCGAGCTCCCATTCAAGAGCATGGGCACCGTCACGTTCTCCAATGCCGTCCAGGTTGGAATGAGATTAAACTGCTGGAAGACAAAACCCACGTTTTTACCGCGGAAGGCGGTCAATTTACCTGAACTCAAACGGGCGAGATCTTGTCCGAAGACGCTCACAGAGCCCGTGTCGTAGTGCAGGGTCCCGCAAATGACGCTTAAAAGCGTTGTTTTGCCACAACCGGAGGGGCCGACAATCATGAGGAGCTCGCCGCAACGGGCTTCAAAATCGACGGCTTTGAGCGCTTGCACTACATTGTCGCCTTTGCCGTAAGTCTTTCCCAAGGCCGTGGTTTTGACGGCGTAATCCATGGAGGGGGGCGTGCTCATTTGAAGACCATCGCCGCTTCGGTGCGTGCGATTTTAATGAGCCCCACAAGGGCGGAAAACAGGCAGATGAGGATAATGACAACGCCGGTAAACGCCAGAATCTGCCAGGGCATGTAAAAGGGCGGCTGTCCTTTGCGCAAAACGGCGTTTCCAAAAAGCGCCGCCAGGCCGACCCCCAGTCCGTAGCCGATAAAGCCAACAGTAAATGCCTGCAGAACAACCATCTTTGCAAGCACGCTGAAACCCGCCCCCATGGCTTTGAGCGCTGCCAAATAGCGCATGTTTTCGTGAACGAAGAGATAGAAGGTCTGGCCCGCAATCGCGATGCCGACCACAATGCCCAGAATCACCACCGTGCCAAATGAAATGGGGATGCCTGTGTTACGCACGTACCAGATTAAGGTGTCCCAGGCGAATTGGTCGGAACTGAAGGCGCGCAGTCCGCCGAGGGTGGAAATGCGATGCACCAATTCGGGGACAGGCGTCCCTTTTTTGGGGTGTACCAAGATGAAGGAGAGTAATTTACGCTGTAGAGGGGCGTACTGGAGCGCCCGGGAGTACGTGGTAAAGACATACGGCTGGCCCAGAAAAGACCGCTCCGTTTCGCAGATGCCCACGACGCGGGCTTCCTTGTCGTTGATTTCAAAAACAGTCCCGACGTGGAGGCGGATCCCGCGTTTGGCGAACTTTTCAATCGCCACTTGGTCGACAATCACCGCGTTGGGAAGCTGCAAATCTTCAATCCTGCCTTCCAGCATTTTTGCGGGGCGTCCCACGAGGCTTGCGCTGTCGAGGCCGGTCAGTTGTACGCCCTGAAAGGTGCCATCCGGAAGCCTGGCTTGGAGGATGGACCAAAACAAGGGAACCGCCCAGTCCACCCCCGGAACAGAGCGGACGCGTTGGACTTCGACTTCACGCATGGTGACCACCTCGTTGACCTGTTCCACCTTGGCATCGGCGACCCAAATGGGGACGCGGATATTGCGGACCGTGGCCGTGGTCCAAAGGAGCAGTCCACAGAACACGGATGTCTGTTGGGACATCAGAAGCGCACAAAAGCTAAGTCCGCAAACAAGCATCGCGTATTTTGCGCGGTCGCCAAAAAGCATTTTGAGCGCGAGTCGAAGCATGTGCCTTGATCCAACCACCCGGTGGGCTTAGCGTCAATGTCTCGGGAGTTTCTACTGAAAGACGCTTTCTCCCCCGCTGGCGTCTGTCAAAAAACCACAATTTTTGTGGAGCCCGATGGTTTTCTTACCACGAACGATTGTGAACGCCGCTAAAGAACATTCTGCATCTACAGAGCTGACGGAGACTTCCGGGGGTGCATTCTATACCGTGCTGTTGTTGATCGCGGCTCTGGGAGCGGGCGCTTTTTACTGGGGCTGGCTCCCCAAACTTAAGCAACAGGAGGTTGTGGTGGCGGATACAAAGGATCTCGCCGTTGTTCGTGTCAAAGTGGCGAGGCCTGCCCCTGCGCCGGCCTCCGCGGTTCTGTCCCTCTCGGGCGAACTCAAGCCCGCGGCGGAGGCGTCCATTTTGGCGCGGGTGCCGGGTTATGTTCGGAGCTGGAGCGTGGACATGGGGGACCACGTGACTGCGGGTCAGGTGTTGGCGGAGCTCGATACTCCTGAACTGCAGAGGGAAAGCGCTCGCGCGGAGGCGCAGCTCGCGCTGGCGGAGGCCGCCAGACATCTGGCCTCCACCACGGCCCGCCGTTGGGAAGAACTGCTGGAAGCGCGCACGGCTTCCAAACAGGAAGCCGACGAAAAAAAGGCGGATTTGGAGCTTAAAACGGCGGCTGCGGACGCTGCCCGCGCCGAGGTGCAGCGGTTTAACCAGATTGCGAAGTTTGCGACGATAACAGCTCCGTTCGAGGGCACGATTACGGCGCGTCGCTTGGAAGTGGGGCAACTGGTGGAGGCTGGCGGTTCCAAAGAGCTCTTCAAACTATCTGAAACCCGGCGCTTAAGGGTTTTTGTGCGAGTGCCTCAAGCTTATGCCCGCAGTATTGAGGCCGGGCAGGATGCTGAGATCGCCCTGCCGGAATTGCGCTCCGAGACGTTCAAAGCAAAAATAGTCCGTTCGGCGGGATCTATTGATCCCGCGTCGCGCACTCTTCTGGCCGAGTTGGAAGTGGACAATGCCAATGGCAGGCTCCTGGCGGGAAGTTACGCGCAAGTGCTGCTTCCGAGCGCCCAGAAGGAGGCCCCCCTGACGGTATCCGCCAATGCGCTTATTTTTCGGTCCGAGGGAGCCCAGGTGGCGGTTGTGGACGGCGGCGGTGTGGTGCGGCTTGTGAAAGTGACTCTGGGAAGGGATTTTGGCAGCTCCGTTGAACTGTTGGAGGGGGTCACCGCGGAGTCGCGCGTGATTGTGAACCCGCCAGACTCGCTCTCGGAGGGCATTCGAGTCGAAGTGGTAAGTGGTGGAGTAGTGGTGGAGTAGTGGTGGAGTAGTGGTGGAGTAGTGGTGGAGTAGTGGTGGAGTAGTGGTACAGCGCACGCTTGCGATCTCCGTGCGCGGTGGCTGCCCTTCTGCGGTGAGCGCGGCGAGCTATCCTTTCACGCCCTATCTCTTAGTCGTTTTTTCCAATCTGAACGATGCCGATCAATTTAGATGAGCGTGGTTGACACTGGTCGGGGAGACTTGGGAGACTTCAGGGATGGACTCCTCCACAGATATATCCCCCCTCACAAGACGAGATTTTGTTAAAGCCTCCGGACTGACTCTGGGCGCTTCCGCTTTGGCCGGCATTACTCTTCCCCATGTGCATGCACAGGGCAGCGATCAGCTTCGTATTGCCCTGATTGGATGCGGTGGCCGGGGCACCGGAGCCGCGGTTAATGCGATGGCGCAGGTTGGCGCCCCAAAACTAGTCGCGATGGCCGATGTCTTTCAGCGCAAGCTTGACACCAGCTTTAAATCGTTGAGCGCCAAATTTCAAGATCAGGTCGATGTGGGAGACCGCAAATACATTGGGTTTGATGGTTACAAACACGCGATGGATGCGCTTCGCCCCGGAGACATTGCCATCTTCACGACCCCGCTTGCGTTCCGCTGGGTGCATTTCAAGTATGCGATTGAAAAGCGTCTGAACGTGTTCATGGAAAAACCCATCACGGCAGACGGTCCGACCTCACGCCGCATGCTGGAACTCGGCAAGCAGGCTTCGGCGAAAAACCTCAAGGTCGGAGTGGGACTCATGTCTCGGCACAGCCATGCGATGCAGGAACTTCACAAGCGCATTCAGGATGGCGAAATCGGTGACATCAATTTCATGCGCGGTTACCGGATGCAGGGTGTGATTGGCTCTGCGTTTTCGGAACCATGGCCCGGCGATCCCAACGAGCTGCTGTGGCAGATCTCCCGCTTCCACAGCTTCTTGTGGGCCAGCGGCGGAGCCTTCAGTGACTTCTATATCCACCACGTGGACCATCTGTGCTGGCTTAAGAACGCCTGGCCGGTGAAGTGTCAGGGCGTGGGCGGGCGCACCTCTCGCGTGGCTCCCGGCGGCAAGACCTATATCGACCAGAACTTTGACTCGTATTCCGTCGAATACACCTTCGAGGACGGGGCAAAGCTGTTTATGGACGGTCGTTGCATGAATGGAGCCCTGCCAATTTATTCCAGCTACGCGCACGGAAGCAAAGGGATGGCTGTGGTTTCTAAAAATGGGGACTGCGGTCGTCCTTCCAGCACTTACAAAGGCCAGTCTCCCACAAAGGAGAACATGCTGTGGACTTCGCCGGATCCCAAAATTGCAGACGATCCGTATTTCAATGAATGGCAGGATCTGACGGCTGCCATTCGTAATGACACCCCGTACAACGAAGTAGAACGTGGAGTCATGGCCAGCGTGGTGACCTCCATGGGGCGTTACGCCACGCACACGGCCCAGGAGGTGACCCTCGACGAGATGCTCAACCACGAGCATGAATATGCTCCGGACGCCGATAAGTTTACGATGGACTCGCCCGCTCCCGTGCAGGTGGATGCGAAGGGCCTCTACCCAGTGCCGGAGCCGGGCATCAAAACCAAGCGGGAATACTAAACCGCCCCGCCGGTTCTAAAAAACGTAACGTGCGCCTTGGGAAGCTTTTCCCGAGGCGCATGTTTTTTGAGGGGATGGGCTCAATCCAGGGGAATTAATTTGCCGTCCACGCCGTTCCAAACGAAGAGTTGTCCGGCGGCCCCTCCCGCCGCCACCCGGGTGCCGTCTTTGTTGGCGCTGACGCACTGCAGCACCGCGTTCACCTTTTCTAATTTTTGAATCTTGGAGGTGGCCGAACTTTGTTCGCCAGTGTGTTTTTGAATCTCCGAAAAGACCCAACCTGTGCCGCGGTCGGTCACGCTTGCAAGACGCTTTCCATCCGAGGACCAGTCCAGAGCGGACGTTACCTGCTTTTTGTCCCCCAGAACGGCGTCCTGTTCCCTGCTGTCCCGGTCCCAGATTTTGACTTCGCGGTCGGCCCCCGTGGTGGCAAGGCGAGGGTTTTTGGGATCGAATACCACACAAAGCACGTGATTGGTATGGCCTTCGTAAGTGGCTGCGAGCGCGCCCGTCGCGGGATTCCAGCGGCGCGCAAGGCGGTCGGCGCCGGCGCTCGCCAGCCATGTTCCGTCTTGGGAAACGGCGAGGCCGTAGACCGAATCGTCGTGGGCTTTCCAGGTCTGAAGAATCCGGCGGTCCGCCAAGGCGATGCGGTGCACAAAGCCGCCGCGACTGGCCAGGGAATCGGCGCTCCAGAGCGTTTCGCCATGAGAACAAAGGGCGGTGACATCGCCGCTAAGACCTTCTGCAATAGAGCCTTTCGAACCTCCATCCGGGGTGCTCCAAAAACTGATTCGACGGAATCCGCCCGTGACGAGGGTCTGGGAATCCTGCAGCCACAACAGCGATTGAACGGTGTCCGGTTCCGCGGTGAAGGTGCTCTTGACGGGATAACGGGGAGCCGTGGCGTCTCGCAATTCAATATTTCCGCCTCGAGCCACCGCGAGTGTTTCTCCGTTCGGAGAAAAGGCGATCGCCAGCACGGGGTGGACGCTATTGGGCAGGGGTTTTAAGGCGATTGGTTTGCTACGTGGAGGCCTGTTCATGACTGCGGCATCCCACGGCGTGCCAGCTTCCAGCCATGCGCGTACTGCGGTCATTTGCGCGTCGGTGAGCTGTTTTTTTGGAGGCATGTGCGGGTCTCCCTTGGACGAGAGCACCGTAAGCAGAGGGCTTTCCGAAAGACGCTCGGGATGGATCACAGGTCCTGATTCACCGCCGGCTTTGATGGTTTCCAAGGTTTCGAGTTTAAGGCCGCCCTTGGCTTTGCCGGTGCGGTGGCACGCCACACATTCGTCACGAAAGACCTCCAAAGCGGCGACGGCAGGGGCGTTTGCACCAGCCGCAGCAGCCGCAGCAGGCGAATCAGCTGCCTCGGTGGCCGGGCCGAGAACAGCCAGAGCAAGCGCAGAAAATAAAATCCGTGGAAGCATGGGAGCTTGTTACTTTTTTTCAGGAGTGGGAGGCGGCGGCGCTCCGGGCGGAGTGACAGTGAGCCAAAGATCCCGGGCAAAATCCGAGGTGGAGTCGCCGCGTTTCAATTCATTACGGAGTGAATATGCCGCCTCTACAAAAACGGGTGGCGTAGCCTGAGTCCAAACCGAGATCCTTGCCGGCGCTGTTCCCGCAGGGGCATTTGAAGCGCACGTGAGAGTGATATCCACAGTTCCGCCTTTTTCTGGAACGGGCACCTCCGGGGCAAACACGCCGTCCGGCAAGCCTTGAACGCGCAGAACGAGCGGCTCTTTCCAGCCCTCATTCAGGACGACTTTTGCCTTGAGCACCAGAGTCTTGCCCATTTCCACGCGCGCCGGTTTGCCGTCTGGAAGTTCCACGGAAAACGAGGCTGTGGGCGGCGCGATTTCTGCCAGGAACTCAAAGCGTTCGCCGCCGCGACTGAAGAGGTCGCGTATCAAGAGGGTGTATTCACCCTCGACGGTGGCGGTCCACACAACACTCGGCTCGGAAGTAATATCGGCGGGATTCGCGTTCGCCGCGATTTGTTGGCCGCTGGGACCTTTGACCGACAAATCCCCCTCCACTCCAAGGCCCAGACTGCGCGACCAAAAACGGGCGGCCATGCGTTCGCCCTTTTTCATGGCCACCTTGTACGCAGCGACAACTCCATCCTTTTCCAGCTGTCCCGCAATCACGGTGGGCACCGACACCAGTAAAGGTGCTTCCAAGGAACCGTGCGGGGGCGAGACAATCGGGTGGCGGGGGCGCAACACGGAAATCGGCGCTACTGCTTCCTTTGGAAACAAAGTGGCGACTTCTCTTATTCCCACCAAATCCGCTGGAGTAAATTCCCGGCGGGAACCCGGGGAGACGCCAATGCCCCGCAACTCTGCCGTCGTTTTATCGCCAGGGGCGACCGCTGCGGGGAAGATGCGGTCGACGAAGGGGCCAAGGGATAGTGCAATTTGATAAACACATGCCGCAGAACCTGTAAAGCTGACGTCCATTCCTGGCGGATGAGCGAAGCCCGCGATCTGAAGGGTATAGGGGCCGTCGGCGGGAGGCACAAAAATGCCCTCGGGATCCAGGTTGCGTCCATCGCTGTAAGTCGCGACCTTGCTGCCGGTTTGGTCCAGCACATGGAGGATCAGATCGACGGGGGATCCGAGTGAATATCCGTCCACCTTGAGCAGGAGAGGAACTCCCTTTTTGAGCACGAGGGAGAAGTGGTCCACGTCTCCGGGTTTTTCAAGCCTGCCCTGAAGCCAGACAGGGAGCTTCGTAATCTGCTGGGCGGCAGCGAATTCATCGTTGGGCTCCTTTTCCTCCAGCAGAGGCAGGGGGCCTACGGCGAAACGGATAGGCAAGGTGGCGCCCTCCGTGTTGAGGAAACGCACCAAGTGCAGCCCGGGCTGGGCGTCTGGGGCCACGGTTACCGTCGCATTTCCAGAGGCATCTGGCAGGGAAAAAACGATCGACGGGTCATCGCACCAAACCTGGCGTGCCCTGCCGTCCAGTTTACCGGCGAACTTGACTGGGACAGTCTTGCCCGGGTTCGCCGCGAAAGGGGTGACGCCCGTGAGCAAAGGGAACGCAGCCTGCACAACGTGGTGATGCGAAAACAACAAAGCACAGGCAACGCGGAGCAGGAGCCCCCCCCGGTGCCTCAAAAGAGAACTCATACAAAGAGCTCTTTGATCTGGCGCCCGCCGTTTACCAATTGCACAGGCCGGCCGGAGTTGGTGTGGAGGGTTTGGTGAGGATCAACGCCCAGCTTGGAATAGAGGGAAACGGCGAAGTCTTCGGGCGTGTAGATATTTTCGGATGCGTAATAGCCCTTGGGATCCGTCGCGCCAATGATCGCTCCCTTTGGAATCCCTGCACCCGCCATAAAGACGGACATGGCGCCCGGCCAGTGGTCGCGCCCCGCGTCTTTATTGACTTTCGGTGTGCGTCCAAACTCGCCGAGACAGACCACGAGAGTGGAGTCGAGCATGCCCCGCTGTTCGAGATCGATGATGAGGCCGCTCAGACCTTGGTCGAGTTTTTGGCCAAACCCTTCGCGGTAGGTTTTGAAGAGCGTGCGATGGTTGTCCCAGCCGCCCCAGTAGGCGACGGTGAAGGAAACGCCGACTTCAGCCAACCGCCTCGCGAGAAGAAGGCGCTGTCCGAAATCTGTTTCCCCGTATAGTTTCCGGATGGCCTCCGGCTCCTTGGAGAGGTCAAACGCGGCCTGTGCCGGCTGGGAGGCAAGGAGGTTAAAGCCTTGTTTGTAAGACTGGTCGAACCCGACCAGCGGGTCTTCAGCCGCGGCCTCTTGGATGCGCTGCATCCGGTCCAAGGAAGACAAGAGGGCGTTGCGCGACGATGCCCGGCCTTCGCTGATGTCGGCGGGAAGCGTCACGTCGCGCACTCGAAACCCAGTCTGGTTTGGATCTCCAGAAATCACAAAAGGCGAGTGTTGTGCGCCAAGGAAATTCGGACCACCGGAGCGCGCCATGGAGGGCAGACTGACGTAGGCGGGCAGCCCGTTTCGGACGCCCCGTTCGTGGGAAACCATCGAGCCGAAGGAGGGATGATAGCTCACGAAGGCGCCGCAGCCCACGGGTACGGGAGTGGGGGCGCCCGTCATCAAGTAGTGATTGCCGCCGCCATGGTTGGGGTCTTTGTGGCAAATGGAACGAACGACGGCGAACTTGTCGGCGATTTTTGCGAGGGTCGGAAGGATTTCGCTGAAATGCACGCCGGGAATGGCGGTCGGTATGGATTTAAACTCGCCGCGAATATCGGCTGGGGCGTCTGGTTTTGGATCAAACGTCTCGTAATGAGAGGGCCCGCCGTCCAGCCAGATCAGAATGCAGTTCACGTTGCTGGTGGAAGTGCCTTTGGCTTTCGCGGCTTCAGCGCGGCGTTGCAGCAATTCCGTGAAACCAAGACCACCCAGCGCCCCGAAACCGAGCTGGAGGAAATTACGGCGGCCGATGCCATTGCAATTGAAGGAGGGTTCCATGACGTTAATGGTTAAAAACAAATTCAGCCGTGTTGACCAGCGCCCAGACAAGATCCTGCATGGACTCGTTTCTTGAAGCGCCTTCTCTGCCGAGATGCGCCACCGCCGCCTGCGTCTCGCTCGGGTCCGGATAGCGGGCGTAGGCGGCGAGGTAGATTTCCTTCACCGTTTCTTCAAGCGGCTTTGCGGACGCCACCCAACCTGCAACCCGTCCCTTGGGCGCAGCGAGTTTGGTTTGAAGAGCCGGAGAATTCATCAAATGCAGCGACTGAACCACGGTGGGTTTCCTCTCCCTCTCGCACGGACATTCGAGGCTGGCGTTGGGGCGGCCAAAAGCGTCCATAAAATCGGAACCCATTCTGTGGTTCCACGTGTGCACGGCGCGCGCTCCCGGGGGAAGCCCTCCAAAGGCTTCGCGGCTGCCTGTCAAATCTCCCACCGCATCCAGCAATACCTCGGCTGGGAGGCGCTTTCGCAGAGAACGCGCGAAATTCCGCTGGTCGGCCGTGTTGCTTGGATGGGGAAGGCTGCTGCGCTGGTAGGCGGCAGTTTCCATGATGGTCCGCATCAGATGTTTGAGGTCGTAATGGTGCGCGGTGAGATCCGCGGCAAGCCAGTCCAGCAACTCGGGGTTGGAGGGCGGGTTGGACGCGCGGAAATCATCCACCGGATCCACGATGCCTTTGCCTAAAAACTCATTCCAGATCCGGTTTACGATGGCGCGCGCAAAGAAGGGGTTTTCGGGACGGACCATCCATTCCACCAGTTGCTTGCGGGGATCCACTCCCTCAACGTACGGGATTTCAGGGCCGTCGGGCACTTTGGGCACCATCACGGCCTCAGAAATAGGGTGAGTCACACCTTTGCCTGAGGCATCGTACCACCAGATTTCCGCCTCGCCCGAGATGGGTGCGGAAATGCCTTGTCCGCGGGAGCGCAGTTTTCCAAAAAACGCCGCCAACTGGAAGTAGTCTTCCTGGGTCCATTTTTCACTCGGATGATGGTGGCATTTCGCGCATTCCATGCGCACCCCGAGAAAAATCTGGCTGACAAAACCACTCGCGTCTACGGGCTCTCGTTTGTCCCGGATGACAGCCACGGGACCGGACTTGTGGGAACTCCCCTGGGCGGTGAGGAGTTCACGAACCATGACATCATAGGGCAGGTTCTGCCGAAACGCATCCCGCAGCCAGAGGTCCAGCAGGTAGACCGGCTTCACTCCGACGCGCACCGGATTGGGCCGGATCAGATCGCCCCATTTCACGGCCCAGTGGTCGGCGTAGTTGGGATCTGCGAGGATTTTGCCAATCCACTGCGAGCGTTTGTGGGGGGAGGCGTCTGCTAGAAAGGCCGTGGCCTCCTCCACGGTGGGCAGGCGGCCTATGCAATCCAGGGTGCTGCGCCTCAAAAACTCTGCATCCGAGCACAAGCCTGAGGGGAGAATTCCGAGTCCCTCCAGCCGCTTGTAAATGAAACGGTCGGCCTCGTTTTGCACTGGCGCCGCTTTGAAATCGGCATCGGAGAGGCGTTTGTGAGGGGGGATGACGGGCCGCACAACGGCCACGGCGCCCATGTAATTTGCGACAACCACGGCCTCTCCCCGGTTCTTGCCAGCCTGCAATTCGCCGGTCTCGCCCACGGAGACGAGATCCTTGTCGTTGGAGGCATAAAGAGTCATGGCGGTCACGTCCCGGGTACTGCCGTCCGAGAAAGAGGCTGTGACTTTGAGGGAAGCGCTGGCACCGGGTTCCAAAACGACCTGCCCGGGGTTCACTGTAATCCCAGAAAGGCGGGGGACTTCCGGTCCGTCAAACGGGGCGCCCTGGCGCAGCCAGTTTAAGACCGTTTTGTAGGTTTCGGAGTCTTCACTGAAACGGCTGCCTCCTTCGTGGGGAAGTTTGCCGGTGGCTTTTTGCAGCAAAAGACTCTCCTCCGGTGCCGCGAAGAAAACGCGGCGCCCTCTTGCGTCGTTCACGATCTCATTGAAATCCAGTTGTGGATCGTACCCAAAAACGGAGAGTTTGAAATTATTCTGCCCCTCGGGTTTGGAATGGCAGGCGCCGGCGTTGCAGCCTGCTTTGGTGAGCCTGGGCATGATTTCATTGAGAAAACTGACAGGCGTTGCTGCTTCTGTGCTCTCTCCGTAACTGGCTGATGCCCCAAGAATGGTTGCTAGCAAGCACAGCAAGCCGGCGAGTGGAAACAAGCTGGCCTTCAGAAATTGTCGCTCAGGGGTGAAGCGAAGCATAACAGACGGAACTACCCTGAATGAGGGGAATGCTTTGAACTAAAAACTCAAATACCGCTATCAAGGAAAACAGTGGTGGTTATTGACGGCATGAAAGCGCCCGTGAGGGTCGGTTTACACGGATGTTGGAAGGTTTGTCGGTAAACTGCTGTTGCAGGGATCTGGGTTGCAGACCTATAGTGTGAGGTTTTGGGAAAAGGCTAATCTCTATATTGATTTCGGGTTAGCTTAATGATCCCCCCAAAGCCCCCAAGCGAGGTCTCCAACCGCGACGCGTCCGATAATTTATTTTTATAATGAGCCAACGTCTCTGGAATTTTTTAACATCACTTAAAGTGACGGTTGTGCTTCTGGTTTTGAGCACGCTGCTGGTATTTTTAGGGACCCTTGCGCAGGTGCACGAGGGCCTGTGGGAAGCACAAGAGCGGTGGTTTAAGAGCTACCTTGTGTTTCGTCGTCCCGGCGACGTTTGGTGGGTACCCCCCGTTTTTACGGGCGGTTACACGCTGGGTTTCGGACTCCTCATCAACCTTCTTGCGGCGCATGTGAAGCGGTTCAAATTAAGCTGGGGCAAGGTTGGAATCCACCTCACGCATGCTGGGATCGTGCTGCTTTTGCTCGGGCAGCTGGCCACGGATATGTTTTCCCGGGAAAGTTTCATGCGCTTTGACCAGGGCGAGGGCCAGACTCTCGCTTATTCCGAAGCGCACCGCGAAGTAGAACTTGTTGTCACCGGCGAGCCCGGAGCGGATGGGCGCGAGAAAGTGGTTTCCTTCACCGGAAAGGCCCTGCGCCGGAAGCTGCCGTTGCAGGGCGCGGACGTGCCTTTTGAGCTGCGCGTCACGGAGTTTGGGGAAAACTGTGAAGTGCTGTCGCATCCTTCGGTCAAAGAGGCTGCAACTCAGTTGTTGACCGCGCTGGGCACGCTGGAAACCAAGTACGCGCAGCTCGAACTATTGCCCGGCGAAGCGGAAAAAGCGCTCGAGAACGAGGGACGCCTCAACGTATGGAAGCAGGCATTGGCTGCCGTGGGAGAGAACGACAAAAACATCGTGGCTGGCGCGGCCCGGGTTGTGGCGGATCCGGCGCGCGGCGAGAAACTGCGCGAAGAGTTAAAGAAGCGCTTTAAAAGTCAGATGCTCAATGCGTTTCAAAAGATACCGCCGATGCAGATGGCCAATGACCGGATGCGTTCGATGCGTTACGTGGGCAAAGAGCTGTCCGAGGGGAGAACGGTTGCCGTGGACGCGCTGCCTGCCTCCTCTTCAATGGGGGCTGGGTTGCAGGCGCTGGTGGTTGCGCAGCCTGAAGTGCGCGGGATGGATCAGCAGAATACACCTTACGCGAAAGTGGAATTGCTTCAAAAAGGCACCAGCTTGGGGGTCTGGGTGGTTTCGCCATGGCTGAACCTGCAGGAAGTTTCGGTGGAGGGACGGACTTTCAAAATCGGCCTCCGAAACGAACGTTACTACCAGCCGTTTTCCTTGAAGTTGGTGAAAACAACGCACGAGGTTTACGCAGGGACGGAGATCCCGAAAAACTTTCAAAGCCGCGTGTTTTTGGAAAATTCAACGAGCGCGGAGAAGCGGGAGGTGGATATCTCGATGAACAATCCGCTGCGGTACGGGGGGCTGACGTTTTATCAGCACCAGATGGGGCGTACGGAACCGACTGGAGGCAAGGGAACCAGCGTTCTGCAAGTCGTGCGCAATCCGAGCTGGATCACGCCGTATCTGGGCTGTGCGGTGGTGAGTTTGGGCATGCTCTGGCAGTTCCTGTATCACTTGGTGGGGTTCCTTTCCAAACCGAGGTCCCCCAAGACCGCTGTCGCGTCCGCACCAACCGTCTGAAACCGCCTGAGCCGATGAAAAAAAATATTCCTTTAGTTACCGCGGCGTTCGCCCTGCTTTGGATTTTCTCCGCGTGGCGGACACCCGCAGACAAGGAAGGCGCGATGGCCGTGAATGCCTTCGCAAGACTTCCTCTCATTGCAGGCGGGCGCGTCCAGCCGTTGGACTCTTTGGCGCGCAACACGCTTTTGCAGATTCGCGAGAAGCAGACCGTAAATACTGCCCCTTGGGAGAGCGGGGCTAAAATCTTGACCGCCTCGGAGTGGTTGCTCGAAATGTTCTTCAAGCAGGAACTTGCCGATACCAGACCGGTATTCCGCATTCTGCACACCGATGTGAAGGGCCTTTTGGGCCTGCCCTTGGACGCTGATTCAAACAAGCAGACGGATGGGAAACATTTCTCATGGAACCAAGTCGCTCCCAAGTTGGGGGAAGTCCGCGAAGAGGCACGCCGGGCCTCGGCAGTGGAGGAGTCCGCTCGAACACCCTACGACAGGGCTCTGCTGCAGCTCTGGAATTCGGTGGGCATGTATATGCGTCTCCAGAACACGGTGCAGCCGCAAAATGCGAAGGATTGGGAAAGAGAACTCCAGCGTTTTGTGGAGGCCGTGCCTGCGGGGCGTGAAGCGGCCAAGGCGCAACAAGCGGGCCAGCCCTATGACGAGGCGGTGTTGGAAAAACTCATCACCGAACTGCAGCGGGCCTCGGTCATGAAGGAGATTAATGCCTCGCTTGTGATTCCTCCGCCGCAGCCTGCGGAGGGGATTGCAGGGTGGATGCGTACCGACGAGACCCTTTTTCGCATAGCACGCGGGGAGCCTGTTCCGGCCGCGCTGCGCGCCTATGCCTCGATGGGAACTGCTTTTAGGAAAGGCGATGCCGTGGCGTTTAAGGCGGCGGTGGATCTTTACCGGGAGCAACTCGCGCCTTACGGGCACGAAGTACTCAAGAAGTGCTCCAGAGAGCAGGTGTTCAATCATTTGGAGCCTTTTTACAAGGCCATCGTCCTGTATGTATTGGCCGGACTTTGCGTGTTGATTTTTACACTCGCGCCAGAGCGGCTCGCGTTCCTGCGTGAGACGGCGCGGTGGCTGACGCTTGCGACGTTGCTGGTGCATTCCTGCGGCCTCATTTATCGCATGGTTTTGGAAGGACGTCCGCCCGTGACGAATCTGTATTCCTCCGCCGTCTTCATCGGCTGGGGGGCGTGCGTGCTCGGACTGTTGCTGGAGCGGTTTTGGAAAAACGGGATCGGGGTTCTTGTGTCCTCCACGGCGGGTTTCATGACGCTGATCATTGCGCACAACCTGGCCCTGAGTGGCGACACGATGGAAATGATGCGCGCCGTGCTGGATACAAACTTCTGGCTGGCAACCCATGTGGTCGTGGTGACGCTGGGATACTCCAGCACTTTTGTCGCCGGACTTCTCGCCGTTTTGTATGTCGCGCTGGGAGTGTTTACGCGGGCCCTGACGCCGGAGATGGCAAAGTCCTTGGTGAAGATGGTTTATGGGATCGTGTGTTTTGCCGCGCTCTTCAGCTTTGTCGGGACGGTTTTGGGGGGCATTTGGGCGGATCAGTCCTGGGGGCGCTTTTGGGGCTGGGATGCGAAGGAAAACGGCGCCCTGATGATTGTGTTGTGGAACGCGTTGTTTCTGCACGCGCGCTGGGGAGGGATTGCCCGTGAACGCGGTTTAATGAGCCTGGCCATTGCCGGCAACATTGTGACGGCGTGGTCGTGGTTTGGCGTGAACATGTTGGGAATCGGCCTTCATTCCTATGGCTTCATGTCAGCCGCATTCACCTGGTTGATGATGTTTGTCGCCAGCCAGTTGTTGCTGATTGGATTTGCGGCGCTTCCGCAGCGTTTCTGGCGCAGCAGCAAGCTCGCCTGAGGCGCAGACGGAATAAATCACTGATTATTTGGACTTTAGAGCGGAGCTGTGGCGTGCGCTCCCAGGGTCAAATCGCCCGTTTTCTCCAAGATTTCGTATGATGTCGCGGGACAGAGTGGCTAGACTTCGCTTCATGGGGCGAAGGTGAGCGGGGGTTGGCCTGGGAAGGCATCTCAGCGGCACGCCTTAAGCTAGGCGCCGGCAAATTCACCGAATTTGCGGAACTTTGCGTAGCGTGTTTCAAGAAGTTGTTCCAATGGCTGCTCACTCAGCTCATCCAGATGTTTTGTCACCGCCAGACGAAGGTTGAGGACCGCAGCGGTCTGATCTTGGTGCGCGCCGCCGAGGGGTTCCGAAATGACCTCATCGATAAGTCCGAGGCCCAACAAATCTTGCCCTGTGAGTTTGAGTGCTTCTGCAGCTTCCGGAGCGTGCTTGCGGTGTTTCCACAAAATCGCGGCACATCCCTCGGGGCTGATGACCGAATAATAGGAGTTTTCGAGCATTAGGACGCGGTCTGCCACGCCGATCCCAAGAGCGCCTCCTGATCCTCCCTCGCCGATGACAACGGCAACCGTGGGGGTTTTGAGGGCCATCATTTCGCGCAGGTTGAGCGCGATGGCTTCGGAAATGTGGCGTTCCTCGGCGCCGACTCCCGGGTAGGCGCCAGGGGTGTCGATCAAGGAGACGAAGGGGAGTCCGAATTTCTCACCCATGCGCATCAAACGCAGAGCTTTGCGGTATCCTTCCGGATGGGCGCTCCCAAAATTCCGCTTGAGATTTTCCTTCGTATCGCGGCCTTTCTGGTGGCCGATCACCGTACATTTGTGTTTACCGATGGTTGCCAGTCCCCCGGGCATTGCGGAGTCATCTCCGAACAACCGATCGCCATGGAGTTCCACAAAGTCCGTAAAAGACAGCTGCATGTAATCCAGCGCAAAGGGACGCGCGGGATGGCGTGCGATTTGAACCCTCTGCCAGGGAGTGAGTTTGGTGTAGATCTCGTGGCGGGTTTTTTCCAGTTTCTCCTCCAGCTTTGCGGCCTCGGCTTCGATGTTGATATCGTTGGCGGCGGAACTGCTTCTGAGGTCAGCAAGTTTAGCTTCCAGATCGAGAACCGGTTTTTCAAACTCTAGGGGCTGCAGCTTCATAGAATCACTTTATGGTGACAGTATCGTTCTTCCGGAGCAATGCCGACAGTTCACGTACCGCTTCTGGCGCGAGGCCGTAACCCGAGGGCGGTGTGGGCGGGTTTTCGCTCGAGTTCGAGGACACACTGTACAGGGTATGGCTGGGCGGCGACAAGACCACCCAGCGAGTGGATTCAGCAAATCCTTTTTCCCCAAAATTAAGCCGCACATTGTCTTTCCAGCCTGGTTTGTCCTGCACCTTCGCGGCCAGCATGGTTGGCGCTCCTTTTTTGAGCGGCCCCACATGGGCGGAGCCTTTGGTTTCCAGGATGGGGTACTGCGTGAAAAATTCCTTGTCGCGGAGGACCGTGACTTTGGAGGACGCCCTGTCAATCAGCGCTGAAAAGTTGGACGGTACAGAATAAAGGCGTTGTCCCACACGAAGGTTTGGTGTCTCCAAGCGGTTGATGGCGAGGAGCAGTTCGGGGGAGGTTTTGAGTTTGTGGCTCAGCTTGTTCAAAACCTCGCCTGATTTGACGATGATGATTTGTTTCTCAGGAGTGGCGCGTGGACTAAAGAGCAGGAAGGATTGAATCGCTCCAAGGCGGGTTCTCGCTTCGTCGGCTTTGGAGGAGTCTGGATAATTATCTAAAAACTCGACGAAGCACCGCCGACTGGCGAGTGGATCTCCTACAGCTTCTATCTGCAGGCATTTTTGAAACTCCTCAAGGGTCGGGTCTTTGAAGGCAGGCTGCGCTTGGACGCCCGAGGTTTTTTCCTTTTCCAGTTCGATTTCGGGATGGATATAAAGAAGGTAAGTGTAATAGCCCCCGCCTCCGAACACGGCGGTGGTCAGCAGCAGTACAAACAGGCCTTTGAGAAAGCCTCTCACAACGGCGTACAGGGCTCGATACAGAGCAAACACGCCTCACCCCCGCTCGCGAACGAGCGCGCCACGGTGGTTGGAAAGGAAGGCTGACTCTGCATGGTGGGTTGGGTTGTCCAAAGAACTCGGCCCCTCGCCTCGTGGGAGGCAACGCCGCCGCTCAATGTGAAGAAGGATTGTGTCCTATGCCTTCTTAAAGCTCTCTACGGATTTTAGCCAATCAGAACTGATCTGAACGCGGCGGGAGAGGCTTTCAGCGGGAGGGCCCTTTCTGGGGGAGTGGCCTTTTCAGCGGGAGTGGCCCTTTCTGGGGGAGTGGCCCTTTCTGGGGGAGTGGCCTTTTCAGCGGGAGGGTCCTTTTCAGCGGGAGGGTCCTTTTCAGCGGGAGGGTCCTTAGAGCAGTCCGCGCCTGCGAAAGTCCCCCATATTGCTTCCCGATGATTCCTGAATCATGTCTGAGGCAAATTTCAGCAAACAGACCTCCCAGCCTTCGTCGACGCCCAAAATGATCGCGCTCAAGGGATCCTCAGAGTAGTCGATCTGGTCTTTGATCTTCTGCACAACTTCCTCCACGCTACTGTGGGCCACATGTTCTGAAACGTCCGTCTTTCTGAACTGGAAGCCGTATTTCAGAATGGCCAGATGACTCGAATGATCCCGAAGCCACGTCATGAACTGCTCGGCCTTTTCTCCAAAGCCATCCAAAAGAAGCCTTTGCAGGTGCCCCGGGGCGATGATCTGCGGCCGCTCTGCGTGCAGCCTCCCATCTCTCACCCGGACCTGCCCCACGGAGTCCATCAATTCAGACACCAGAAAGAAACGGAAACTAGTGGTGCCGAAGGTATCAATGCGTCTTTCGGGCGCTTGAAGGACCTGGGTGTTTTCTATGGCATATTGAAAGGATGCTTCGTCGAGCGCGGCCATGGGGTAAATGTACGTGAAGGGACCGGGATAGCAAACGGGAACCACTGGATTTGTTTGCGCCCCTTTTTGCGGAGCCAGTGACATCAATGCCCTTTGATTTCCTTCAAGTCGGCTTCGGCCATCATTTTGACCAAATCACTGAAGCGCGTCTTAGGCTTCCAACCGAGTTTCGCCGCCGCTTTGGCCGGATTACCAATCAGCAAATCCACTTCCGTCGGCCGATAGTAGCGAGGATCCACCGCAACAATGACTTTGCCCGTTGTGGGATCGATCCCAACCTCTTTTTCACCCTCTCCTTCGAAGCGCAGTGGCATTCCGATATGCGCAAACGCCAGTGCCACGAACTCCCTGACGGTATGGGTTTCATTCGTGGCGAGGACGTAATCATCGGGCGTCTCTTGCTGGAGAATGCGCCACATGCCCTCCGTGTACTCAGGCGCGAAGCCCCAGTCTCGTTTCGCGTTCAGATTTCCAAGATGCAGTTGTTCCTGCTTTCCAAGCTTGATGCGAGCGGCTGCGATGGTGATTTTCCGTGTGACAAAGGTGGCGCCACGGCGGGGAGACTCGTGATTGAAGAGAATTCCATTGGACGCATGGATGCCGTAGGCCTCGCGGTAATTCACCACCATCCAAAAGCCGTAGATTTTCGCGACGGCGTAGGGAGAGCGCGGGTAGAAAGGGGTTTTTTCGTCCTGCGGTACGGCCTGGACTTTTCCGTAAAGCTCGCTGGTGGAGGCTTGGTAAAAACGGGTTTTGTCGCGCAGCCCGACTTCTTTAATCGCATCCAAAAAACGCAGCGTTCCCAAGGCGTCGACCTCCGAGGTATATTCGGGCACGTCAAAGGAAACTTTGACATGACTCTGAGCCGCAAGATTATAGACCTCATCAGGCTGAATACGCTCGAGGAGCCGGTTTAAATTACTGGAGTCCGTGAGGTCTCCGTAATGGAGGAAGAACCGGCTTCCGTGAATGGTGGGATCGTCGTGAAGATGATCAATGCGACCCGTATTAAACGAAGAGCTGCGGCGGATCATCCCATGCACGGTGTAGCCTTTATCCAACAACTGCTCCGCTAGGTAGGAGCCATCCTGCCCCGTGATTCCGGTGATGAGTGCAACTTTCATGGGCGGCGAATCTAGCATCAAAATTAAATCTGCAAAGCCACTAACTGTGTGAGATCTGCGGGTGAGTGAGGCGGGGGTCCCCGCCATTCCACCGGCGGCGGGCCCTGCTGCAACTGCCTCACCATGGTGGTTGTTTTTCTCCCACCTTGAATCCCTCCTTGGGATGGAGTGCGGACCGTCCCGGTGACGTTGACCCGCTTGGGGGCGCGAAAACGCGACCGGGCCGAGTGTCGCTGGCTGAGACTTGTGTTAAACTTGGGGACTGGTGCGGGAGATGTCTTCCAAAAGATGCTGCTGCCGCTCCAAAAGAACGTCTGCCCGTTCGCGCAATGCGTCACGCTGGCGCACGGCTGCATCGCGCTCCCTGCGAAGGCGGGCGAGCTCGCGTTCGATGCGTTCGCGTTGCTCCGTATCGCCACGGATAAGGTCGTTGCGTTCGCGCTCCAAGGCAAACGCTTGTTCCCGCGCCGTGGCGCGTGCGGTCTCGGCGGAGGCCCGGAATTCGTCACGCTGGCGTGTGACTCCTTCAATTTGACGTGAAAAATCTTCAGTGCGGGCCCTCAGGGTTTCCCGGTTTTCTTCGAGCAGCGCCAGCAGCGTGACCTTCTCGTTCAGAAGCGCCTCGCGTTCCCGGCTTAACTGGTCTGAACGGCGGCGGGAGTCGCTCTCGGCAGCGGCGAGACGGCCTGTGAGTTCTGAGGACTCATTACGGGCCGCATCGAGATCCTCACGAAGACGAGAAATCTCCGCTGGATAGCGGCGTTCTGTGTCAGCCAGAGCGGCCCGGAGGCGGTCAGAATCCACGCGGACACTACTGAGTTCTTCGCGGATCTTGGCGATCTCAAAATCCTTGGAGGTGGTAAGATTAGAAAGCGTCTGGCGGTGGTCGGCGGTTGCTTTTGCGAGGCGGCGGTCGCGTTCTGCCTGAGCTTCGGCCAGCTGTTGGTCCTTGAGAAGCACGGTGGAATCGCGTTCCGCCGCGAGTGTGGCCACGACGCGGGCGTGTTCAGCCTGCAGCGCTTCGTAGCGGGTGGTCCATTCCGCAATCCGGCGCTCCCGGTCGCCGCTTACGGCGGCTAAGCGCTGGTCGCGTTCGGCAACGGCGGCAGCGCGTTCCGTGAGTGCGGCTGCAAGGGCTTTTTCATGCTCGGCACGGCTCAGGGCCAGCTGCTCTTCCTGGGCTGCGCGGATATCGGCCAGCTGCCGTGTGCGTTCTGTAAGAAGTTGGTTGCGTTCGGCCTCCAGACGCAGAATGGTTTCCTTCGAGGCGGCTTCGATGTCATCGATTTCGTCGTCCTTGGATTTACGCAAGGCGGACAGCGCTTCTTCCTGGGAGAGGTGCAGGGCGTCAAGAATCTGCTGGTGCTGGACTTTGGTGAGTTCCAGCGTGGCCGCCTGCGTCGTTTGAAGCGTGTCAATCGAACGCTGGTGCTCGGCGATTCTGGCATCCAGTTGGGATTGCAGTGCTTCGGTGGCCTGTTGGCGGTCGGCTTTTGCGGTATCCAGCGCGCTTTGAAGCTGTGTCAACTCTGTGGCATGGGCGCGTTTGGCGGCATCCAGTGCATGTTGAGCCCCTTCTTTAGCGGCGGCCAACGCCTTGGAATGCATTTTTTCGGACTGCTCCAGGCGCTCCTTGAGAATGCTGGTTGAACTGTCCAGAGTGAGTTTGTGCTCCTCACGCAGGCCTGCGATGGCGTCATCCTTTTCCTTAAGGATGTCGGAAAGACGGAGGTTTAATTCAAGGTTCTCCTTTCGAAGATTCTCTAAATCCGTTTCAAGGTCCTTGTTGCGTGTTTCCGAAACAGATTTTGCGCGGTCGAGTTCCGCAGCGCGCGCCTCCACAGCGGCCCGCGCTTCAACCGCCTTCAAGCGCTGACTGTCCAGATCCGCCAATTTTTCGTGGCTCTCCAAATGAGCCGCCGCCACTGCGCTCTCGGTAGCGGCTCGAGCGGCTGAAAGTTCGGCATCTGCGCGCCGTTGCTCGGCATCAAATTTGAGGGTCGATTCTTCCTGCGCCTTCTTGGACTCGGAAAATTGCGCCTGTAAATTTTGAACCGTACTTTCCAGAGAGCTGATTTGCTGGCGCAATTGATTCCGCTCCTTGGTGAGCTCTTCAATGCGGGCAATATCCGCGGTTTTGACGGTTTGGAATTCAGCAGCCGTTTTTTCCGCGGTTTCCAAGCGTCCGCGCATCCCTTCGACTTCCGACTGGTGCGCGGACTTGGAGGCCGCCAGATCCTTGGTGAGGACGTCTCGTTCCTCAGACAGGGCGTCCCGCTCCCGGGTCAGCGAACTGACCGCCTTGGACTGGGCGTCAATTGAGCGCCGGAGCCCTTGAACCGTACGATCGTTTACAGCCGACGTACGCTCCGAATTGTCGGAGTCATTTTTTTTTATGTCCGACAAGAGTTCCTTGTCTTTTTTGAGCTGCTCAATCTCTTTAGCCGCCTTTTCGAGCTGCTGGCGCAGAGCCAGAATTTCCTGAGCCTGCGCTTCGGTGCTCATGTTGGCGACGGCACTTTCAAGCTGCGCCTTCCCCGAGCGGACATCTTCCAATTGTTGCAGGGCTTCTTGCCGCGCTTTCTCCAGAGCGGCACGCTCCTGTTTGAGAACTGAAATTCTGTTTTGCAGCTCGTTTGGACTCGCGGGGGCGGGTCCGCCGGCATTGGGTGCGGTAATCAGCACCTGAGGCTGGCCGGCTGTTTGGAGCTGATGTGCCAGCTGGGCGTTCTTTTCCTGCAGGGTGTCGCGCTCTGTGAGCAGAGTGCGAATGCGTTTCCTGTAGGTTTCGACATCCTCTTCCAACTGTTTGACAGCCCGCAATTCCCAATCCGAGAGTTCTTCGTCCGCGGGGCCTTTTGCTATCGGTTCCGCGGCCGCTTCTGTGTGAGCCGCTTGTTTTGCCTCTTCCAGCGCCGCCAGGGCTTTTTGGGCGTCCTTTTGGGCGTCTTCCAGTTGGTGCTGCAGCTTGATGCGCGCTTCCCGCTCCTTTTCCAATTCTTGAGCTGCGGTGCGTTGCAGGGTCTCTATTTCCTTGAGGTGACTCTGCTCCAGTGGTTCAGAAGGCTGCTTCAAATCCGAGGGAACCGCAGGTGTGCCTGGAGGAATTTCAAGCACCACCACCGAAGGAGAAGGCGTTTGCTCGGGTAAAGCCTGCGCGGCTTGCTGGGCAAGCGCAGTTTCCGATGCAGTTTTTGCAGCCGTTTCTGGGGAGGGTACGGAAATTGAGACGGAGGATTCAGCGCTTTCCGTCGGGGTGTGCGCGGCTACTGGGGCAGCGTCCTGCGCGATGTTGGCGTCTGCCGGGGGACTTTCCAGTGCTACCTGCGCACGGCGCTGCGCCAGCATGCGCGTCACTTTCAGGTAAGGCAAACGGATCGGAACGGCACTGTGGGCAGACTCTGGATCGCGGAAAATTTTTGGAACCTTCGAATAGATTTCAGAGAGGGGAACGGTGGGGTCACCTGATTGAACCCGGGCGTCCAGCCAGTTGAAATCGAAGGAAATTGGCTGGGTCGGCACATGCGGGCCGTCATTCAGAGCGCCTGGGGGGATGCGGTGCAAAAAATCGCCGAGTTCAAGGGTCAGAACGGGACTGACCGCTGTCGCGGCTGTATTCTGAGCATCAATACTGTCCTGGTTCATGATCTACTTTTTCCCAAAAAACGAATCAAGCCTTGGTATAGCTGATTTCGCGCCAACCCGTCAAAATCGTGGGATCCTTTTTCTGAACGCACCTTGCAGGTGCGGTTGTTTGGGGGGCATGCCCCGGGTTTGATTTCACTGCAACCCCTCCCGCTCGGATGCCTTCACGCAGTCCTGATAGTCTCTGAGCATGGCGGGTGAAAGCACGGCAACTAAACACACGCGGTCCTCCTCGTAACGCGTCTCCAGAATCTGTGCCGACCTGTGCAAACGGGCAAGACGGTCGCCGGCGGCAGCCGGTAACTCAAGGGTGCATACACGAGAACCGTTGGAGGCCAGTTCCGCCATATGCTCCACCAGACCGTCGATTCCCTCGCCCGTGTGTGTGGAAATAAAATGCGCTTCCGGAAACTGGTGGCGCAGGGGCTCCAGTTTTGAGCGTTCTTCCACTTGGTCCACCTTGTTAAAGGCGAGGATCATTCGTTTGGTGTCCGTACCCAACTCGGCAAGGACTTCCATGGTTGTTTTGTAAAATGTGAGAACTTCGGGCTGGGAAACATCCAAAACGTGGACCAAAAACTCCGCCAGGACGGATTCCTCAAGAGTGGCGCGGAAAGCTTCCACCAAGCGGTGGGGCAGGCGGCGCACAAAACCGACTGTGTCTGTAAGCAGAAGCGGTTGGTGATTGGGGAGGGACACTTTTCTGGTCGTGGTGTCCAGGGTGGCGAACAATTTGTCCTCTATGAGCACCTCGGCACCCGTCAACCGACGCATGAGGGAGGATTTTCCGGCGTTGGTATAACCGACAATGGCGGCGTTGGGAACGGGGGTGCGCTTGCGATCCTTGCGCTGGGTGGAGCGAATGGTGCGGACTTCTTTGAGTTGGTCTTTGAGCCGGCCAATCGCGGTGCGAATGCGACGTTTGTCCTGTTCGAGCTGGGATTCGCCCTCTCCTTTGGCGCCGATGCCACCCCCTTGGCGCACCAAATGTCCCCACGCGCGGGTCAGGCGCGGGAGCGAGTATTCCAAGCGCGCGAGTTCAATCTGGAGCCGCGCTTCATGGGTTTGCGCCCGCTGGGCAAAGATATCGAGAATGACTTCCTGCCTGTCCAGAACCGCGACGCCCGTGATTTTTTCCCAGTTTCGCTGCTGGCTGGGGGTCAGTTCGTTGTCAAAAATAACGGAATCCAGCCCTTCAATTTTGACACGCTCCGCGATTTCAGCCGCTTTTCCTGTGCCCAGCAGATACTGGGCGTGCGTTTCCCGGCCGAAAATGAGCATCCGGTCCACAATCGGCACACCAAGCGTGGTCACGAGCTCTTCAAGTTCCTGAAGAAGACTTTCCGCTTCAGGCCGGTCTGTTTGTTTAAAAAACGCCCCGACGAGCAGGGCGCGTTCCACGATTTTACCGCGGGGGTTGATTTCGTTCAATGGCTGGCCTTCGAGGGAAAAAGAGAGCGGGTGGAGAAGAAACTGGGAAGGGAGAAAAGTTGCCGGGCGTTTTCAGGGGAGGCTCAACGCATTTTACCGCACAGCTTTACTGGCTTCGATCTAGGGGCGTTTACGACTTATTTCTTGGAGGCATCGCCGGGCTTGGCGGCGGCACCCACAGGCTTGGCCGCCGAGTCCGTGGACTGCGTCTCAGCTTCTGCGAACAGCGGCCGCAGTTTCCCGTAGCCTTCCTTTTCGAGCTCTGCAACCGGAATAAACCGCAGGGAGGCGGAGTTGATGCAGTAGCGCATTCCCGTGGGGCGTGGCCCGTCTGGGAAGAGGTGGCCCAAATGGGCGCCGCTTTTCTTGGAGATGACTTCCACCCGGATCATGTTGTGGGTGCGGTCTTCCTTTTCAATGATGGAAGCCTTCGAGACGGGCTGGAAGAAACTGGGCCAGCCGCTGCCGGAATCAAACTTGTGGTTGGAGGCGAAGAGAGGCTCCCCATCGATGACGTCGACATAGAGTCCCATCTTGTGGTTGTCCCAGTAGGCATTGCGGAAGGGGGGCTCCGTGGCTGCATTACAGGTGACATCGTACTGCAGGGGGCTGAGTTTTTTGCGAAGTTCTTCTTTGTTCACAACGGGTTCGGCGGTGGTTTTTTCAGCGGCTGCCGCGGGTTTGTCCGCCGCGGAGGCAGTGGACGAAACGAGGGGTAAAATGGACGAAATCAGCAAAAGGCTGGAAATCGCGGAAACGCACGGGAGCGAGGCGAAAGGGAGCGAGGCGAAAGGGAGGAGGCGGCGGTGGTGCATGAGGGGAGATGGGTTGGTGGTTTTCAAGCAGTATACACTATGAAATCTTGGGACGCCAATGGCTTCTAGGGCGTTCAAACATATTCTCTCAAGCGCTGCCTTCCTCATGCCGCCGGTCAGTTGAGTCGTTTCATCTGCTCCAAGTCCGGGGCTTTTTGCGGCTCCTGTTGCATGCGTGCTTTTCCCGACCGAAACACCCGGCTGGCCACTGCGATGAAAAAAAAGGCGGGGACAATGGCCAGGAGACGCTGTTTGTTCGGAAGTGGCAGGATCAAGATCCCCAGAAAAACCAGGCCGAAAAAGCCGAAGATGCAAACCCTGATCCACCAAGAGCGCTGGGTGGGGGATTGGTACCGGGCCAGAAAACGCTTCACTGAGACCATCACGCAGAAGAAAATGCCGATCAACAGTAGAACAAAGGGGAGCATGGAAGGCCTTAGGATGAACTCGTGGATCGTAAAAGTCGAGTCCTCAGCCGGGCTTGCCTCAAAGAGCCTGATCCACTAGACTACGGGGACCACCTGTTTTCCCCTATGAGTAAATCGACCGGCCCAAAGTCCCAAAAAGCCCCCTCCGCCAAAGCAACTCTCCACCGGCATTGGTCCTCGGAGGTCGTGGACGGAGTCGAGCGCGCGGCAAGCCGGGCGATGTTACATGCCGTGGGATTCACCCGCGACGACTTTAAGAAGAGCCAGATCGGGATCGCCTCCACGTGGAGCATGGTTACGCCCTGCAATATGCATATCGACGGCCTGGCCAGGCAGTCCGAGGCCGGCATCAACACCGCCGGAGGGAAGGGGCTCATTTTCAATACGATGACCATCTCGGACGGGATCTCCATGGGGACCGAGGGGATGAAGTATTCTCTGGTGTCACGGGAAATTATTGCCGACTCGATTGAGGCGGTGGTGGGGTGTCAGGGTTTTGACGGTGTGGTGGCGATCGGGGGTTGCGACAAAAACATGCCGGGATGCGTGATGGCTTTGGCGCGCTTGAACCGGCCTTCAGTGTTTGTTTATGGCGGGACGATTTTGCCCGGGTGTATCACGGGGACCATTGCGGCCAAGCGCCTGCGCAAGGACCGGGCGGAAGCCTTAGCCGGGCGCAAACTGGACATCGTGAGTTGCTTTGAAGCCGTGGGCGCCATCGCCAACGGACACATTGATGACCGTGAACTGGCTTTGATCGAAGAGGAATCGATTCCGGGCGCGGGTTCCTGCGGCGGAATGTACACGGCAAACACGATGGCGTCCGCGATCGAGGCATTGGGAATGAGCTTGCCCAACTCGAGTGCCCAGAACGCGACTTCTTCTGCAAAACTTGCAGATGCCCGCCAAGCAGGGATTGCCGTGGTGGAACTGATCAAGAGGGGGATCCGGCCCTCGGATATTTTGACCCGCGAGTCCTTTGAAAACGCCATTACCGTGGTGATCGCGCTGGGGGGGTCTACGAATGCGGTCCTGCATTTGCTCGCCATGGCGCATGCCTCCGGAGTGAAACTTTCTCTGGATGATTTCACCAAAATTGGCAAGCGGGTGCCGGTGCTTGCCGACCTCAAGCCGAGCGGCCGTTTCCTGATGAGCGAGTTGATTGAAATCGGCGGCCAGACCCCGCTGATGAAGATGCTTTTGGACGAGAAATTGTTGCACGGGGATTGTCTGACCGTGACTGGCAAAACACTGGCTCAAAATCTCAAGAAGGTGAAGGCGTATCCCCGCAACCAGGAGATTGTGCGTTCGTTTGAGAACCCGATCAAACCGGATAGTCATCTGGTGGTTTTGAAAGGCAACTTGGCGCCGGGCGGAGCCGTGGCGAAAATCTCTGGAAAAGAAGGGCTGCTTTTCAGTGGGAAGGCGATTGTGTTTGAAAACGAACAGACCGCACTGAAGGCCATTTTGGACGGAACGGTGAAGAAGGGGCACGTGATTGTGATTCGCCACGAGGGGCCCGTGGGAGGGCCTGGGATGCGCGAGATGTTGTCTCCCACCAGTGCGGTGATGGGCAAGGGGTTGGGCAAGGATGTGGCATTGATTACGGACGGACGTTTTTCGGGTGGATCGCATGGATTTGTGGTCGGGCACATCACGCCTGAGGCCGCTTTGGGCGGTCCGCTCGCGTTGGTCAAGAACGGCGACTTGGTGACAATCGACGCTAAAAAGCACGAGCTGACGCTGGGGGTTCCTGCGGCTGAACTTGCCAAGCGCAAGGCCAAGTGGAAGGCGCCTGCGCCTGCGTATACGCGCGGAGTTTTGGCAAAGTACGCACGCACGGTGACTACCGCCACGCTGGGGGCGGTGACGGATTTGGAATAATCGAGGAGCCGGCCAGCGTCCTTCCGTCATGAGCCTCCCGGCATTTGACGCGCGCGGAAGGACTGTGCCTATCGCGGTGAGAGGGAGCGTGAAAGCCATGTTTTCAACCCAGAAGGCAGAAGCTCGCGCGGCAGGCGCCGGGCGCTCATTCCGCCAGAATCCAGCGTGCGCGAAGTGTCTGTAATGCTTGGTGTTGAGCGGCGGCCGTCAGAGGCTCGGGATCTTTGGAAAAGGAGGTCAACCACCCCAGCGTTTCCGCTGTGCCCACTCTGCCGAGCACTTGCAGGGCGCTGATTTTCTCGTCAAGCGTGGCTTCTTTGGTGAAGAAGCTGCGGGCGATGGGTTCGGCATCCTGCACTCCGCTTTGCGCAAGGATTTCCAGCGCCGCTGCGCGCGCCTTGGGATGGGCTCTTGCGGCAGCGGCCAGAGACAGGGAGTGTGTCCGAATCCAAGCGGCTTCTTGTGTGCTAAAGCAACTTCGATACAGGCCTGTCAGGGCAATTCCCGCGAGCGAGGATGTTTCTTCTGAAAGACATGTTTGTTTGAAGGTTTCAAGCACCTGAATTCCTGCGGCGTGTTCTTCCGCCCAAAGGCTCAAATGCTGCAGGGCGTATTCCCGCAGCGCCGCAGGAATGTTTTGGGCAAGGGCTAGGGAGCAGAGGCTTGTTTCGATTTCTGCCGCGGCGTGTTCGGCACCCCTCAGCCAGCTCAGGGCTTCGTCCGCGCCCAAGAGCCATGCTGTTTCCTTCTCAGGCTTCCACCCTTCCGCGTCTTTCAAAAACCTCCAAACTCCGGAGCGATCTTCTTGTTGGGTGCCCCGGGGATCCGTGCGGAGAGTTTCCGCAATCTCGTGTGGCGTTCGATCTTCCAGAGGCTCCTGTAGCGGCTCCGTACGGCGTAGCCGGGCTCCCTCTGGGCTTATGGAAGCCGTGGCCGTGGTGGAGCTTTGCGGATTTGCCTTCCTGCTGTTTTGAAAATGGTTTCCTGCCATCCAGACAAGCGCGCCAGTCAGACATGCTGCCGGCAGCGCGTATTGTTTTCGGTTTCTATTCCACCAACCTGAGCCGTTCATGATCCGTGCTTCGCAAAGGCCGGCAACAAGCAATAATGCGGGCTTCTTCAGTCGTCCCTGCCTCGAAACGGCACGCCAGGCACCCGCATGCCTTTGCCTTCCCTGCCTCCCTCCCCAGATGCTTCGCGTTGCAGGGGTCTTTTGGTCGTGACCGACACGCCCTCCTGCTATTTTACAACAGGCAGGCGAACCTGCAACAACGCCGCGCTTTCGCTTCCGGGGCAGAAGGCGAGGTTTGCTGCCTGAACGGGAAGGACAAACCAGTTTCCTTTCGAAAATTGTTGTGATCCCACGCTCACGACACCGGAGAGAACAAGAAAAATGGCGCCGCCCGCCTTGGGAAGACGAGAAGCTTCACGGAGGTGGATTTTTTCCACGTCAAAAAAGGCGCAGGAGAATGGTGTCTCGCTGAGTCCGGGTGCGAGGGTCGGCGCGACATCCAGAAGGTCCAAACACGCGAGCGATTCCGGAAGGTGCAGGGCGCGGGGTTGGCCATCCGTTCCGAGGCGGTTCCAGTCAAAGACGCGAAACGTCGTGTCGCTGTTTTGTTGAATCTCAGCAATCAGGCATCCCGCGCCAATCGCGTGGCAGCGGCCTCCGGGCACATAAATGGAGTCGCCGGCCTTGACGGGAATGCGGTGCAGCAGGTTCTCGACCGAACCTTCGGTGATGGCGGCTTCAAATTCAGGGCGCGAAAGGCTTCGAGTGAAGCCTGCGAAGAGGGCCGCGTCAGGTTCTGCATGAAGGACATACCACCACTCGCTTTTGGGTTCTCCCAGTGGCTTCCCTTTTTCTTTTCCAGAGGGGTGAACCTGTACCGAGAGGGCTTCTTGAGCATCCAAAATTTTCACCAGCAGCGGAAACCGCTCAGAAGCTTCAACGCCCTTCCCAAAGACTTCTTCGCGGTGTTGGGCCCAGAGTGTGTGCAGGTCAACGCCCTGCTGGAGTCCCCCATGGACGACACTTTGGGCCTCGGGCCGGTCCACGACCTCCCAGGACTCACCAATGTGCTTGGAGAAAGGCAGTTGGCGGCCGAGTGTGTGTTCCAAGGCGCGCCCCCCCCAGACACGTTCCTGATAAATGGGGGCGAAAGAAAGAGGCTCGGAGAAGAACATGTGTCTAAAGGAAAATCGGCACTCGGCGGACAAAACAGCGCCAAATATGAACCGTGAACGTTGGTGGTGCGGATTTTTTAATTACAAGGGAAGCGATCGTTTTTGTTGTTCTAGTTTCTGCAACAACAACGCTAAAGTCCAAGTCTGTTCCGTTTTTTGCTGAAATTGTATGAAAGCTCTTGTTCTCACTGATTACCGTAAACTTGAAATCCAAGACCTGCCCAAACCCGATCCCGGTCCCGGAGAGGTGTTGGTGCGCGTAGAAGCCTGCGGCGTTTGCGGGAGCGATGTACACGGTTATGACGGGAGCACGGGCCGGCGCATTCCGCCCTTGGTGATGGGGCACGAGGCTGCCGGCGTTATTGCAGACGTGGGCGCAGGAGTGACGCGTTTTCAGCTCGGGCAGAGGGTTACTTTTGACTCCATGGTTTCCTGCGGGCAGTGTTATTTTTGCAAAAAAGGCGCCATCAATCTTTGCGACGCGAGACAGGTGCTCGGCGTTTCCTGTCAAGAATTCCGGCGGGCGGGGGCCTTTGCGGAATTTGTAACGGTACCTGAGCGGATTTTATACCCACTACCAGACAGCCTTTCTTTTCAGAAGGCCGCGATGATTGAAGCGATCTCTGTCGGCGTGCATGCCGTGGAAATCACGCCCGTGGCGCTCAATGACACGGCTGTGGTGGTAGGGGTCGGGATGATTGGGTTGCTTACGCTTCAGGCAGCGCGTCTCGCGGGGTGCCGGCGGATCATCGCTGTGGACGTAGACGAGGGACGCTTGCAGACCGCAAAGGGACTGGGAGCAACCGACGTTGTCATGGCCAAGAACAACGACGTGCCCGCGGCGGTGCGCGAGCTCACGGGCGGCCGTGGGGCGGATGTCGCCTTTGAGTGTGTGGGGACGACGGCCACCGTTCAAAGTGCGATTGAAAGCACACGCAAGGGGGGCACGGTGACCCTCGTCGGCAACATTGCGCCGCGGATTGAATTGCCGTTGCAGTCCGTGGTCACCCGTCAGATCCGGCTTCAGGGTTCCTGCGCATCGGCGGGAGAAATCCCCGCGTGTATCGATCTCCTCGCAACAGGGATGATCCAAGTGGATCCGATGCTGAGCGCATTTGCCCCCATTGATGAGGGCCCTAAGTGGTTTGAGCGTCTTTACAGCCACGAACCCGGGTTGATGAAAGTCGTCCTGCATCCTTAATTCTGAGTTTTTCTATGCAATTATTTGATCTCAGCGGTCGGGTGGCCTTGGTCACAGGAACAAGTCGCGGTTTAGGGCAGTACTTCGCCAGAGCCCTTGCGCTCGCGGGGGCGGACATCGCGATGACGAGCCGAAAGGTGGAAACCCTTCGACCTTTTCAGGACGAAATCGAAGCACTTGGCCGGAAAACCTTCGCGACGGCGTTGGACGTGCGTGACCATGCTTCCATTCAAAAAGCGGTGGCCGAGGTCGAGCAGGCTTTCGGCAAAATCGACATCCTTGTGAATAACGCCGGCTGTAACGTACGCAAACCCGCTCTCGAAGTGACGTGGGAGGATTGGAATTTGATTTTGGACACCAACTTGAGGGGCACCTTTTTTACCTCGCAGGCGGTGGCCGCCGGAATGATCCGCAACCGTTATGGGCGCATTATTAATGTGGGGTCCGTGACCTGTGTCGCGGGTTATGCGGGACTGGCGCCCTACGGAGCCAGCCGTGGCGGGGTGAAGCAGATGACGATGAGTCTTGCGGATGACTGGGGAAAACACGGCGTGACTGTCAATTGTCTCGCGCCGGGATGGTTTAAAACGGACCAGAACAAGGTTCTTTATGAAAATCCAGAGTGGGTCACTTACCTCTGTGATCGCATCCCCCTGAAGCGTCCCGGCCAGCCCGGTGATCTGGATGCCCCCGTGGTATTTCTTGCCTCCGAGGCGAGCCGTTACGTCACGGGGCAGACCTTGCTTGTGGATGGTGGCATTTCAACGGGTGCGACCCGCGCCACGGTGTCCTGATTGCGCCTCAGTGCGCTCTTGATTGCGCCTCAGTGGGCAGTCTGCTGGCTGTCGCATGCGTGGGTTCACCCCCGCGCGCAGTTCCGTTTGAAAGAGTCTTTCGTGTTCCATCACGGAAGGCTTTTTCGTAAGCCGCTTTGAGCAGGTGCTCCCATTCTCTGCGCTGCAACGCAAGAAGGTCCTCTGGGTCTTCCGTCTCCGAGCGTTGTGCGGCGCGCTCGCAGCGAGTGACAAACTGGATGGGATCAAACTCGGGGAAATCTTTCAGAGCGGCAAGACGGCCGGCCCTCTGAAGCCAGTACTTCGCATTCCAGAAATCACCTTCACGTCGGTGCAGCATCCCATGCCAGTAGGAACCCTCCGGACTGGGATCCTCTTGAAAAATAGAATGCGCCGCGTCCAGTGCGTCCACCGCGTAAAAAAGACCGCCTTTCAAAAGCGCATAGGCGGCCGGGTGGGCAATGGCCGCCGCCGAGCCGAGACCTTTTTCGCAGGCGCTTTCAATCTGCGCCACAAAGTCTGCGGGACGTGCAGCCTTTGAAATGCCCAGCTTCTGGAGAACGGGCAACGCATCGACCACTGCGAGCAGTGCGCTGGGAAGCATCGGCGTGGAAACTCCGAGGCGTTAGCGGCCCGTGGGAATGTCGCGTTCCGGGTTGAAGCGCTCGGCGGGATGTGTGAGGGGGTCTATCCCTGCAACCTCCCGCGCAACCTTGATTTTGAGTTCCGTCTTTTCCGAGGGAGTCAGCAGTTCCCACCCCGTCACAAGTGGTACTTCCACAATGGCGACAGGCCCGGTTGGCTTGATGAGCGGTGCCTCCGGATTGCCCTCAACCCACTGCACTTTGGTGACTTTTTCGTCCTCTTCGCCCGTGAACCCGAGCGCGTCCGCTTTGCGAGGATCCACCAAGTGCCCCCATTCGGGTGCTACCAGAGTGAGCTTCCCGCCTTCGATAAAGGACCGGAAGCTGAGGGGCAAGTCCTTGGATTCATTGAGCTTCTCCCGGAACTTCACGAGGCTGCGTTCCTTCACGATCTGCACCACGGGAACGACGCTTTTCACTCTGGACGCCACCCAGTTGTATGAAGGACCTCCGCAGAATATGGATTTTCCGAAGAGAGAGATGTTCGTGACGTTCACCGTATGCAGCATGCACGAGGGATTTTCGGACCTGTGGAAGATCGCATCGCGCATGTTGAACTCATCCAAATCACTAATGGCGCAAAAAACGTAGTTGTCCGGGCCGAGATTGTGGATTTGGTCCACCCAAACGCCGACCCCGACGGCGGGATTCCAATCCATTTTCGGGGGCAGCGGCGTCCACCCAATGACATCCTGACCATAGCGCCAGCTGACCCAGGCGGCGGCCCACTCGAGATCGGGAACCCAGCACCAACCGGCCTGAAAGGTACGCATCCAACGGCCGTAATGATAAACAATGCCTCCGAACTCCTCATTGCTTACCCAAGTCCAACCGTAGCGGGAGTAGGCCCATGAGCCTTCGGTATATGGCGCCCAGCGCTCCCCCACGTTGGAGGGTTTCCAACAGCGGCCATATTCGCCAAGTTCAATCCAGGTGCCGTAATTGCCGAGGGCCTCCTTAAAGAAGCGAAACGCCATTTCCTCCGGAGGTACAGGTTTTACCGGTTTGATGGGTGAGGGTTGACCCGTTTCGCCATCCACCATGGAGGACGCGGTGGGTTTGGGTGCCTTCACTTTGCCTTTGTTTTTGGAGGGCATTGCAGCCATCGCTGATGCACTCAGAAATGCCACCGACACAATGGCAATTAAGGATCTGAAGGTCGATCTCATGAACAGTTGAAAACAGTTAGGCTAGGAAACAGATTAGGGAACTTCAGGCGAAGCTTCGGCGGCTTCTTCTGCGGTTCCCTTCAAGGAAAAACTCGTTCACAGCAGGTTTCGGGCTAGATCTCTCTACTTCTCTGGTTTTGCCCTGCTGTTCTTTCTCTGGAGGTGATTTTGCGCCCAAAAATTCCCCTTTTTCAAAACACCTTCTTCCCTTCCAATCCTTCGCGACCATGACACCTCTCTTAACGCTTCAAAAAGTTGTCGGATTTTTAATCATGCCAGCGGGCCTCATCTGGTTGGCGCTTTTTGGTGCGACGATCGCAGGATGGCGCAGCCGCAATCGCGGACGGGCCGCTCTCTACACTCTCATCTTTGTCGCCTACACTTTCGCTGGGAACATCCATGTGGGCCACGCACTCATGCGTCATCTCGAGCGGCAGGTGCCAGACCTTCAAAAACTCCCCGTCACTCCGGTGGCCGCTGCCTGCGTTTTTGGAGGCTCTACGGAACTGGATCCCTTCGGCCGGCCCGAACTTGCCTGCAGCGGAGACCGCGTGATTGCGGCGGCCCGTCTCTATCACGCTGGGTTGGCGAAGCTTTTAGTGGCGAGCGGGGTGTCGGCAGACAGTCCCACGGGCTCTCGGAATCTGGCCGAAGAGACCCGCCAAATCTGGCTTTCGCTTGGAGTTCCGGAGGCCGCCATTCATTTGGTGCCGGAGCCGTGCTGGGTGACGTTGGATGAAGTACGCGCTTTTAAACGGCTTCAAAAAGAGCGGAATTGGGAATCGACGGCGCTTGTGAGCTCGGCATGGCATCTGCCCCGAATTATGAAGCTTGCCACAAAAGAGGGCCTGGCTGGGACTCCCGTGGGAAGCGACTGGAGAGGACGACAGCACGTTTTTCAAGTTCAGGACTGCGTGCCTCAAGGGGCGGGGTTCTGGCGTGTCAACCTCGCGGCCTGGGAGCTCGTGGGAAGTTTGAGCAGGCGCTGAGCGTCGGAGCGCGCTATTTGGATTGGCGCGCCTGCAACTCGGCTTTGATCTCGCGGCAATAGCCGGAAATATCGGCAGCTTGCAGGATGCCCGAAACCACAACAACCCTTTTGGCTCCGGCGTCGAGGACCTGTTCCAGATTTTCGCGTTTGATGCCCCCGATGCAGAAAATGGGGAGGGAGACGTTGCTGTGCACTTCCGCGATGTCTGCCAGACCGATGGCGGGCCGGCCCGGCTTGGTGGGCGTGCTAAAAAGAGGCCCAAAACCAATGTAATCAGCGCCCTGCTCGACGGCATCCAAGGCCTGGGCAAGGGAATGAGTCGATTTGCCAATCAACGGCAGCGCCACCTCGCCCGCGAGTGCGCGTCCTGCGCGCCAGCGCGCGTCAGCCACCGTAAAATCGTCCTGACCCACGTGGGCTCCCTGTGCGCCCATGGACGGCACCAACTCCGGGTGATCATTCAAAATCAGGGGAATACCAGCTTCCTCCGTCAGTGAGACCACTCTGCGCGCACACGCCTCGATCACCTCTTCGTCGAAACCTTTGGCGCGCAGTTGAAGAATGTCCACGCCCCCTTCCAGCAGGCGCACGGTGACGTGTTCAAGCTGGGAGAGTTCGACATAACCAAGATCTAAAATTCCGTAGAGCAATGCGTCACTAATCGCTTTCATGCGTGCTATTCCAACACAGAATCCTGTGCGAGGGGAGAGGGAACAACTGCGTGACTTTTCGCGTGAGAAGTTTTAGCCTCGCAAAAACGGGTTTCATCGTGAATCTACAGCTTCCCTTCCAGGTATTGCGCAGGCAGTGGCTGCCCTTGAGCGCCATTGTGATTGGTGTGGTGATAGGGCGGAATATGCATTACGCATCGCGTAGTCCCATGGTGGGTTCGAGCAGGAGCAATGCCGGTTCCTCCCAAGCTCAAAGCGCTTCCGGCAAAGGTGATCCAGTTATTCGGGAGTCTTCCGACAGCGCGGTCGAGGCGGAGGTGGCGCGTTTGTTGGGAGGAACATCCCCCTCCGCGGGTACGCGCACGCCCCTCCAGACGATGGACGCCATTTCCGCAGCCTTCTCCGATAAAAGCGACTTGCGCCGGTTCCTCGCCATTTATGAGGCGGCAAGCGAGCTGGGCAAGGATGACATCGCCGCCGCCTTGGAGCGTGCGAAGACCGAAGACAACCCGATTGCGATTCGAGCGTTGGAAAGACGTTGGGCGGAGGTGGATCCGTTGGGGGCGGTGAAGGCGTGGACCGATGGCAATGCGCCGCCGCTCGGGGACGCGTTTTTTACAGCCTGGGCGAAGTCCAATCCCGCAAGTGCTTTGCGCTGGTTCTCGGCACTCGGGGACGGGGATTTCAAAAATCAAACCCGGACGCTCATTTTGGAGCGTGTCGCGAAAACGGATCCGCAGCGGGCGCTCGATTTTGCCAATCAGTTGCCCGAGGGCCAGGATCGTAATCAATTGGTGACAACGGCGCTCGCAAACATGGGGATAAAGGATTCCGCCGAGGCACTTGCTGCAGCCAATCGCATGCCGGAGGGCGCCGGCCGCAAGGCTGGAATTGATGCCGTGGTCGCTCAAATCGCTTCTACCAACTTGGAGGAAGCCAAGAAATTAATCGCGGACCTTCCTTCCAACACGGTGTCGGGAGCTGCCGCGACTATCGCTGTCGGCTTGGTGCGAGAGGATACAGACAAAGCGCTTTCGTGGGCCCGCGGACTGCCCGAAGGCCAAAGCAAGGATTCCGCTTACGGCGGCATTGCCCGGGAATGGGCCACTCGTGATGTTGTCGCGGCTGCCACATGGCTTGATACCCTTCCAAAGGGCACGGCGCGTGATGCCGCGGTTGCTTCCTTCGCCAATCGTACTGCGCCGCGGGATCCGGAGGGTGCGACCATGTGGGCCTCCACCCTTCCCGCAGGGGAGCAGCGCGCAAGCACGCTCGAGCAGACCGTCGGCATTTGGAGGCGCATTAACCCGACCGCCGCCGCGGAGTGGATTGCCTCCGCGCCGGGTCTCTCGGCGGATGAACGAACGATTCTTTCCCAGGCCCAAGCACAGCGCCCTGATGCCGAACGATTTCGCCAAGCACGCCGGCAGCGCGTGGGAAATTAAACTCCTCCTCAAGGCGTTCTCGCTCTCTCCGGGCCTGTGCGTGCGTTATCGTACGGTGGGAGGTCGGCTACTCGTATCGCAGAGCGTCGATAGGATCCAACGCTGCGGCTTTCTTCGCGGGGTACAGGCCGAAGAAAACGCCCACGGCAGCGCTGAAAAGAAACGCCACCACGATCGCGTCCACAGACGTCAGCGTCGGCCAGCCTGCGAAACGTGAAAGAAGACTCGAGGTGCCCAGACCAATGAGGATTCCGATGATACCCCCAAGGGAACTGAGCGTCACGGCCTCGATCAAAAACTGGCTCAGGATGTCGGCGCCATGGGCCCCGAGCGCGATGCGGATCCCTATCTCTCGTGTGCGTTCTGTCACGCTTACGAGCATGATGTTCATGATCCCGATGCCACCCACAATCAGCGACACACTGGCGATGGCTCCCAAAAGAACTCTGAGCACCTTGGAAGTCGCCGTCGCCATTTCTGCGATCTCCTGCTGACTGCGCACCATAAAGTCGTTCTCCCTGTCCGGGCCCAGCCGGTGCCGCTGACGCATGAGATCCGTGATGCCCTGGACCACCGCCGCCGTGCGCTCTTCGCTGGCGCACTGCACTGAAATCATGCGCAGGTTGGTGATCCCGCTCAGACGCTTCATCACGGTGGTATAGGGCACAATCACAATGTCGTCCTGATCCGTGCCCATGACGGACGTGCCTTTGGTGCGCAGCACGCCGATCACTTGAAACGGGACGTTGCGCACCCGCATAATCAGTCCCACAGGATCCTCTTCGCCAAAGAGTTGGCGCGCGACTGTCGAGCCAATCACGGCGACTTTGGCCGCGGAGCGGACGTCCTGTTCGGTAAAGCCCGCCCCGGAAGTGATCTCCCATTGTCTGATTTCAAAATACTCGGGGGCCTCGCCTGCCACAGATGTGGCCCAGTTTTGGTTCCCATACCCCAATTGAGAAGAGGCGCGCGTGCCGGGGCTGACCGCCAAGACGTCCGGAACCTCTTCCGCAATGGCCTTTGCATCTTCAAGTTTCAAGGTGCCCACACCTCCCGATCCCGATTGGACGCCCCCCATGGCTACGCTGCCTGGGAAAATGAGGATGACATTTTGGCCCAGGGTGGCAATCTGCGCCTCCACTTGAGCCTTGGCTCCGTTGCCAATGCCAACCATCGCCACAACGGCGCCGACGCCTATGACGATGCCCAACATCGTCAGGGTGGAACGCATCTTGTTGCGCTGCAGTGCACGCAAGGCGAGGCTGAAGGTGGCTAAAGGAGTCATGAAGAGAATGGCGTTCGTGGGCGTCAGCCGTTGCCGGCCTCAGGCGGGCGCGCCACCGGTTGCGGCGAGTGCCTCGCGTTGTGTGCGGGCGCTAAACCGGTCGACCACAGGGCCATCGCTGCGCACTACACCGTCGCGCATGACCAGACAGCGTTTGTTGTACTGCGCAATATCGTGCTCGTGGGTGACCATGACAATGGTGATGCCCTGATCATTCAGCGTTTGGAAGACCTCCATGATTTCAACGGATGTTTTGGTGTCGAGGTTGCCCGTAGGTTCGTCGGCAAGGAGTAACGCCGGTTGATTCACCAGCGCCCGCGCAATGGCAACGCGCTGCTGCTGCCCGCCGGAGAGCTGGTTGGGATGGTGGTCCGCCCTCTGCGAGAGGCCCACCATGTCGAGCGCCTCGAGCGCCCGGCGCCGCATTTCTTTTGAACCCAGAGATTTGCGGGCATACATCATCGGCAGTTCGACGTTCTCAGCCGCAGATGTCCGGGTGAGAAGATTGAACCCTTGAAAAACGAAGCCGATTTTTTGATTCCGTATGTCAGCCAAGCCGTCGCGGTCGAGGGTGGAAACATCTGTGCCATCCAAAAAATAGTGCCCCTGCGTCGGCCGGTCCAGACAGCCTAAAATATTCATCATCGTCGACTTGCCCGAACCACTGGAACCCATGATCGCCACAAATTCGCCCTTCTCAATCGTGAGCGAAACGTCGCGGACTGCGTGCAATTCCACATCCGCCGTCCGGTAGGTCTTCCACACGTGATCGAGATAAATGACGGGGGGCATGGAAGTCTGGACAGTGGGCGTTTGGGAGAAGACCGATTCTGCGGCGGCGTCCATGATAACGCAAACTCGAGGGCGGTCGTCTAGCGTGTCCGCATTGAGGGCGCTCCTAATGGGTTGGCGGGAGGCTTTACGGCATTGGCCGGTGGTGGATTCTTGAGGCTCGTGACAACCACATCGCCTTCGGCAACCCCGCTAAGCACCTCGGTAAAAAGACCGTCTGCTATGCCAAGTTTCACCGGCGCGGGCACGGGTTTTATCTCGCCGGCCCTGAGCAGGTGTACTTTGCGCTCAGGCTTGAAGCCTTTGGGTTTGCCGCCCGTTTTGGGCCTTTCGGCGCCGTTGGTCGGGGCGGGGTCGGGAAGTTTGAAACGCAGCGCGGAGTTTGGCACGCGTAGAATGTCTTTGCGCTGCGCCACGGTAATGGAAACGTTGGCAGTCATCCCGGGTTTTAGTTTCAGTTCGTTGTTTTTCACGCGCACTAAAACCGAATACGTGACAACGCTTTGAACCGTGACCGGAGAATTACGAATCTGCTCCACAACGCCGCTGAAGGGAGAGTAGGGAAAGGCATCAACCGTGAACTCCACGGTTTGTCCCTCTGCTACGGTACCAATATCCGCCTCGGAAACTGCAGCTTCTATCTGCATGCTGGTCATGTCGTTGGCGATGGTGAAAAGGTTCGGTGCGCTCAGGGAAGCGGCGACGGTTTGTCCGACGTCCACGCTGCGAGAGATGACGGTCCCGTCGATGGGCGAATAGATGGTGCAACGGTCCAGATCCACCTGGGCCTTTTGGAGAGCACCCTCGCGGATCGTGACTCCGGCTTGCGCCTGGTGGAGACCCGCCACAGCGGAGTCCATATCCGCCTTGGTGGCGGCGTTTTGTTTCACGAGTTCCTCTTTTCGTCGGGCCGTTGTTTCCGCCAACTCGAGGGTGGCTTGGGCATTTGCAAGCTCACCCTGCGCCTGCCGCAGCACCGCTTGATAAGTCGCAGGATCAAGTTTCGCGATGATGTCCCCTTCTTTGACTTTGGAATTAAAGTCAGCAAGCAGCTGTTGGATCGTCCCCGAAATCTGACAGCCAACGGTGACATTAATCACAGGCTTGAGCGTGCCCGTGGCCGTGACGATTTGGGTGATGTCGCCCTTGTAGAGGGTTTCCGTCGTGTAAACAGGAAGCTCTGGCTTGCGGTTGTTGAAATACCACCATCCGCCACCTGCGGCGCCCAGTAAAATGAGCAGAAGCAACAGCTTTTTCATGAAGGTATTACAGCCGGCCCTGAAGGCTTACTTTTCCGTGAGCTGGCGGACTCGAAGGTCTTGAAACGTGCCGCTCACCTGCTCTAGCGCGCGCAGTGCCACTTGGTAGTCGAGAGAGAGCGTCGCCAGATCCGCGCGCGCACCGCTTAAATCCTTGAGTGCAGAGAGTACGTCGACGCTCTTGGCGGTGCCGGCGCTGTATTGGTTTTGAAGGTCTTTATATCCCTGTTCGGCCGCTTGGACTTGGGCACGGACAGCGCTCAGGGAGCCTTCAAGAGTCTGTACGTTTAGCCAAGCCAGTTTGACGTCCGATTCAATGGTTTTGGTGAGCCTTTCTTTCTCGAGAGTGGCCTGTTGGATTTCATACCCCGCTCCCACAATATCCAGTTCCCTCTGGCCTCCGGTAAACAGCGGAAATTGAACCGCGACTCGACCTTCCCAAGTACTCTGTCTTCCTCCGGTCCCTTCGCCCGAGGAGCGGTCTATGCTTGGTCCGCCCTGTGCCACAATAGTGGGCGCCATTTTTGCACGCACCTCCTCTCGGTGCATCTCGGCCTGTTGTACCGCGAGCGCGCGCTCCCTGAGATCTTCCCGGCGATCATAAGCCTTGGCAAGCAGAGGGCCAAATTCAGGCACATCACGTTTGTAGGGGAGTGGTTCAGCAAGCCGAAGTGTCACGGTTGGAGACAGGTTTAAGATGTTGAGCAGCGTGTTGCGTTGAAATTCGAGGTCGTTTTGGGACGTAATCAACGCCCGTCGAGCCGTTTCAACGCTCACCTTCGCCCGCAGGACGTCAGAGCGAGTCACCTCACCGACATCCGAACGTTTTTGAGCAAGATTTTCCTGTTCCTGCGCCAGATCCAAGGACTGCTGATTGACAGCTACAACGCGTTCGCCCTTCAACACTTCAAAATACGCTTTAGCCACGCCAAACAGCGTCTCGCGAATCGTGAATTTGCGTCCAAGCCGGCTCGATTCGACGGCGAGTTTTCCCTTCCGGTGAGCCGGAAAGACGGTCAAATCCAAAAGTGGAAGTTGAAGCGTCAGATCGCTCGAAGCGATGCCACGATGCCTCCCTTGGCTATCTGGACTCGTAAAACTACTGGAGCTGCGGTCGTATCCCAAGGAACCATTGAGCCGGGGCGTGATCTTGGTAAGCGCACTCAGGGGGAGCAGTTCTGCCTGCCGGACGGCGAGATATGCGATGCGCAGGGTTTGGTCCGAGGCCGCTGCGATGTCATACGCGTGCTCGAGTGTCATGAGTGTGCTCGATGACGAAGACGCAGGCGCGGCCGCCGGTTTAGAAGCCGGTTGTGTTTCCGCCCATGCTCCTCCCGAGCACAGAAGCAGCAGGAGAGGGAAGGTCTGCGATAAAAGTCGGGCGCGCATGTTTAGGGGTGAAAGAAAAACGGACTCTGAGCATCTGCGCCCGAAAGAATAAAAGCGAGCAGATCAAGTACGTCGCCCTGAGAGAAATTCTCCAGCAAGGCGTTCTTTTTTTGCGGGTGGTTCTCCATGGAAAGAATGTGGCCGAGCAATTCTTCCGGTGCGTACGTGAGCGAGCGTTTGCTCAGATCGCGCGCTGGGCCTCCCCCCAAGGCTCCCATTTGATGGCAGGAGGCGCACTGGCCCTTAAATAGACTCCTGCCGTTGCCAAAGTTACGATGTCCTTCCAGACCAACGGATAAAACGCCGCCAAAATCTGCCAGAGTCCACGCCTTTGCCGGTTGGCTTGGGAGGGCCACTACTGCGGCTGGGAGCTGCAGCCAAACCACCGCACCAAGGATGAAAAAAAATCTGCCCATGAGTTCGCGTAAGTAATAATCGGCTCCCATGCCGTTCTGTTAGATTTGAACGCCTTAAAATTCAGAGAAAGAGGCGTAAGTTGGGGGGGAAGGGGGATGGAAAAGAGCGTTGGGGTGTTTCCTCGCCGCTTGGGCGCTGTTGTTGTAGCGTTGCCACGAGCGCGCGTTGTCCGCCACACTGGCTCCTTCGCCACCCCATGTTTCTTTATCCTTTCACCGCGGTTGTGGGAATGGAACGCGCCAAGCGTTCCCTCCTGTTGCATGCCGTGGATCCGCGAATCGGTGGCACGTTGCTTCTTGGCCATCGCGGTTGTGCGAAGAGCACGCTCGCCCGGGGATTTGCGGCTTTGCTTCCAACGCTCCAATCGCGGCCGGCTCCGTTTGTCGAAGTGCCCCTGGGGGTGAGCGAAGACCGGCTTTTGGGGGCGGTTCACGGAGAATCTCTCGTGCGGACAGGTGCTTGGATTTCCCAGGCGGGTTTGCTTGAAATGGCGGACGGTGGAGTGCTTTACATCGACGAAATCAATCTCCTGCCGGACTCGGTGTCTGATCTTTTACTAGATTCCGCGGCCTCTGGCGTCCATCGCCAAGAAAGGGACGGTCTGTCTCAAACACATCGTTCCCAGTATATTTTGATCGGCACGATGAATCCGGAAGAGGGAGACTTGCGCCCTCAACTGTCTGACCGGTTTGCGCATGGGATTCAAATTTCCGGGTCGTTTTCGGCTGAGGAGCGTGTCGAAATTGGAAGGAGACGCCTGGCCTTTGAAGATGATCCCGAAGCGTTTCAGCAAGCGTGGGCGGCGCCAACAGCGCTCTTGAACGAACAGTTGCAAAACGCGCGGAAACGGCTCCTGGAGGTCAAAGTGGCAGAGGTGCTGCGTTTTGATCTCGCGAAGCGCGCCCACGAGGAAGGATTGGAGGGGATGCGTGCCGAATTAGCTGTGCTGCGTACTGCGCGTGCAGCTGCGGCTTTGCGGGGCTCGGATGCGGCATCGCAGGAGGACATGGAGGAGGCTTGGCGCCTCTGTCTTGGCCATCGTTCCACCGCAGGGGCTTCCGCGCCCCCCGGGCCTCCCTCGGCTCCTGCATCAAGGCCGCCGCCCTCCCCTTCCGCGCGGAAGCCAGACTGTTCCACCGAGGGAAAACCGGGTTCCGCGGCTCCCTCCACACCAACCGCTGCGCCATTAAAGGGCCTGACACCCAAAGCCGCACACCCCACTCCTATCCCGCTGCTTTCTATGCAAAAACCCCGAATTCTTTCCCTGCCCGAGCCGGTCTTTGGTGGACGGCACCAGACCGCTTCCATGAAGGTGACGTCCCGGTTTAAAACGTGCCGTCTTTCCGTTGGGCCGGTGCTGTGGCAGGCATCGCTTCTACAGTCGGTGAAACAGGGCTGGAAACCGGGCGCCTCTGGCTGGAGCTGGGTGCGGAATTCGACGCAGCCTGTGCGTCGCTTGTGGGCGCTTCTGGATGCCAGCCGGTCCACGGGTGCCGCCGCTTTTTTGGAGCAGGCGCGTGGGATACTGGCTGGCATCGCCCTGCAGGCCAAAAGGGTATCGCTGCTGTTGATTCACGATCACAAAATAAGCTGGCTCTTAAGAAACTCCACAGCCGGTGGAGCTTTTGAGCGACTCGCCAACCTCCCCAACGCTGCGGGCGGGAGCCCCATTGCGGAGGCGGTCCGGAATCTCAGCCGCGCCGTCGGCGCTGGCCGTGCCACGCGCCGGGACACGGTATGCCTGTTTTCGGACGGTTTGCCGACGCTTCGCCAGGGGGAGACTGCAGCTCAGGCGGGAGCCGGCATCCGGGCCGCGCTGCGGCGTCTCGGACGCAACTCTCCCGTGATGCCGCAGTGGATTTGTCCGCCCCTGGGACGGGGGGCTGCTGCGTGGCTCGAGAAAGTGACCGCCGGCACGAATTGTGGGGTGGTGCAGATCCCTTTGAAATAGTTCCGTTTTTCTGCTTTCGTTTGCGTAGAGTTAGCAGAGTTTAAGGCACTAGAATGGAAACCCCAGCAATCACTACCCACTCCTCTATGAGAGCGCTATTTCCCAAAGCGATAGTACCGGCCCTTCTTTTTTTGAGTACGCTTTCCTCCGCTTGGTGTGCTGAGCAGGATGGTTCACACGCCATGCGGTGGCGAAATTCATCGTATCGTGCGCGGCCCAGCACCAGTATTGGAGTCTCTATTTCTACCGGACCTGGTCCTTATTACTACGGGCCCAGAGGTTATTATCCTGCTTACCGGTCCTACGGCGGGCCCGTTTATGTCACACCTCCGCCGGTTGTGTACGGTCCGCCACCTGTTGTTTACACCACGCCTCCAGTTTATTACGGCAATTCAGTCCCGCCGTCCAATTACGAGTATACTTCCCCCCCGCCACCACCGGTGCCGATGGTGGACACCAGACTCCTCCAAGTTCAGGAAAATCTCCGCCGCCTTGGATACTACAGAGGTCGGGTGGATGGCATGAATGGCCCCGGAACGCGCAACGCGATTCGTGCGTATCAAGTGGACCGCGGTCTTCCGGTGACGGGCCGCGTAGACCGTGACCTTTTGCAGGACTTGGGCCTGTGAAGCGGGGGTCCACGCAGGACCGCGTGTCTGCGTCGCAACCTGAGTCTCAGTTTGGGCCGCTTCTAAAAACGGTGTCCCGTTCCTTTTACCTTTCTCTTCGGTTTTTGCCTGAGGGAGTCAGGGAGCCTCTTGGGCTGGCTTATCTTTTGGCAAGAACAAGCGATACTCTCGCAGACGCTTCCGATGCAGCATTGGGAGTGCGGTTGGAGGCGTTGGACGCACTGATGCAAGCACTCGAGAGCGCCCATGAGAATGAGTGTGGCAGTGAGTGTGGCAGTGATTCACTCACAGCGTTGCTAGCGGAAATTCAATGCCCAAACCCGGCTGAAGCGGCGCTGCTTCGAAAAGCAGAGGAGCTTGTGGGCTGCTTCGCGCGGTTGCAGGCGCCACTGCGAGAAGAAGTTCTGTCCGTGCTCCGTACGATCACGGGAGGGCAACGAGGCGATCTGGTGCGGTTTGGCTATGCCTCGGCTTCGGCTCCACAGGCTCTTCCTCGGGCCGAGGATACGGTGGCATATACCTACGCGGTTGCCGGGTGTGTGGGGGAGTTTTGGACGCGCATTTGTGCTCTCCAGACCCCGGGCTTCTCGCGGCTCCAAACGGCGGAACTCATTGAACTTGGACGGATTTTCGGCCAGGGACTGCAGCTTGTAAACATTCTCCGCGATCTGCCTGAAGATTTGCGCATGGGCCGTTGTTACCTGCCTTTGGAGGCTTTGCAGGAGGCGAAGCTCAAGGTGTCCGATCTTCTGGAGAATCCCACAAAAGCGCGTCCAGTGTTTGAACACTGGCTGATGCAAGCCGAGGTCTGGCTTGAGGCTGGCGCGGCCTACACCAAAGGCATTCGAGGGCGGCGCTTGCGTTTTAGCGTGGCCTTGCCCCGGCTTTTGGGGGTCGAGACCCTTGCCCTGTTGCGCCGCAATCCTCCGCTTGAAACGGGCCATCGCCTGCGCGTGACACGGGGTACAGTTTTGAAGTGCGCTCTCAAAGCGCTGCTGAGCTAGGGTTTGGAGCGCTTTGGTTATTTTCTTTTCAACAGATGAAGGACTTGAAAGAACCCTTGCGCCGAGAGATGCGAGCCCGCTTACGGATCGAAGCGGCCAGCTTAAAGTCGCGCTCTGAAGCCATTTGCGAGCAGCTTCAAAAAGCCCGCTTTTGGGAGGCCTCCCGCACGGTGGGTCTATTTTGTCCCCTGCCGGAGGAGCCGGATCTGCTCGCTCTGATGGCAGAAAAACACAGGCGCTTTACCTTTCCGCGCATTGCTGGCGACAGGCTTGTTTGGCACGAGGTATCCGATCCGCGCACCCTGCAGCCGAGCAAAACAGACGGGTTGCGGCGGTTATACGAGCCCGAGGAGGGAATTCCCGTGCCCTTGGGGGAGATCGATTTGCTCTTGGTGCCCGGACTCGCCTTCACTTTGGCGGGACGGCGTCTGGGTCGGGGAGGCGGGTACTATGACCGCGTTCTGGCTGAAGCGGGAGCTGGGACGAAGCGTATGGGTGTGTGTTTTGCGTTCCAAGTGCTGGAGGCGCTTCCGTTGGAGAAGCACGATCTGCCTGTTCAGAAAGTATTCCATGCGTAGTTTGGGCCGAATGGATCGGCCTGTGCGCCGGCATTGGGAGAGGGAGGAGAGATTTTTTCAGAGAGCGGGAGCGATGGATTCAATCTCTTGCTAAGAGAAGGGGACGTGTTAGGATCGTGCGTTGCAACCACAGTTCTGCGGTGCTACTGTAGAGCCAAGTAACCTATGAACACTCTTGCCCTCCTCCCCAACCTAGCCGGACCCGATATGCTCATTATCTTCCTGATTGTGCTTATTATGTTTGGCGCCAAGAAACTACCTGAACTTGCCAAAGGGTTGGGTCAGGCTGTGCGCGAATTTGCAAAAGCAAAAGAGGATATGAACTCGGAAATCCATCGCGCTGCCCACGTGGAAAACCCTGTTTATCACGCTCCCGTTGAGCACGGATTGCCGCCCGCGCCTGCCGCCGCCGCTCCGGTTTCGGCTGTGGCCGCCAGCCCGGCAGCGCCGTCAGCACCGGTGCCGCCTGCGACCGCTCCTTACGAGCCGGTTCCTGCAGCCACAGCGCCCGCTCCAGCAGTTCCCGCATCCGCTCCAGTGACGGCTGGGACTGTGACTGGCTCCCAGCCTCACGCTTAGAGCACACTGCGTCAGGAAGCTCCCGGACTTCGAGTCCTGCGTCTTCACATGGATTCTTCTGGTTACTCCGGTCCAGCCGGTAAAAAAAAGCCCGCCCCTCAAGGCGGGCTTTTTTGTGCCCTCATTCTGGCTTCTTGGCTTTTGGCTGCGTCAGAGCCAGGCCAGCTTCAGGCATCGGCGCCGGTCGTTGTTGCCTCATATAATATTGAAAACTATACTCTTACGGGTGCCGAGCGGACCCGGATTAAAACAACGGGTGCCAGAGACGCCGTGGCTGATGTCGCCGCAGGTGTTCACCCTGACATCTTGGGGCTTTGTGAAGTTGGCTCTCCCGAGGCGCTTGAGGATTTGCGTGTACGCTTGGAAAAGCGCGGTGCGCGCTTGCCCTATGTCGAGTATGTCGATGGTCCGGATCCCGAGCGGCACGTGGCTTTGTTAAGCCGGTTTCCATTTGCAAGGCGGCAGTCCCTGCCCAAAGTTTCGTTTGAACTCAATGGGGTTCCAGAATTGGTGAGGCGCGGTTTTCTGGACGTGAGCGTTCAAATTAACCCTCAATACGTTCTCAGATTGGTTGGGGTGCACTTGAAGAGCAAATTGCCCTCACCTGCTGGAGAAGCTCTGTTGCGCCGGATGGAGGCGCTTGCCTTGCGTTCCCTTGTGGACGGGATCATCCGTGAAAACCCAAATGTGAACCTGCTTGTTTATGGAGACTTCAATGAAACCAAGGAAGAGCCTTCCGTGCGTGGAGTGCTTGGAATGCGCGGGGGGCTGAACAGCCTCACCGATCTTCCCGCCGAGGATGCCGCGGGAGACCGCTGGACACACTACCGCTATTTTACCGATGTCTACTCGCGCATTGATTACCTGATGGTGAACCGAGCCTTGCGCCCCGAACTTGCGACAGGAAGGGCGTATATCAGCCAGTCCCCGCAATGGCGCAAAGCCAGTGACCACCGGTTGATTTATACACAGATCATTCCCAATGAACGCTGAATTCACACGGCGTCATTGGAGCGCTTGCCGAGCGGAAAAAGGGGTCGCTAAAAACCCTGTTCTTCTTTGGGCAGCGCGATGACCTTCCACGTCGCCGGATAGAACCGGACCACACGTTTCGGCCGGTAGCCTTCGAGCATCATGTCCATCTTCAACTTGATCTGCACGCCGGCACTGCCCGACTCCACGGGTACCTTGAGGACTTCAAGAATGTCACCGCTTTTGCGATCGTTCACTGGGTCGTACATGTTCAGGGAGTCTTTCGCCACGGCTAGGGCGCAGCGTGGCACGGGAGGCGGCGGGGGTGAGCCCGCTGGAACCGGAGCCGGGGGCGGAGCGTTGGTGGGTGTGGGCGCGCCAATTTCATCGAGCAGCACAGGATCCATCCCCCCGAAAAACGTAATGGTGACATGCTGCGGTTCGTCGTCGACGCTGCTCACCCAACCGGGCAGGCCGCGTTGGCGGATATAGTCCAAATGGCGCGCCCGTTGGCGTTCCGTGGCCAGCTTTCGACTGGGTTCATCGATCCAAACCGTAGAGACGCGGCCCGGGCCGTAGAGCGTGACCCACGTGAGGTTCATTTGGACATTTTGCCCGGGTGCAAGCGCGTTGAGATCTGCAAAGCCAGACTCGCGCAGCACCGTTGTTCCACCCATGAGATCAAAGGTTTTCGCGCTCCCAACGGCCTTGCCCTCCTTTTCAAGCACAGCCGTCAGTTTCATCTTCTCCAAATCAACCGTTTCGATTTTCCAGAGCTGTTTTTGCCGCGCGTTTGCCGAGAAGTCGTCTTCGAGTCGGAAGCACCGCTGGAACTCAAATTCCGGCGTGCGGCGGTTATTGTATCCTACTCGCGCGACCAGTGTTTTCTCTTTGGGATCCTTGAGGTAGAACTGGCCGTGCAGATGCGTACCTAGGGGGATGTCTTGCAACGCGGCTGGTGCGCCATGGTAATAAATAGAGCCGTACGGCAGCATGGTGCCGTCGAGGGGCAGATCCCAGACGCCACGGTCCTGACTGTCATTACGGTCCACTCGGATTTGAAAGCGTCGCTCCAAGGGGTCGCTGTATATCAGTTCTCCGGGAATAGCGTGCGCCGAGCCTTCGGGTGGAAACTGTCCATTTTCCAACAAGAACCATTCAGGCGGGCGATCGGGATCTTTGGGATCCGCCTTGCCTCCGGGTTTCGCGCCGGGCTTTGCACCGGGCTTTGCACCGGGTTTCGGTGCGGGATCGGCGTCGGTGCGAAAGCGCACGGGTGTATCAGCAGAGACGCTGGAAACTGCGAGAAACAGGCAGAGGAAAAGACGCATGGAACAAGGGTGAAAATCGGTACGAAGCGGGGAGGCGCGGGACAGGCCCGGCGGGAACAGGCAGAAAAGCGAGGCGAAAGGAGGCCGTTATCGTCCGGCCTCCCGCTGCTGCAATCGGCCTAAGCAGGACCTAGGCGACGATTTGAGAGATGGGCCCCAGACTGTCTTGGAACTTCGGTGTCTCAACTCCAGCGCGCTGCACCATGGTGAGGAGCAGATTACTCAGACGCGCATTTTCGTCCAAGGGGCGCGAACAAATTCTGTAATGGGCTGTCGCCTCTGCGACGTTGTAGCTGCCGATTTTCGGGAGATTAAAGTCCACGTGCGTGCCGTGTTTGTATCCGAGCGCCTTGCCTCCTGCGAGGAGTGTTGGGAGGTTTGCGTTGCCATGGCTGTGACCATAGGCCATGCCGCTACCCCACAGCACCTGCGTGGTGTCGAGCAGCGTGCCGCCTTCCTCACGTTGGGCCTTGAGCAGATCGAGGAAATAGCTGAATTGCTCCACCAAAAAGGTGTCCGTTTGAGTGAGGCGCCGCAGTTGTTCGGGATCGCCGTTGTGGTGCGAGAGACCATGGCGGGTTTGCAGAATCCCTATCTCCGGAATGCCGCTGTGGCTGCCCTCGCCGCCGATGCCGCAGGTGATGACACGCGTAGAATCCGTGCGCAAAGCCATCGCCATCAGTTCATAAAACAGACGGTAGTACTCGCCCGCCTCGGCCATGGTGAGCTTCCGCTGGAGTTTTGTAGCGGCATCCCCTTCGAGCTTTGGCTTGGCAACGTTCAGCCATTCGTCCGCCCTGCGGGTGCGTTCTTCGACTTGGCGCACGGCTGTGAGGTATTCATCCAGCTTGGAGCGGTCTTCACTGCCGAGTTTCTGGTTCACGCGTTTTGCGTCTTCAGAGACAATGTCGAGAATACTGCCGCGTCGGCTCAGGCGGCGGCGGATGGTCTCCTTGCTGTCCTTTTCCACACCAAAAAGCATGTTGAAAATCTGCTGGGTGTTTCGTTCTGCCGGAATTTGGATTCCATCTTTGGACCATGCTAGGGAAGTTCCTTCCACCGCCAGTTCTAGCGAGGAAAAACGTGTCGCGGCACCCTGTGCCTCCGCGATGACTTGGTCCGCTGAAACCGTATTGCGGAAGGCCCCTCCATCCCCCGGAACATTAGCGCCGGTGAGCCATACTTTTTCGCAGTTGTGGTTCTTACCGATGACCATGGGATGATGCAAGCCACTGATGGGCGTGACGTCAGCGCGGTGCTTTTCCAGGGACTTTAACGGTGTCGTGAACTCGTAGTCTGCGCCCGCTTTTTCAATCTGCCACGTGAGCGTGTTTACGCCGTTGGGGATGTATAAGAAAACGCTGCGTTTTGGCTTGGAAGGCGCCGGAAGTGCCGCCATGCAGTCGAGCAGTGGCAGTGCGATGGTCGCGCCTATGCCGCGAAGCATTTGGCGGCGACTGATTTGCCAGCGATTCATGTTAATATTGCTCATAGAGGGACGTTGTTTTGGGGTGAGGCTGCAACTAGTAAAGGGTCTGCTGAAACGGAAGCGGGAGTGGTTTGGCCCTCAGCGCTGTTGGAAAAGATCCGAACAGATGAAAGCCTCGAGAATCTCTTTGAGTCGGTAGTCTTTCTGTTTGGAGACCAGCGCGATTGTTTTGAGTTGTTCGCGGTCGTCGAAGGACATGCTGCGGCGCAGGCCGAAGGTCGCCAACTTTTCGATAAACGTTGAGTTGAAGGCATCCATATCGGCCAAAAGTAGCTTCTTAAAATCCTCGGGCGTTTCATACTTGCGTCCATCGGGAAGCACTCCCGCAGGATTCACCTTGGGGTTCTCTCCAGTGCCGCTCGTCACCTCTTCTGTTCGCCAGCGTCCGATAGCGTCGTAGTTTTCAAAGGCGATGCCAAGCGGATCGATTTTGGCGTGGCACGCGGCGCAACTGGCGTCGTGGTTGTGCGCCTCGAGCTTCATGCGCAAGGTGGCTTTTGGTTCGGTCACCGGATTCGGGGCGATCGGCTCTACGTTCGCAGGTGGGGGCGGGGGTGTCTTCCCAAAGATCGCTTCTGAGAGCCAGACGCCGCGATGCACAGGCCGCTGGCGCATGCCGTCAGACGTGAGCGAGAGAATGGCTGCCTGCGTCAGAAGGCCGCCACGTTTGCTGTCCGCCGGAAGAGAAACACGTTCGAATTTGTCGCTGTTGATCTCGGGCTTGTCCAATCCGTAAAATTGGACGAGGCGCGAGTTCAGCATGGTCCAGTCGGAATTCAGGAACTCGCGCAGCGAAAGATTCTGGGTGAGCACTTCGCGGAAGAAGGCTTTGGATTCTCCCACCATGCTGGACTCCAGATGTTTGCTGTAGTCTGGGTAGAGTTTCTTGTCGGGCTGGAACATGCCGACCTTGCGCAACCGCAGCCACTGCGATGCGAAAGCGTCGGTAAAGCCTTCTGAGCGGGGATCTGCGAGCATGCGCGCCACCTGCTTGCGCAACTCTCCGCGTTCGCGCAGCACGCCTTTTTCAGCCAAGCCAAGGAGTTGTTCGTCTGGCATGGTACTCCAAAGAAGATAGGAAAGACGCGAGGCGAGCTCCCAATCGTTGAGTGTGTGACGCAGCGCCGCCGTATCGCCTTCGGTGAGAAACAGGAAGCTCTTGGAGCACAGAATCGAAAGCATCCCAGCCTTCATTGCGTCGCGGAACTTTTCTTTCACCTCCATCTCCGCCTTCACGATCGACACGAAACCATCCAGCTCCTGCTCCGAAACCGGCCGCCTAAAGGCGCGCCTGGCAAAAATCCCGAGGCTCTGGCGTACCTGTTGGAGGTTACCTTCTTCTGCAGGAAAATATTCGGCACGCCGTTGCAACTCTTCATCAGTGATGATGGGTCCTTTCCACGAGATGGAGTCGATGATTAGAAAGGGGTAACGGGCGCGGCCCTGCTCGTCTGTGAGCTTCATCTGCCAAGGAATGCGCCCATCTTTGAGGCTCAGGAAAGGCTCGTCGCCATGGCGTCCAGACCGCGGGAGGGTAGAGGGGCCTGGGACATCATTGTAGACGTGGATGCTTGGGCGCCCTTTTTGCAGATGCGCACGGAACGTGATTGTGACTGGCTTGTCTTCAGGGGCAACAACGTCTTGTTCGTGCAGAACGCGGTCGAGCTTCTCCTCGTAGACTTTAATCCGTGGGGGCAGCCCTTTCTCTGGCTTGAGCCCGCTCAACGTGTAGCTGATTTCATAAACGCCCGACTCAGGCAGCGGTTCCTGTAAAGTGGTGTAGCGGAAATTGTCTCCAGGCCACATTTCAAACCGCACCTTGTCGAGCAAACCGCGTTCCCGCAGGTTTTCGCGGTATTTTTCCGAAACCTGATTTTCCAAAATCGCCCGTTTGGTACCCTCATAGAGAGGAGCCTTTTTATCCGGATACGCCTCGGCCAAGATTGTTTCAGCCGCGGACAGGTATTTTTCGATGTTGGAGGGGGAAAGCGTCAGGACGGAGCCGATACGTTCAAAGCCTTTCCATTCAGGGTCTTCCAAAAAGGCGCCGGGGTCTTTGGCGTCGTATTGCACCCCGAGCAGGTCGCGCACCGTGTTCACGTATTCATCCCGCGTGAGGCGGTTATAGGAAACCAACCCCCGGGAGGCCATGCGCGCGGCCTCGCCATCCTTCATACGCGATGCTATAAGTTCCACGAAAGCAGCACTTTTTGCGGGGTCTGGCCTTGCCTTTTCCTTCTCGGGCGGCATTTCACCCGAATTGATTCGCTCCATCACTTCCAGCCACTGAGGGGTGTTCTCAAAGCCGATCTTGCGGGAAAGCGTATCAAGGCGGAAATCTCCCTTTTGCACCTTGGCGTCATGGCACTTATTGCAGTGGGCCTCGAGATAGGGCTCTAGCCCTTGGACGAGGGCACCGGCTACCCCCTCCGCGCGCGAAAAAGACGGAGCGGCAAGCAAGAGGGCGGTGAAAATGGAGGAAACGAGATGGAGGCGCATTTGGATGGCTACCTAGTAGAGTAAATATCCGGTAATTTATTTGCAAAATTAATAAGACTGCACGGCATCGCTGACAAATCAGAGGCCAAGGGAGCTGCGCTCCGCAGCACACTGTGAGAAGCCGCCTTCAAAAGCCGCGATCCCTTTTTAAGATAAATTAACGGGGTGCTCCGTTTTGTGTGGCCGCGTTCACCTGAACCATGACGTATCTCCGAAAGAGCGGCGATGGAGTCACTGCGAAGAAATTGGAGGGACGCCTCCCCCAGTCAAAAGGAGGAAGGAAGCCCTATAGCGCTTGGAACTGCAAAGTCGGGGATACCCATACTGCCCAGTCGTAAGCCGGATCACCATTCGCATCCACCCCGAACACGACGTCAACGACCTGCCCCTGCCACTGCCTTAAATCGATGACCTGAGGCACACGCTCTTCGCCTCGGAGGACCTTTGAGAAAACATCGCGGCCGGCGATGCTTACATAAAACCCTGCTCCAAAGCTGTTTTTGTTATTCAGAAGTGCGTCGAACTTTAAAACGGGGTACTCTTTGTCCCCGTGACCATGCGCGGGAATCTCGACGGTAAACGAGAGGAGCCCGCGCCCTCGGGCTTTTGGGTGTTCCAAAATGGCGGTCTCCTGCACTTCCTCAGGTGGACCTATCTTTTGTTTTTCAAGGGCCTGAATATTCTCAGCACGCGCCTTCTTTAGATGTAATGCGAAGTCATAAATGACTTTAGAGGCTGCTGGTTTGAGGTCGCGTGGAGGATCGAACTCCAAGCGCACGACGTTCTCCCAATCCGTCCGGCCCACCATAGGAAGCGCGAAAGCAAACACAGCGTCTTCTTCAGGGGATCCTGCCCCGCGCACAACCTCCCAGATTTTTCGTTTTCGCCCCACCCCAAGGACGTTTGAACTGCCGTCATGCTCCCGAATCCCACACGACAAACCGTACTCGTGGGGATGATCCACATGCCGGTGGTAAAGGAATGCTTCAATCTCCGGCAAAGCCTGAATTTTCTTCCATGCAAGGGCATACGCGGCCGCTTGTAATTCCTCCCCCCTCCCGCCTTTTGGGCAATGGAATCCCTGCTCTGTGAGTGCTATTCTGCGGACGCGCCCCTGCGCAAGAAAGCGCGGTTGTTTGAGAAAAGCCGGTAAAACCTCCAAGTTGTGGAAGGTTATTTTGGGTGCGTCAAAGCGGAAGGGTGCAGAGCGATCCATCCAAAACTGGGGGTCCATCAGGTTCTCGGGATACGGATGGAATGCGACATTCCAAGGGAAGTCGCCGCCGCTTTTTACAATCTCATTGATGCCTTCGAGCGCCTCGACGGCGCTAAAGCCTTTGCCTGATTCCTCAGATGCAGGTGCTCTCCAGTGATGGTCCAAGGAAATATAAAGTGGAAAATCCCAATGCGCGCTGCGTGTCACCAAATCTGCGATACGAAGGGCCGCGCTGTATTCCTTGATAACTACGGCAGGCTCAACCAAGCCCAAGTGATACCAGGACCAATGGCTTTGCATTTCATTGCCAATGACGAGGCCCGCCAATTGACCAAATTGAGCATCCTCGCGCGTGTAACGCTCCAGCAACCAGGAAAGAACTGCCCGGTAATAAAAAACGCCTTCCGCCGTCGCCGTATTAAAAGCTGAAGGGCCTATCGGAACAAGCAGCGGATTTGTGAAAGGATGCACCAATGGACTGTTCGGGGGCGTCCGTTTGGAAACGTTATTCAGCAGGATGCCAGTGACTCGCAGGCCCGACTGGAAAGCCTCTCGCAGTGCCTTGTCCAAGTGCTGCACGGCGCCCGAGTGAAGACCGATACGGCGGCCTTGATACTCGAAACTCGTCTGTGGGGACGAGTTTTGAAGGTCCAACAGGGCAGCGATATCGATGTTCTGATTGGCTTGGGCGAAGCCGAGATCCACACCGTCAGCAGGATCTAACAAACAGGCTATTCCCTTCTTTGAGCGCGAACGTTCCGGGGGCCGGGTGCGCCTGGGCAGCGCGCTGAAGTCGGTTACAAATTGCGGTTCGTTTGCTGCACTGGGCGAAGCATCTGAGGTGATCTGATACTTTGAAAAAATACGATCTGCTCCGTCGTGAAAGCGTGCCACGCGTGCCTCTTTGTTTGCGTCCAAGCCCGACCATACCACGGAGCCATCGCCCCCCAGAGCTTCCGCCAGGGGATATTCACGGATCGTAACCACGCCTGTCATGGAATGGTTCCAGCGAAAAACGATCTCATCCTGCGCCGCAGCAATTTGAAATGAAGTCTCAGCGCTGAAGAGATTTTGTGGAGCGGAAACAAGTGCGGCAACAAGACCGAGCAAATTAAGGAAACTGTTGCGCGACAGACGCCTCAGGGCTACTGAGAATTTCCAACCTGCCCACTTTAAAAAATGTTCTTCCATAAAACCTGTCCGTGCTGCGCATTTGATTTTCGGAGGGCGGCCAACGATGCAGCATTCAGCAGAGGAACCGAATAAACATACCGTCCTAAATGCGATGTTAATACGAGCGTGCGATTCTGAAACCGCGCGCGTCTGAGGTGTAATCTGGCCAGGCAGAATTGCGAAACGAGACACAGCAAGACCCAACGCCGTCATCCCACCCGCCTCCACGGACCACACGGCGGGTTCCATTCTCAGGCCCGGTGGGATTTTCCACCTGTGGCAAAGCCTCCTCTGCCGCGCCGCTCCAATCCCAGCACCACTCCCACACGTTTCCCGCCATATCAAACAAACCATACCCGTTTGGGAGAAAACTGCGCACTGCTTTGGAGGTCTTCGTGCCATAATTGGCATCCTCTGGCACAAGGACGTCCGAGTTCGGAAATCTCCGGCTCACTTTTCCTCCTCGCGCCGCCTTTTCCCATTCAGCCTCGGTGGGCAAACGAAACCCGTTCCCGCGCCATTCGACCATTGCGGGGGAGAGGTCCTTTTGGCCTTTCCGATAGACGCTCCCGCTGTTCCGCTTGGCGTCCGTATAGTAGCAGGGCGTGAGCCCCCTTCTCTCGCTCAAGGCGTTGCACCACTTTATAACGTCATACCAATTGACCTGCACCACGGGTGCGTCATCTGGGCCATCGATGCCTCGAGTGCCAAATTCATACCCCGAGGAGAGCGCCCATTCCCGGGTCTCCTTCCACTCTTTGAAAGTCACTTCGGCGTCGCAAATCTCGAACTTCTCGAGCATCACAGACTGCAAAGGCGAATCAGCCGCACCGGAGCCTCCCATGTGAAACAAGCCAGCGGGTATGGTTTTAAATGAATCACTACCGGGAGGCGTTCCCTTGTCAGCGGGCTTGAGCGCTCGCTCGTTTCTGTCTGCTTCAAACTTATCGACGGCCAGCTTGGGCATTGAAACATCAGTTTTGTGACAAGCACCTAGAAAGAAGCAACAAAATGCCCAAGAACGCAGGAGCTGCGAAGCTCTTATTGGCAGGACACTGGCAAGGTGTCGTCTAAACTGGATTCGAGGGGTGGCCATTTGTGTCAGGGGACACGACGGTACCAAAACTAGCCAATCATTTGCAAAGATTACGACGCGCCCGCTGCGTGCGCGCCGCAATGATGGTCCGGAGCAAGCTGTGCCCCGAAGGACTGCATGGCCCGGGTTATGCGAGAAGAGCTTTCAAATAGGGCGCTATCCTGCTGGCTTTGATTTTCAGAACATCCTCAGGGGTTCCGCAAGCCACAAGCTTGCCACCGGCCGCTCCCGCTTCGGGACCGATCTCCAAAAGGTAATCCGCCTCGGCGATCACCGCTGTGTGATGTTCAATAACCACAACGGTGTGGCCGGCATCGACGAGGCGATGCAGGACGCGCAGAAGTTGCCGCACATCCGCAGAGTGGAGGCCAATGGTTGGTTCCTCCAAAAGGTACAGCATGGATTTTGGAGATTTCGTGGAGCGCAGGCGTACGTTTTCGCTACGGCTGACGCCGCGTGCCAGTTCACTCACCAATTTAAGGCGCTGCGCTTCCCCTCCGCTAAGCGTTTGACTCGACTGGCCCAGCGTCAGATAACCGAGGCCTGTTTCGCACAGCAACTTTAGAGGCCGAGAAATGGCCGCCTGCGCCGCAAAAAATTCCGCCGCTTCCTCCATTGGCATGGCGAGCACATCGGCAATCGTTTTGCCGCGGTATGCAACTTCCAAAGTGGTCGCATTGTAACGGCGACCATGGCAGTCGGTGCACATGACATAAGCCGACGGCAGAAAATTCATCTCGATTTTGACCGATCCCTGTCCGAGGCACGTTTCACAGCGACCACCTTCCGTGTTGAACGAAAAACGGCTTGCTGAATAGCCGCGCATCCGCGCCTGAGGGGTGGCCGCGAACAGAGCGCGAATATCATCAAAGACTCCGAGGTAGGTTACCGGAATGGAGCGGGAGGTTTTTCCAATCGGCGACTGGTCGACTTCGTAGACGGCTTCGAGGAACTCAGCGCCGGTCAAATCGCGGCAGCGTGACAACTTGGGTTTCGTTGTTGCGGTGTTCTTTTTATGTGCAAGGAACTCGGAAACAGAAGGTTTCAGAATCCCGCGCATGAACGTGCTTTTCCCGGAGCCCGAGATGCCGGTAAGCACTGTCAGTCTGCCCAAGGGAATGCGAAGGTCCAAACCGCGGATATTATGGAGCGAGGCCCCTTTGATCTCCAACCAACCGGAAAGGGTCTTTGTCGCGAGAGACCGCCGTTTTCCAAGCGTTGGGTGCTTCAGCGGGGAGCGCAGACATTCACCGGTCGCCGATAATTTGGAGGCCTTGATCTCCGCTAGTGTCCCAGCTGCGATGATCTCTCCGCCGTGTTTCCCGGCCCCTGGTCCGAGATCAATGACGTGGTCGGCGCGCAGCAGCGTGTCCTCGTCATGCTCGACAATCACGAGCGAGTTGCCCTTCTTTTTGAGCGCTTCGAGGGTGTCTAAAAGTGCGGCATTGTCCCTTGGATGAAGGCCGATGGTGGGTTCGTCCAACACATAAAGAACGCCCCTGAGGTTTGAGCCAAGCTGGGCAGCCAGCCGGATACGCTGCGACTCTCCACCGGAAAGTGTTTGTGCTGAACGATTAAGGGCCAGATAACCCAGGCCCACCTCACCGAGAAATTCAAGCCGCTGCGAGATTTCTGGAAGAATGTCGGAGGAAATTCTCGTCTGAGAGCCGTTGAATTTGAGGACAGAGATCCATTTCAAAACGTCCGAGGCCGTCCATGCGGTGACTTTCTGAATGGGAGTGTCTGCAATCCTGACCGCCCGTGCGATGGGATTCAGGCGAGACCCTTCACAGGAGGAACACGGACGGGCTTCGCCCTCTGAGAGTGATGCATGCTGGCGCTCATGATCCAGCTCGATGTCCAGCGCGGAGTCGAGCTTGGGGTTGTCCTTGCGGTCCCACTCTTCACCGAAGCCATGGCAGGTTTCACACCACCCGTGCGGGCTGTTAAAAGAAAAGAGGCGCGGATCCAGTTCCTCAAAAGACAGTCCGCATCCGGAGCAGCTTTGTTCGGTACTCAAAACCTGCCGTCGGTTGCGGGAATCCAGCAATGTGGCGGTGCCCTGCCCAACCTCCAGAGCCTTTTGGACGGGCCCCCGTGGATCGCCTCCTTTGGATATTTCACCAATGAGAATCTCGATGGTATGCTCACGAAACCGCTCCAACTTTGGAAACGCCTCCGCCGTTTCCCATTTGCCATCCACAAGCAATCGGCTGAACCCATTTCGAAGCGCCCATTTGGCGATCTCGGTATGGAAACCCTTCCGCGCGCGCACCAAGGTGGCGAGGACTTTTACCCCGCTTTTCGCCAATAAAAGCTCGGTGCTTTTGAGTGCCTCCCCCAAGGTTTGTTTTTCGACAGGTAATCCGCACGCGGGACAATGCTGCCGCCCCAGTTTGGCAAATAACAGGCGAAGGAAATGATAAACCTCGGTGACCGTGGCAACCGTCGACTTTCCTCCACCGCGAGTGAGGCGCTGTTCGATTGCGACGGCCGGAGGCAAGCCACTCACACGATCCACATCGGGACGTTCGAGTTGGGTCGCGAACTGGCGCGCGTAGGGTGACATGCTGTCCAGGAAGCGCCGCTGGCCTTCGGCAAACAACAAGTCGAACGCGAGCGAAGACTTGCCGGATCCACTCAAGCCTGTGACCACGCACATTGCATTTCTGGGAATGCTTAACGACAGGTTTTTCAAATTGTGCTGCCGCGCTCCTACAATCTTGATGCCGTCCTCGTTTCCATACGTCTCCGCTTCTTCCGCAACCGTTGAAATTTCATTTTCAGTGCTGGTACCAAAGAGAAAGCTTCCGGTGTGAGATGCAGCGCATTGTGCAATCTCCTCTGGTGTTCCCGTTGCCACAACACAACCTCCGCCCTCGCCGGCCTCGGGGCCCAAATCAATGATATAGTCAGCACCTCGTATGACATCCGGGTTGTGTTCGATCACCACAACCGTGTGGCCTCCATCCACGAGTTTGTTCAGGGCTTCGACCAGGAGCGTAATGTCGTCAAAGTGCAGTCCCGTGGTTGGTTCGTCCAAGATGAGAAAGGCGCCTTTCTCCGAACGCTGGATCAAACGCTCGACCAACTTTAAGCGCTGCGCCTCGCCGCCGGAGAGTCCGTTAAGCGGCTGGCCTAAGCGCAGATAGCCCAGTCCAATTTCGTCGAGGGCGCGGAGTGGAGGAAGGACGCTCGCCAAAGAGATTTGTGCGAAAAAAGAAATCGCTTCGGTGACTGTGAGGTCCAGAATTTCGTCAATGGAGCAGCCGTTGAGTTTGAGTTTCCGAATGTAGGGCTGATAACGACGGCCTTCACACTCTGGGCAACGCACAAAGACATCGCTCAAAAACTGCATTTCAATTTTTTCAAAGCCACTGCCTCCGCACCGTTCGCATCGGCCAGGGCCCGCGTTAAAAGAAAATGCGCTTGCCGTGAGACCCGCGGCTTTCGCTTCTGGAAGTTGCGCAAACTGCTCGCGGATCGCGTCGAAAATTCCAAGGTAAAGGGCGGGACTGGAACGCGGTGTTTTGGAGAGCGGCGTCTGGTCGACCAAGATGACAGGGCCGAGCTTTCCGGCGCCTTTCACAGCCCTGCAGGCTCCCGGTTCTTCTTCGAGCTCAAGCTCTTGAATGCGGGCCAGGTGGCGGTAAAGAACCTGGTGTACCAGAGTGCTTTTACCCGAGCCGGATACCCCGGTGACGCAACAGAGCACCCCAAGGGGAAAGGCCACATCGATGTCGCGCAAATTATGAGCGGAAGCGCCCTCAACGTGAATCCAGTGCTTTGGCTTACGCCGGTTTTTGCGGACTGGAACCTTCTTTTTGCCAGTAAGGTACTCACCGGTGAGGGTGGTTGTCTTGCCCCGGAGCACATTTTTGGAAGGTCCCGCGTATACGAGATGCCCGCCTGATTCTCCGCGGCCCGGCCCGATTTCCACGAAGAAATCTGCGGCGCGCAACACGGCCTCCTCATGCTCCACAACAACCACTGTGTTGCCCCGGTCGCGTAAACGGCGAAGTACTTCGAGCAAGCGTCCCGTATCACGCGGATGCAGTCCGATACTCGGCTCGTCCAACACAAAAAGTGTGTTTACGAGCGCGGCTCCCAAACACGTAGTGAGGTTGACACGTGCCGTTTCACCGCCGCTCAAAGAACGTGTCGGACGTTCCAGAGTCAGATATCCAAGACCAACATCCAATAAATAACCCAGGCGTGCCTGGACTTCGCCCGCAAGAAGGTCGGCCGTCGGGTCCGTGGAGATGGACTCGCGGCGTGCCGACACAAAAGCATGCAACTCTTGGACTGGCAGTCGCATCAACTCCGGCGCCGTCAAGCCATCCCAACGGAAGTTGAGCGTCTCCGGTGCAAAGCGGCCTCCGTGGCAGTCTGGGCAAAGTGTGTAATTGCGATACCGGCTCAGTAGCACGCGGACGTGCATCTTGTAGGCTTTGGACTCGAGCCAGTTAAAAAATCCACGCACACCGTACCAAAGTCCCTGACTCCAGAGATCCTCGCCAGAGCGCTCAGGAGCTTCCCCATACAAAACCCAATCGCGATCGGCCGCTGAAAGTTTTGAAAATGGGATTTTGGTTTTAAGCCCCCGCTTGGCGGCCGCCTTTAACAAATCCCGCTGACAGTCTTGCCCGCTTTCAGTTTGAAAGGGTTTCACCGCGCCATCGGCGAGACTCAAGGACGTGTCGGGAATGGCCCTCATCAAATCCACGGTGATAATGCGTCCAAAGCCCCGGCAGGCGGTACAGGCGCCGAGCGGGTGATTGAAAGAAAAGCGGCCCGTAGTCGGCTCCGGTGTGTCACGCTCACACGCAGCACAGTGCCAGCCTCTGGCATATTTATGGATCTTAGAACCTGCGATGGCGACCACGCGGCCTTTGCCAAAACGTAAAGCTGTCTCGACTGCTTCGGAGAGGCGGGAAGCGTTGTTTGGATCCGGTTGAATTCGATCTTGGACGACAAAAAGCTGCCCGGCCAATTTTGAGGGAGGGTCATCCGTGCGAAGAATCAACCCGTTATTCCAAACCCTCTGATATCCCTGCTGCTGTAAGAATGCAAAAAAATCGGCTGGGACGGAATCCTCTGGAACCGGCATGGGGAAGGCGACGAGAAGCGGCCCCTCGCCGAGGTTTAATACGGCTTTGGAGATGGAGGCAACGCTCGAAGGGATCACGCGTGCTCCGCATCCCGGACAAAAGGCGTCCACGACCTTCGGCAGCAGAAGCTTTAAGTAATCGTTTACGTCGGTGATTGTACCCACCGTGGAACGCGTGGATTTGACGGCATTGACTTGCTGAACCGCGATAGCCGGGGGGATGCCACGGATTTCGTCAACCGCCGGCTTGTCCATGCGCTCAAAGAACTGGCGTGTGTACGGGCTGAAGGTTTCCACGTACCGGCGCTGGCCTTCCGCATATAAAGTGTCGAAGGCGAAACTTGATTTTCCACTGCCACTGGGACCCGAAACGACGATGAGTTTTCCCAGAGGTAATGAGACGTCAAAGCCCTTGAGATTATTCTGACGAGCGCCCTTGACCTCTATGGAGGGGGCGCTGGGAATTTGTTTTGGCATTAAGAAGGCTCGCTCACAGCACTAGAGAACACGTGGTTGCATCCTCAATGCCAAAGCGAAATGATTACGGTAATGCACGCCTAGGAGGCGATCTCGGTCAACTTGCGGACAGGCCAAAACAGAATGGAAAGGGGCCAATTGATGATTCTCAAGAGCGGCAGACACACGGTGTGCAGAAACGGAGAAAGCACGCGGCGCAAAGACGGCATGGCGTCGTAAATAAGGGTCACGAGCAAAATCTCAATCAACGCCAGAAACTTTTGGATATCGGTAAGATGCGCTATTTTCAGGGTTTTTGAAACGGTCTCCGCCATCAATAGCAACCCGACCCATCCCACGAGAACATAAACACTGTCACTTAAAACGGAAAACCGGCGCACAAGGCGCACCGTAATGGGACCCAGAAGCCTCACGAAGATGATGCCGAAGAGCACACTCGAGCAGACGACCCAGATATGCTTGCTCATGGAGACCGCGGCCACAATGTTGTCCGTATTGAGAATGAAATCGACGAGAAGAACCATGCCCAGAGTTTTTCCGAAACTCCATTCCACCTCCCGAGAAGGATCCGACTCCTGCTTGGGGGTCGTAAAGTGAGAGGCCATCAAATGGATCATGTAGAGCGACCCAATAATTTTGGCCGCGGCATAACTCGAAATGAGCGGGGCCGTGACGAGGAGCGCAACGATGCGCATGAGGTAGGACCCAAGCGCGCCGATTGCCAGTGCGAGTTTGCGCTTTTGGGGGGGCAAATGAGCTGCAACCGCTGAAACCGCGATGAGGTTATCGACGGAGAGTAGCACCTCCATGACAGCCATTGAAGCTAACACCGGCCATTGTTCCTGAATCTCGTAGAATTCTGGCAATTCAAACATAGGGATGAAGTGGCTGGTTAAAACTAGATGAAAGACCAGTAGCTAGGTAACATTCTTCTGATTCATTTGCAATTGCTTGTTCCTAACAGTATTCAGATATAAAACGGCTTGCCGGGCGGGGAAATAACGCATCTTGTTTTGGGCAAGCTTTTTGCCTGCTCAAAAGTGACGCTTCGTTAATCGGTCCTCCGTTAAAACAAATCAAAAAGACCCCTTTGTCTTCAGGGGCCTCACGGTGAAGCCGTCTCCTGCGCGCCGGTGGGATCGCTCCTGTGCCGCTGAATGATCGGGTGTAAGGCGACCTCTTTTACTTTAGAGCGTTGACGGCTGCTGCTGCGGTTTCCATATCGAAAACCTGAAGACATGGGACGCCTTTGCGGGTGCGTGAAAGCAGGCCGCTGAGCACTCCGCCCGGCCCAAGCTCCAAAAACAAGTCGCAGTGTTCTTGATCCACTAACCGCTCCATGGTGTGGGTCCAGCGGACGGATCCTGTGACCTGTCGTTCGAGAGTGGTGCGAATATCCTCTGCTCCGGCGACGGGGCGGGCTTCGATGTTGCAAAAAACCGGGCAGTGAGGGGTGTGTAGTTCGGCTTGAGCGAGGACTGCCCGGAGTTTGGCCGCCGCCGGTTGCATGAGACGGGAGTGATAGGCCCCTGCGACATTCAAGGTCTTGGCCATGCGGATTCCCTTTTCCTTTGCCGAGGCGACGGCTTCGGCGATGTGGCCGGATTTACCGGAGAGGACGATCTGGCCCGGACTGTTAAAATTAGCGACGTCCACGTCCGTGTCTTGCGCGAGGTCGAGAACCGCTTGTTCCTCGCCGCCGATCATAGCGGCCATACCGCCCTGCGTGGCTTCGCAGGCCTCCTGCATAAACGTGCCACGTTGGGAGACGAGCTTCAGGCCGGTTTCGAAGTCAAAGGTTCCTGCAGCGGCATGGGCTGTGAATTCTCCCAGAGAGAGTCCTGCAACGGCATGCACGGGGAAGTTTCCCGCGAGGCTGCGCAAGGCGGCGAGGCAGGCGAGGCCGTGTACATAGAGGGCGGGCTGGCAGTGGCGTGTTTGGGTGAGTTGGTCCTCGGGACCTTCCCACGCGATTTTGCTCAGGGAATAACCCAGGATGGAATCGGCTTTCATAAAAAGCTCCGCGGCTTGGGGAAAGTGAGCACAGAGGTCTTTGCCCATGCCCACGGTTTGGGCGCCTTGACCGGAGAATAAAAGAGCGATGCGTTTGTGGTTCATAGAGTGATGGGGTTTGAAAGGAGGCGGGCGGCGCGGGCGGCGGCACGGTGTAAAAAGGGCGAGGCGTCTCGCATGGCATCTTCGAGCGAAACAGCTTTGTCAATAATGGGAAAAAGGGCGTCGAAACGTGCAAGGATCTCAGGCGATTCTTCGATGGAACCGGCAAAAGCGATCACTGGCTTTCCTGCCGCACGCGCGAGCGCTGCGATGCCCGCGGGGCCTTTTCCTTCGAGGGTTTGGGAATCCACACGGCCCTCGCCTGTGAGAACGAGATCGGTTTGTGCAATCCGCTCCTCCAAGCCGATGGCCCCGGCGACCAAATCAAATCCAGGCTCCATGGCTGCCAGACAAAAAGAAAGGAGGCCATAACCGATGCCGCCTGCCGCGCCTGCACCAGGAGTGTCTTTGAAATCTCGGTTCAACTCACGGCTGACGATTTCAGAAAGGTGCTGGAGGCCGTTTTCAAGAAAAGCGACGGCCTCAGGATCGGCCCCTTTTTGGGGTGCAAAAACGGAGGCGGTCCCGCGTGGGCCTAGCAAGGGGTTTTGCACGTCACAGGCGGCGACAATTTCGGGCAGGACGCCGACATGAGAGCGGTCAATACGCCCGATTTTGGAAAGGTTGGCGGGGATGGGCTCGAGGGGTTGGTGGCTTTGGGCGCATAAAAAGCGATAGCCCAGAGCTGCGGCCATGCCGATGCCCCCGTCGGTGGTGGCACTGCCGCCGAGCCCCAACAAAACGCGTTTTGCGCCGAGCCCGATGGCGTGGCGAAGGAGAATGCCGGTGCCTTCGGTGTTGGCGCGGTAAGGGTCCCGTTCCCCTGGTAAAAGACGTTCAATTCCAGAGGCCTCGCTCATGGCGAGGACGGCCGTGCGGGTTGTGGGAACCCAGAAAAAGCGGCATGAAATGGGGCGTCCAAGCGCGTCGACGGAGGGCAGCGAGATCCATTCGCCGGTGAGTGCCGAGGCAAGCGCTTCGGTGAAGCCTTCGCCTCCATCGGCCATGGGTGCGAAAGAAACCTCTGTTTCCGGCAGCACGCTTTTCCAGCCGATACTCAGGGCCTTGGAAACAGCAGCTGCGGAAAGCGAGCCTTTGAATTTATCTGGAGCAATCAGCAGTTTCACGCACTCGAGAGGATGCCGCGTTGTGAGCCTGCCTGCAATGGCAGATCCCACCGCGCGTTTTCACGAGGGCCCCATTTGCATTTCTCCGCATTTTCGAAACGGGGCCGGACTGGCCTAGCGGTCTGCGATGAGGTGTCGGTTTCGCCAGAGGTAGCCGAGGCCGGAGCCTACGGTTAAAAAGACGGCCAGAGCGGTGAGAACAGAGCCCAGAGGGCGCCAGAGCATTTTCAAAAAGGAGGGATGATCGAACCATCCTGCGTGGCTCCATTCATCGAGGCTCAGGAGCAGCAAGAAATAGAGAATGGTGATGATTTGCCAGATCGTCTTGTGTTTGCCAAAACGGTCCGCAGGGAGCACAATGCCTTTGGCGGCAGCTAGTTGTCTGAGGCCAGTAATTAAAAACTCGCGGCTGATGATGACGATCGCCACCCAGGCGGGGATGGCGGGGCGCGATTCGTAATCCAGAGCGGCTAGGCAAATCAGTGCTGCAGCGTTGAGGATTTTATCCACCAGCGGATCCATCAAGGCCCCGAAGTCGGTGATGAGGTTGCGACTGCGGGCAATCGCGCCGTCGAAGTAATCCGTCAGGCTGGCGAGGCCGAAGAGAAAAAGCCCTGCGGTACAGCAAAACCGCCACTCCGACTGCAGCACGGCGGCCAGGACAATGGTCATGGCCAAGCGTAGAAGAGTGAGTTGATTGGGAAGATTCATGGAACCGCCGGGGTGTTTAATAGGCTTGAGTCCAAAAAAGTCAGTTTCAGGGAGTGACTATCCGTGAACAAAAGCCGGTTGCCGAGGAGGAACTGTGTCGATAGGCTGCGGGTTTGCCCAATCTGAAATCTATAAGCTTTAAATAAATCATGTCTGCAAATTGTGATATCGGCCTGATCGGCCTTGCTGTAATGGGGGAAAATCTTGTGCTTAACATGGAGAGCAAGGGATTTACCGTCGCTGTGTACAACCGGACGACTGCCGTCACCGACAAGTTTGCGCAGGGGCGTGCGAAGGGAAAAAACATTGTGCCTGCCCAAACGCTTGAAGACTTCGTCAAGTCGCTCAAGCGCCCTCGGAAGGCCCAGATTATGGTGAAGGCTGGCGCGCCCGTGGATGCGGTGATTGCCCAGCTGGTGCCACTTTTGGAGCCAGGCGACATCATTATCGACGGCGGCAACTCTCTTTGGACGGACACGCAGCGCCGTGAAAAAGCGCTGGCGGAAAAGGGGATCCACTATTTCGGAGTGGGAGTTTCGGGCGGGGAGGAAGGCGCGCTCAAAGGGCCCTCCATCATGCCTGGCGGGTCGAAGGTGGGATGGGAGTCGCTGGCGCCGATTTACACGAAGATCTCTGCGCACGTGGAAGGGGAGTCCTGCTGCCGCTATATGGGCGCAGACGGAGCCGGGCACTATGTCAAAATGGTGCATAACGGCATTGAGTACGGCGACATGCAGCTTATTTGCGAGGCCTACAACATTCTCAGCAATTTGCTGGGGCTTGAGGCGGAGGAACTTGGCAAGATTTTCACCGAGTGGAACAGCGGCGAGCTCAACAGTTACCTGATTGAGATTACGTCCCGCATCTTTGGTCGCAAGGATCCTCAAACCGGCAAAGCGATTGTCGACGTCATCGTGGACCGCGCCGGACAGAAGGGCACTGGCAAGTGGACTGTGGGGCACGCGGTTGAAATGGGCGTGCCGCTTTCCACGATTTCGTCTGCGGTTGAAGCGCGTATTTTGTCCTCGTTGAAAGAGGAACGCGTGGAGGCGAGCAAACACCTGGCAGGTCCAGCGCATGTGCCGTATACTGGTGACAAGCAAGCGCTTATCAATGCCGTGAGGGATGCCTTGTATGCTTCCAAGATTGTTTCATACGCACAGGGTTTTGTGCAGTTGGGCGCGGCCGCCCAGCAGTATGGGTGGACGCTCAATTTTGGCGACATTGCGACCATCTGGCGCGGAGGGTGCATCATCCGGGCGCACTTTTTGAATCGCATCAAGCAGGCGTACGAACTCAATCCCGGGCTCAAGAACCTTCTTTTGGACCCGTTCTTCTGCAATATTTTGGAAAAGACGCAGCAGAACTGGCGCACGGCCGTTGCGGCCGCGGTGACCAACGGGATTCCCGTCCCGGCGTTTGGGGCTTCTCTCGCGTATTACGACAGCTATCGCGCCGCTCGGTTGCCAGCGAATCTGTTGCAGGCGCAACGCGACTTCTTCGGCGCTCACACCTACGAGCGTGTGGACAAGCCCGTCGGACAGTTCTTCCACACCGAGTGGATGCAATAGTTTACGAGAGAAATTGATTTAAAAAGCGGGAGTGGGCGAAAGCGTCCGCTCCCGCTTTTTTGCGTCTTGGGCAGGGAAGTGGCGGCGGGTTGTTTGGGGAGGCGAGCGAGGCTTTGGTGCCGCAAAAAGCCGCGGTGTTGCCGCGGCTTTGATTCATTCGAGGAATGTGCGGACGCTCTTTAAACGAGCAGAAGGGCGGGGCTTTCCAAGAGGCGGCGTAATTCACTCAGGTATTGGGCGGCCACAGCGCCGTCCACCACGCGGTGGTCTGCGCTCAGGCCGATAGCAACACGCTGGCCGACCACGATGGAGTCATTCGGGCCCACGACTGGTTTTTTAACGATGGCGCCAACGCTGACAATGACGGCCTGGGGGGGGTTGATGATGGCGTCAAAGAAATCGATTCCATAGGAACCCAGGTTTGAAACCGTGATCGTACCACCCTGATACTCATCGGGTTTGAGCTTTTTGGAGCGGGCGCGCGTGGCGAGATCCTTCACCGCTTCGCTGATATCGCGCAGAGACTTGGTTTGTGCCTCGCGCACGACGGGGGTTACCAAACCATCATCGACCGCGACAGCCACGGACAGGCCGACGGAGCCGAATTGCAAGATGGAGTCGCCGTTGAAGGCAGAGTTGGCTGCGGGGACTTTGACTGCCGCAGCGACCACGGCTTTGAGGATGAAGTCGTTTACGGTTAGTTTGACACCCGTAGCAGGGTCAGCTCCTGCGTTGAGGTCGGCGCGCATCTTCATGAGCGGGCCGGCGTCCACCTCGATGTGAAGGTAGAAGTGCGGGATCTGGGTTTTGCTGGCGAGGAGACGGTCTGCAATGACGCGTCGCATTCCGCTGAGGGGAAGGACGGTATCGTTGGGGCCGGGAGGAGGGACAGGCACGGCGGAAGCCGCGGGAGCGGCGGCGGCGCGCGGGGCGGACGCAGAAGGGTTGGCACTTAAAACGTCCTTGGCGACGATGCGTCCTCCTGGTCCAGAACCGGAAAGGGCGTCGAGGGAGAGGCCTCGTTCTGCGGCGATTTTACGAGCGAGCGGCGAACTTTTGACGCGGCCGCCTGCAGAGAGCGCCGTGGGTTTTGAAGCGGAAACCGCCGTGGGACTAGAGGTGGCAGCAGCCGGTGCCGGTGCGGCCTTCGCACTGGCGGGCGCGCTCGCGGGCGTGGAGCCTGGAGCTGGGGCCTTTTCGCCTTTGGCTAAAAGAACGGCGATTCTGGACCCCGTGGGGACTTTTTCGCCGACTTTCATCAGGTATTCGTGGAGGATTCCGTCGTCGAAGCTCTCCATTTCCATGGTGGCCTTGTCGGTCTCTACTTCTGCAACGATGTCCCCCGTAGAGACTTTATCGCCAATATTTTTGCGCCATTTGACTAGGGTGCCCTCAGTCATCGTGTCGGCGAGTTTGGGCATTTCAATATAGAGAGGCATGGGCAGCGAGGGCGTTAAAGTGGGGTTGAAACACAGAGGTGTAGCGGATTCGGTGCTGGGAGAAAACTTTTTTAGCGGGCGGAGTGAGGAAGAGAGGGTTTATAGAAGAACCATGAAAGGGATACAGGTATATTATGAGGGGCGCGTGCAGGGGGTAGGATTTCGGTATTGTGTGCGCCAACTGGCCTGCGGTTATGAGGTGACGGGCTGGGTTAAAAATCTGCCCGATGGAAGGGTGGAGTTGCAGGCGTCTGGGGAACCGGAAGAACTGGAGCACTTTCTGGAGTCCATTCGAGAAAGCGAATTAAAGGGCCATATTCGCAAGGAGGAGAGGCATCAGATTGCCGCGTTTTTCTCAAAAGGGTTCGAAATCCAGCGGTGAGGAGAAATTGGGGAAAAAATACGCCGCGCAGTTGGCGCGGCATGGATCTTTCTTGAAAACCGGCGGGGTGTGCGGCGTATCTTACTTCTTTTTAGAAACTTGAAATGATGGCAGCGGGAAAAACTAGCACGGATCGATGGCTGCACGGGGGGAGGTGCAGGGCGGACGGGACGCTTTGGAATGGCAAGTGGGGTTGCATCTGGGCCGTGCGTGCGTACACTTCGGGACTCTCACCCTGCTCATGAAAGCTATTGTAACACTGACGGCGCTGTTTTGCAGCGTTGTATTCACTTTCGCGCAAGAGGGGTCCGGCAAGTCTGGAGCCTCGTCTCGTCTGGTGCCCGCCAGCCCTGTGACACAAATGGACGCGCCCAGAGCGTCCAATCAGGCCCCTGCCCAGGCCCCTGCCCAAGGGTTGGCCGCGGTGCCTTTGACAGCGGCTCCAGCCGTGGCAGCCGGTGCGGGAGAAGGAATTGTGGGTAATTTGTGGGAGTTGCTTGAAAAAGGAGGCTGGGCGATGGTTCCGCTGGGAGCTTTGTCTGTGCTTGCGGTGATGCTTGTCGTGGGGTTCACCTTCACCGTACGACGGGGCATGGTGGTCTCTAAACAGTACTTGGGCACGGTAGAAGTTCTGATTCGAAAGAAAGATTATTTGGGAGTGCTGGCTGTTTCAAACCGGCACAACGAGGCTTTGGCTCGTGTGGTCCAGAAGGCGTTGGATTTTGCGACAAAGAACCCTGGGATTCCTTTCGATAGCCTCAAAGAAGTTGCTGAGGCGGAGGGAAGCGCCCAGGCATCCGCCTTGCAACATCGTGTTGCTTATCTGGCGGATATAGGAATTCTAGCTCCCATGGTCGGACTGTTTGGTACGGTGATCGGGATCATTCATTCCTTCGCAGCCATTGGGAAGGGGAATGCGTCTTTGTCCCGCGATATTTTACTTGCGAGCGGGGTATCGGAGGCGTTGATCGCGACGGCGGCCGGGTTGGTGCTGGCGGTGATCTCGGCTGGTTTTTATGCAATCTTCCGGAACCGCGTCCAACATTTGATTTCCGAGTTGGAAGGCGCCTCCAGCCACGTGATGGGCTTGCTTGCGGCTAGTTATCAAAAACGCCGCGAGCCGGGGCGTGTGGAAGACGAGTTTTAAGGCCCCGCTAAAGAGTACGTGCCAGCCACCCGCCGCTTATGAAGTTCCGCAGCCGCAGTGAACCCGCAACCGTCGCCTTTCAAATTGCGCCGATGGTTGACATTCTTTTGGTGTTGTTGTGTTTCTTCGTGATTACTTGGAGCATGGCCCGCAAGGAAAACGAGCTGGATGTCCGGGTGCCTGCGGCCTCCGCGGCGCAGGAAAGTAACCCCGTGGTGAACCAGACGGTTTTGAACGTGAAAGCGGACGGGACGATTGTGTGGGACCGCAAAGTCATTGAAAAAGCAGTCCTGTTGGAAAAGCTCAAGAGTTTGGCGGCGCTGTATCCCGACTATGCCATTATTTTGCGAGGCGATGTGAAAACGGACTACGATCACATTGTTCAGGTTCTCGACACATGCCGGATGGCAGGTATTTGGAACGTGGCTTTTGCGACATCTAAAGCGGAATGAAAAAACACGCGGCAGCCGGTTTGATTCTCATGGCAGTGCAAACGGCTGTGGCGCTGCCCAAGAGTGAATTGCCGCTGAGAGCTGAGGCGCCGCCCAAAGTGGTTCCTGTGGTTCCTGTGGTTCCTGTGGTTCCCGGGTCACCGCCTGCTCCAGTCGACCCTGCGAATCCGAGTCCAACGCCGCCTCCGGTTCCAGCTGCAGAGGAACAGAGTGTCCCGAAAGTGATTCCTGTTCTGCCCGTTGTTCGCGAGCCGGCGCCGACCAAGCCTGGCAAGCCTTTAAAGACGCCCAAACCAAGCACTTCACCACCACCACCACCACCACCCGCGCCCGCGCCCGCGCCCGTTTCTCCGCTGCCTTCTCCCTCAGAGGCTCAACCTTTCCGCGGCGACGCTGCGGGACGCATGGAAGTTCCTCCGATTCCGGTCCCTGCGGGGCGTCCCGGGTCCTCTGGCGTACTGGGAGCGAATGCCGAGCAGGCGCAACTGGGGCTTGCAGATGCTCTGTACTCGCGGCAGCAATGGGACGGAGCTATTGCCGAATACCAGCGTTTTTTCGCTGAGTTTCCGCGCAGTCTACAACTCGCTCCCGCGCTTTATCGGCTTGCAGAATGTTACCTGAAATTGGGGAATGACAATTCTGCGAGGGTGTACTTCGGGAAGGTGGTTTTGATTCCCCAGTCTGGTCCATTCGGCGGTGCGGCGTCTTTCAGACTGGCTGAATTTGAGTTTCAAGAGGGCGACTATGCAAATGCTGTGGCGCACTACAAAATTGCGGCGCAGCAGTTGCCCGAGCCTAAGGCCAAAATCAGCGCCCAGTATTTTACAGCACGGTGTCTGCAGGAGCTTGGGCGCAAACTTGAGGCCCGCGCGGTTTACCAAGCACTGGCTGATGCGGCGGAGAAGCATCCGTTTCAAGAGAACAGCCAGCTGCGGCTGGCGCGCCTTTTGGTGGAGGCAGGACACGGCTCGGAGGCGCGGCCGAGATTTCAGAAACTACTGGCGTCGAGTGAGTCAGACGAAGTCAAAGCCGAATGTGTGACACAGGATGCGTTGATCCAGCTGGAGCTGGAGCCGAAGACGGCGCTGCCTGCTCTTGAGAAAGCGTTGGCGGCCAAAGGCACTGAGCAGTGGCATGGGCTCCTGCGGATCGGTGTTTTGAAGGCGTCGTTTGCGCTCGGTGAAGCGGAGCAGGTCATCGCTGCTTATGGGGGCGCGGAGGCGGCCTTGGATCCAGCACAACTTCCTGAAGTTCAACTTTTAGTGGGCAACGCCTACAAGCAGTTGAAGAAGCATACCGAAGCTGAGGCCATTTACACCAAGCTGATTGACGCAGCGCCGGAGTCAACGGCCGCCGCCGCGGCGCGGTACGAGCGGCTCAAGTGTTATTACAATTTAGAGCGCAAGGATCTGCCGCAGCAAATCGAGGCGTTTTTGGGGACGAAGCCTAAGGCCGAGGACCGGGACAATGCGCAACTGATGAAGGCGGAAGTGTTGCGCCTGCGCGGGGACTATGCGGGCGCAGGAAGTGCTTACAGCCAGGTGGTGCGTTCCAAGGAGTTGAAAGCGGATCGGCGTGCCGACGCGCTGATGCGGTGGGCGGAATGCGCGGTGCGTTCGGGCGATAATGTGTCGACGATCACTGCTACGAGCGAACTGATTTCTGGCTTCCCAAACTATTCCCTCGCCTCGACAGCGTTGTATTGGCGTGCCGAAACACGGCGCCGTTCCAAGCAGTACGGTCCTGCGGAAAAAGACTACGAGGAGATTCTCCACAAGTTCCCTGCGTTTGCGGACCGTGAAGTGGTGCTCAAACAGATGGCGCTGTTGCGCGGAGAGCAGAACGACAACGCGGGGATGGCGAAATATTTCGAGCAGCTCTTGAAGGAGTTTCCGGAAAGTCCTTCGAAAGCGGAAGCCAACCACTGGATCGGGCGTTCTGCTTTCGAGGCAAAGGACTACAAGAAAGCGGTCGCATACCTGGCGGAGGCCCGCACGTTGAACCCGACGGAATACTTTGAATCAGACAGTCTTCGCTTGGTCTATTGCGCTTACAATTTAAACGATCCCGATCAACTTTGGGTGCGCGTTCAGGAATACCTTGTGAAAGGGAAAAGCAAAATTGCTCCGGATGTGCTGCGTTGGTGCGCCAAAAACTATCTGGATTCCAAACAGCAGTCCAAAGCGGAGCCCGTTCTTTCATTGCTTTGTGCCGGCGAGGAAGTGACCGAAATCGACTGGCTCCAGCTGGCGACGGTGAGGCTGCCGCTGGCGGATTTTCAAGGCGTGGTGAAAGCCGTGGGGTCGTATTTGCCCTTGGTGAGCCATCCTGCGGGAAAAGCACGCGGGCTACTGCTGCGCGCCAAGGCCGAACTCGGACTCGCCGATAACGCGTCTGCCCAAAAGACGGTGGATGAGGTGCTTCGTCTTCAACCCGACGGGATCTTGAATGGCGAGGCGCGCCTTGTCGCGGGCGACATCCAGTTCGGACAGAAAAATGCCGAGGCAGCAGCCAAGTTGTATGAGAGCGTGTCGATCGCCTTTGATGACGAGCAGATTTCGCCTGTGGCGATGGAGAAAGCTTACGGGGCTTACCGCGCGGCGGGGAAGGCCAAAGAAGCGCTCACGATTCTTAATAAACTTCAGAGCCGGTATCCTGAATACGCGCGCGAGCGTAGTCTGAAGTAGTCTGGGGCGTTGAGTTTTTATCCGGCGCGGCACATGTTCCGTTTTTTAAGGGTGCACCCTGTTTCGTGTTTCGCTGACATCGGGGGGGGCAGGGCTCTCACAACCCCCGAGAATGGAAGCGCCGCAGGTTAAAACGTATTTGAGATGAACCGGCGCGACCTCCCCATTTTTGAACTCGAACACGAACTTGTCGCCGCACTTAGGCGGTGTCCGCGCGTTGTCCTCGAAGCGCCCACGGGCTCCGGAAAATCGACGCAAGTGCCTCAAATTCTGCTTGATCATGGCTTGCTTGGAAAGGGCGAAATCGTGGTGCTCCAACCCCGGCGTCTTCCAGCCCGGATGCTTGCCAATCGCGTGGCGGCGGAACGTGGCGGTCGTACAGGGGAGGAGGTTGGTTATCAAATCCGACTCGACCGCGTGTGTTCTGCAGCCACGCGTATCCGTTATGTGACGGAAGGCGTGTTGCTTCGACAGATGTTAACAGACCCCAAACTGCGAGGGGTGGCGGCGCTCTGTTTCGACGAGTTTCACGAGAGGCATCTTTACAGTGACATTACGCTGGCACGCGCCTTGGATATTCAAGAAACGCTCAGGCCGGACCTGCTTCTGAGCGTGATGTCCGCAACGCTCGAGACGGAGGCGCTGCGGAATTATTTGGCACCCTGCGAATTTCTGGTGGCGCGGGGGCGCACGTACCCTGTGGACATCACCTACCTGCCGCGTTCACCGGGAGACAGGCCGCTTTGGGAGCTCGTAGTTGCCGAATTTGAAAGGATTGCACCTCAGACGGAAGGGGACGTGCTTGTGTTTTTGCCGGGGAGTTACGAGATTCACCGTACCATCGAAGGACTGAGGCATTCACGCGCGGGCAAGGACTGCATTGTTTTGCCGCTGCACGGTGAATTACCTCCAGCGGAACAGGATGCGGCCATTGCGCGTCATTCGAGGCGCAAGATTGTCGTGTCCACCAATGTGGCGGAAACCTCGCTTACCATTGATGGAGTCCGAGTGGTGATTGATGCCGGACTTGCGAAAATAGCCCGATTTGATCCTTACCGCGGGATTAACACGCTTCTGACAAGCAGGGTGAGCCGCGCTTCTGCGGATCAACGGGCGGGGCGCGCGGGACGTACGGCGCCGGGATTATGTTTGCGGTTATGGACGGAGCGCGAACATGGCGAGCGGGAGGCACAGGAGGTGCCTGAAGTGCGGCGGATGGATCTGGCGGAGGTGGTGTTGACGTTAAAGGCGGCGGACGTTGTGGATGTCGGGGCATTCCGCTGGTTGGAGAAGCCTGAGGCCCGGGCTCTGGAGCGGGCGCTAGCCTTGTTGCAGGACCTCGGCGCGCTTGAGGGAGATGGGGCGATTTCGGAACTTGGCCGGCGCATGCTGGCCTTTCCCGTTCATCCGCGTTATGCCCGCATGCTTCTGGCCGCGGATGAATACGGCTGTGTGCCTGAGGCGGCGGCGGTTGCGGCATTGACGCAAGGCCGTCCCCTGTTGCGGCGAGGGAGTGGCAAGCAGGTGGAGAAAGCCTCCGGTGAATTGTCTGAGGATGAAGAGGGGTCGGATTTTTTTCTACTGCTGAAGGCGCTTCGGTTTGCAGAGAATGTGAGATTTGAGGTGAGTCAGTGCGAAGCGTCCGGCATTCATGCGGGTGCGGCGCGCGAGGCGTCGGCGCTGGTGAAACAATTTTTGCAAATCGCCAAGGCCGAGGGTTTGGTTGTTTCCCACTCGAACCCAGATCTGGAAATGGTGCGGCGTTGCGTGCTGGCGGGATTTCCGGACCAAGTGGCGGTGCGTTTGGATGCGGGCACTTTGCGGTGTGCGCTTGTGCACGGAAGGCGCGGCGTTTTGGCGAGGGAAAGTGTGGTGCAGCACGAGCCGTTGCTGGTGGCGTGTGAGGTGCGGGAAATTGAGGCCCGTGGAGCAGAACGGCAGGTGCTGCTGACGCTGGCCACGGCGGTGCGTGAAGAGTGGCTTCGGGAACTGTTCCCCGCGGGTTTTGAGGAACGGATGGACGTGAGCTTCGATGCCACTCAGCGGCGGGTGATTGCCAAACAGACCGTTCGTTTTCGGGATGTGCTGTTACGCTCGAAGGAAACAGACAAGGTCCCGCTGGATGCCGCTGCGGAATTGCTGGCGGTGGAAGTCGAGGCGGGGCGTTGTCCCTTAAAGAATTGGGACGATGCCGTGGAGCAGTGGATCGCGCGCGCCAATTTGGTGGCGTCCTGGTTCCCCGAACAGGAACTGCCGCCCATCAGTGACGCGGACCGCCGCATGCTGGTGGAACAAATCTGCCACGGTGCGATCAGTTACAAGGATATTAAAGAAAGGCCTGTGTGGCCGGTGGTGAAGAGTTGGCTTTCGGCGGCGCAGATTGCGTTTGTGGAGAAGGTCGCACCGGAGCGAGTGGAGATGCCAAACGGCAAAAAGTTCAAGGTCGTGTACGCGGTGAAGGCTTCTCCCACGGTGGCGGTGCGTATTCAGGATCTCTATGGCGTGGAGGGGGAGCTGCGTATTGGCGGGGGCCGTGTGCCGCTGGTGATCGAGGTTCTGGCGCCGAATCAACGCCCGATTCAAGTGACGCAGAATCTGTCGAATTTCTGGAAAGAGAGTTATCCAAAAATCAAACAAGAGTTGCAGCGTAAATACCCGAAACACGAGTGGCGCTGAGCGGCGCGGGGAACTACGAGCGCAAGGGCAAGGCCGCTGTACAAGCTCGCGGCCTGGCTTGGCGTGGACCGGCTAACTTAGCGCGATTGCGCGTGCGGCGGCGGCAGGACGCGGCTGACTTCGTTCGCCCTGTAGCCGAAGCCAGGCCCATGGATCGAGGCGAGATCCACGTGTCCTTGCACGCGCTTGTATAAACCGGGGTGTACCACGGCCTCGGGTGTCGAAGCCTCTGGATAGAACTGCATGGCATTTGTTTCCACGCCCGCGAGGGTCGGCGCATGGGCGGCAAGAAGCACGTGGGGGATTTGCGCCAGCATCGGGTTGGTTAAATCCTGAACCATCAACTGCATGCCATGAGCACGCGCCCAGCACAAACTCAGCAGTGCACCGGTCTGGGTCTTGCACGTTTTCAGCGCCACGCCGCTCCAACCGAGCTCCCTTCCGAGGCGTACGATTTTCCAGTCGTGCGCGCTTTCATCCAGAAACAGGGGTACCCGCTCGCTTACGGATGCCACCGGAATGGGATGCGCCTCAAGATCGTAGGGAAAAGGTTGTTCCACGTAAGAAAGATGTTCCCAGAGGGCGGGTTCTTCGTTCCGGACGCGGTCCAGAATGTCGGTGACGTATTTGGGATCGGTCACGGTGCAATTAAAGTCGGCGGTGAAGAGCCGGACACCTGCGGCCAGGCCGATGGCTCCGACGCGTTGGAGACGTTCGAAGTCCCAAGCGGCATCGTTCCCGCGCAGTTTGACTTTGAGCGCGAGCAAGCCGTCGCGTGCTATCCAGTCGACGAGGGTCGTGGGGTAGCCATCGTGTACGTCATTGGCACCGGGATCTTCGGGAGTGAGGGGGTCGAGTCCGCCCACGAGGTGCCAGGCGAGCAGCCGTGTTTCGGGAGTAGGCCGGAAAAAGTCCGCGGGGTAAAGGCCCTTAAAGCGGACGTTGGGAGAGTCTGCGGCGGGAGCGAGGAAGTGGGATAAATCCGACGCCAGCCAGGGGGCCTTGTAGGTGGAGTAGGTCGGGACGTGATTGGCGACACCGTAGGCATCGTGGAGCGCGATGTCGAAGGGCGACGCGCATACGAGGGCGGCAAGAGTCGGGAGGGCAATGCCTTCGGGAAGGGAGGCGTTGCAGCGATCGAGGAGTTGCGGAAGTTGTTTCTCGAGGAAATGGTGGCCGATTTCCAGAGCATGCCCTGTGGCGGTGCATTGTGCGTAGGCCTCGGTGAGGTCGTCGCAGAACCGTGTGAGTGCGTTGAGGCGCGCTTGGTAGGGGATGGTCGAGGGCCAGACCCACTGCACGCTCAGAGGCGTTTCACCCCAGCCCTCGGCCCGCGTTCCATCGGCATGTTCCACCTCTATGAAGACCCGGGCACACACGACCTCCGTCACGGTTTCGGTGCCAAACTTAAGCGGGACGCGGGTTTGAACGGGAACGGCGTGCCAGCGTGCGGCTCGGATGCGGATGTCGGTGGGTTTCATGGGGGTATGCAGGCGTGGGGCGCGCGCGAGGGTGAGGGTGAGGGTGAGGGTGAGGGTGAGGGTGAGGGTGAGGGTGAGGGTGAGGGTGAGGGTGAGGGTGAGGGTGTGGTGCTTATGCGTTGCCGCGGCGTTCGCGGATGGAGGCCAGAAGGTCTGCGACCACCTCGCCGCGGGGTTTGGCGCCGAGGTTGCCTTTGCCGTGGACGCGCACGCTGAGGGCACCGGCCTCGAGGTCGCGTTTACCGATGACGAGCATGGTGTGGACCTTGGCTTCCTCGGCCCGGAGGACCTTGCCGTTGATTTTGTCTGTGGACGCATCAACTTCCGTACGAACACCATGCGAGCGCAGTTCCGCCCTGAGGGTGTTGGCGGCGCCGACGAGTTCGGGTTCGTCTCCGATGGGAAGGATGCGGACCTGTTCGGGGGCGAGCCAGAGGGGGAAGTTGCCGGCGTAATGTTCGATGAGGAAGCCGATGAACCGTTCGTGGGTGCCCAGCGGCGCACGGTGGATGCAGAGCGGAGTTTTCTCCGTGTTGTCGCGGTCCTTGTAAACGAGGCCGAAGCGCGAGGGGACGGCGAAATCGACCTGGTTGGTGGCGATGGTAAATTCGCGGCCGATGGCGCTCCAAACCTGCACGTCGATTTTTGGACCGTAGAAGGCGGCCTCGTTGGGGACTTCGACGTAGTTGATGCCGGACTTTTGAAGGACGGCGCGCACCATGTCCTCGGTTTGTTTCCAGAGTTCGGGGGCATCGACAAACTTCTCTCCCAGACGGGCGGGGTCGTGGGTGGAGAAGCGCATCAGGTAGTTGCTGAGCCCGAAAATCTTAAAGTACTTCAAGTACATATCGTTCACCGCCATGAACTCTTCTTCAAACTGCGCCGCGGTGCAGTAGATGTGTGCATCGTTCATCTGCATGGAGCGGACACGCATGAGGCCGAGCAGTTCGCCGGACTGTTCGTAGCGGTAGCAGGTTCCGTATTCTGCGAGACGCAGGGGAAGGTCACGGTAGCTGCGCTGCACGGCACCGAAGATTTTGTGGTGGTGCGGGCAGTTCATGGCCTTGAGGTAGTAGCGGTCGGAAACTTCGGCGGCGGTGCCGTCGGCGTTTTTCTCGGCCAGCTCCATGGGCGGGAACATGCTTTCCTGATAGTAGGGCAAGTGGCCGCTGGTGAGGTACATGTTCTCGCGGGCAAGATGGGGGGTGCGCACGCGCTGGTAGTCGGCGGCGAACTCGGTTTCTTTCGCCAGGCGCTCGAGTTCCTCGATCAATACGGTGCCGTTGGGCAGCCAGAGGGGAAGGCCCGGGCCCACGTCTTCGTCAAAGGTGAAGAGCTCCAATTCGCGGCCGAGCTTGCGGTGGTCGCGGCGTTTGGCCTCTTCAAGCATCGTGAAATAGGCCTCCATCTCGGCTTTTTTCTTGAAGGCCGTTCCATAGATGCGCTGGAGCTGGGGGTTGCGTTCGTCGCCTTTGTAATAAGCGCTGGCGACGTGGGTCAGTTTGAAGGCGCCGATGTTACCCGTGCGCATGACGTGCGGGCCCGCGCACAAATCAATGAAATCGCCGTTGGTGTAGAGGGAGATTTCCTCGTGCTCGGGGATCCCGCTCAGAATGTCCAATTTGAACTTGCTGGGCACCCCTCGCTCCCCGACGGCCGCGAGGCGTCCCTTGGTCGCCAATTCCATCGCCTCATACCGGGTGACCACTTGGCGCTCAAAAACGTGGTTGGCTTTGATCTCCTTTCCCATTTCGTCCTCGATCCGGGCGAAATCTTCAGGAGCGATGCGGTGGCTCAGTTCCACATCATAATAAAAGCCGTTGTCCACAGGGGGACCTGCGGCGAACTGAGCCTCGGGCCAGAGTCGGGAAATGGCAGTCGCCAGCACATGGGCGGCGGAGTGGCGGACCCGTTCCAGTTCGGACATTTGATTTTTTGGATTCATTGGGAAAAAGGACGAATGGGAGGAGGCGGAAAGGAGTTTTTAAGGGAGGCAAGGCTTGGAGGCAACACGTAGCGCACGTGCGGGGAGGAATCCTGGGATTTGCCCCTAAAGAAAATAAGGCATCCGCTTAGGGGGGCGCCGCCGATTACTCAGCGGAACCAGTTATGCGCGACTTCGAATTTTTAGACCCGAAACAACTCCTGAAAGAGATTCGCGCCTCGATGGCGGGGCTGCGGAACAAACCTGCGGAGGTGGCTTCTGCTGTGTCTGCGGTCCCTGGGGGCGCCGTTGAGCGGGGGGCCGGTGCACCAGCGCTACCTTCCCTGGGGGCGATCAGTCCGGCGGTGGATGCAATCATCCGCAAAGACACGGCTTTGAGAATGGAGTGTATCAAGGCGCTGCGGCAGGAGGAGGCGCTGACGGCGCAGGAGACGGCGGATCTGCTTATCCTGGAGCCGAGCATGGTTAAATCGCAGTTTTTGAAGCTGCGGCAGCTTGGGTTGATTGAACAGGCGGGCTGCAGGGAAACAAAAGAAGGTATTCAAGCGGTTTATCGGCTGAATGTGAGGAATCCGGCGTTGGAGTTTGTGCTGGCGCCGGGGCCCGAGGGGATGCGGTCGCCTCACGAGGTAGCGGAGCAGGGCAAGAGGCGGGCGCGGTACGAGGGAGTTCCCGAGTAATACCATCTCTTTTGGGTTTATGGATGATTCAAAGACCTCAGCCCCCGGGAGAGAAAGACCAGTTTTCTTCACGATTTGCTCCAAGAAGGGACGCCAACCCTCCATTTAAGTCCCGTCATCCGGTCTGCCACTGGGAGGACGATACTTCCCGCACAATTTCCGCGGTTGCCCCCTTCACACGCTGCGGTCGGTCTGGTAGGCTCTTGACTCCTATGTCAAAGACCGAAAAACACGAATTTCAGGCTGAAATCGCTCAACTTCTCGAAATCGTCATTCATTCGCTCTACACAGAAAAAGAGATTTTTGTCCGCGAACTCATTTCGAACGCGGCGGATGCGAATGAGAAACTGCAGTTTTTGCAGCAAACTGCAGGGACGGAAATTTTCGAGGCAGACCGTGCCCTCTCGATCCATGTTTCCACGGATGAAACCGCCAAAACGTTCACAATCGTGGATACGGGTATCGGGATGACGCAGGCCGAGTTGGTGGAAAATCTGGGCACGATTGCGCACTCTGGCTCCAAGGCGTTTCTGGAGCAAATCAAGGAAAGCAAGGGAGATGCCCGCTTGATTGGGCAGTTTGGGGTGGGTTTTTACGCGGCCTTTATGGCGGCGGAAAGTGTCACTGTTTCCACCCGTTCCTACCGTCCCGACGCCCAGGGCTACGTTTGGACCAGTGATGGCAAGACGGGCTACGAAATTACACCCGCCGAGAACCTTGAGCGGGGGACCAAGATTGTCCTGCAGTTGCGGGACACGGAATTCGCCTCTGCGTTTCGCATCGAAGAGGTCATCAAGAAGTACTCAAACTTCGTGTCGTTCCCGATTGAGTTGAACGGAAATCCCGTGAACACGATCCAGCCGTTATGGACGAAAAACCGTTCGGAAATCAGCGACGAGGATTACACCGAGTTTTACAAGTACATTGGGCACGATGTGAACGGGCCGCAGTACCGGCTGCATTTCAATGCGGATGCGCCCTTGTCGATCAAGGCGATTTTGTTTGTGCCTGAGCGCAACACGGAGTTGATGACGATGAGCCGCCAGGAGGGAGAGGTGCATTTGTACTGCAAGCGGGTGTTGATTACGGCGAAGGCGAAGGGGTTGTTTCCAGAGTGGCTGCGCTTTTTGAAGGGGGTTGTGGACAGTGAAGATTTGCCGTTGAACATTTCGCGGGAAACCATGCAGGACAGCTCGTTGTTGCGCAAAATCAACGAGGTGCTGACTAAGCGGGTTTTAAAATGGCTGGAGGAGGAGTCCAAGGACTCGGACAAGTATGCCAAGTTTTTCGCCCAGCATGGGCATTGCTTGAAAGAGGGGGTGGCCACGGATTGGTCGCACAAGGAGGCGATTGCAAAGCTGCTGCGCTTCAAGAGCTCCCACACGGAGGGGGACGCCACCACGTCTCTGGCGGATTACGTCTCCCGCATGCCCGAGGAGCATAAGGAGATTTATTTCCTGCACGCGCCCGACCGCGAGGCTGCGGAGGCCAGTCCTGAATTTGAGGTCTTCCGAGCCAAGGGCTGGGAGGTGATTTTCCTGGAGGATCCGCGGGACGAGTTTGTTTTGGAGCACCTGCATAGTTTTGACGGGAAGACGCTGGTGGCTGCGGCCAAGGCGGACATCAAGCTGGAGCGTCCGGAAGATCGCAGCAAGGGTCTGAGTGAGTCGCAGGTGGAGGGGTTAGTCGCCTTTCTGAAGGCGACTTTTGGAGAGCGCGTGTCCGAGGTGCGCGCGAGCGAGCGTTTGGTGGGGAGTCCCGCGGTGGTGCGCGAGGCCGATGGCGGGATGAATGCGAACATGCGCCGGATGATGAAGATGATGGGCAAGGAGGACTCGCTGGGACTGGCTGCGAAGCCCGAGTTCGAGCTCAACCCAGACCATGGGATTATTGCAGGCCTGGAACAGTTGCGGCATTCGGACGAGGGATTGGCCAGGCAGTTGGCGGGGCAACTTCTCGATAATGCGATGGTTTCCGCAGGGTTGATTGAAGATCCGCGGGCGGTGTTTGCCCGGCTGAATCATTTGTTGGAAAAATTGATACCGGTGAAAAGTTAAGCGGTTTTGAAGAGGGGTTGTGGGAAAGCAGGAAATCAGCTCGTGGGTGCGGGTGGCGTTTCCTGTTTAACCCTCTGGTAAAAAAGGTTTTGATTCCGCCTTTGGGCGCTTGTGGTGTTTTGGGGGTAGAGGGGTGCGGGCGATTGCATTACAAGCTCGGCAGGAAGGGGCGCTTTCAAACGCTTTTTAAGAAAGGCGGGAGGGGTTAAAAAGTCAGTTTTACGGCATAAATAGTGCTGTGTAACTTCGGACCTCCCTATGAACTCATGGCTGCACCATTGTTTCTCTCGGCGCACCGTTTCGGTCGGTCTCCGTCCGTCTGTGTGGCGAGCCGTTTCGTGTATCGTCTTGCTCCTGTGTGCTGGGTGGCTTTTGCCCTTGGAGTTGCCCGTTCTGGGACTCCTTCCACCAAAGACTTCCAACTCCCGACCGGAGTATATTTGCACTCCTCCGCAATCCGGGGTCATTAGTAACACCAATGACTACAAGGTAGCAGTGGAATTTGCGTGGAACTCAGGCACCGCGGAGCCAGCGACTTCAGCTTACCCTGTGGTGTATTGGTACCGGAATGGGAACTACATCGCGAGCGTGACGAGTTCGTTGAAGACCAAGACCACGGATGCAACGGGGACCTCCTACTACGACTGTTGGGATCCGTATGCAGGCCCAGGGGTGGGAATCTTTTATACTGCGGGGCTGATCACGGGAGGGAAACCGAACGGAAGCACCAAGCAGATCGTCTGGAAAAACGAGCTGGCGGTTTCCTTGAAAGATCCGGGCGCCGATAAGACGGCCGTTTATACCGCATACATTCCTGTTTTGGACGCCACAACGCCGCCGGCTCAGATCGTGCTTTCGCCAGCGCAGGCGTTGGGACAGGCGCGGCCGACCTTGACGGTGGTGCGCTCGCCCAAGGATGCCACGGTGGAGGTCGGGGGTGCTGCGACTCTGTGGGGCGATGCTCAAAGTCATGTAAACGGTCTTCTGCAAAATCCCTTTGGTGTGGCGGTGAACAATCAGGGGATGATTTATGTGGCAGACAGCTTGAATCATGCGATCCGGCGGCTGACCCCCGGAGGCAAAGGCACGACCGTTGCCGGCTTGGACGGTGCGATACTCGACGCTACGGGGAGGACCCTGAAGAAGACAGAGAACTACGACCCAGTTAGTGGACAGGTCACTGGAGAAGTGCGGGTCGGCGAGAAGATTCCTTCGCTCTTAAAACTTTCCAGCGTTAAGGGTTTGAATCCGGGGTCTCGGCTGTATGTGACTGGAGGAGGCATTACAATGTCCGACGGCAATCCGGGCACGCTGCCGACTTATTTGACGGTGGCATCCGTCAATGTGGAGTCAGGATCGATTGCGACACAGCAGAGGCTGGCCGGCGTGTCAGGCACTCTGACTTTCGATGTAAGGGACACTGCAGCCTCGCGCGGCATTTTTCTGGAGCGTCCTCCGACGAGTGGCCCGCCGAATCTGGTGGATATGCTCACCAGACAGGAGACGACAGATTCAGACTGTTACCGCTTTCAGACGAATTTGGCTAATGTTTCTGAACCCCTTTTTAACACGCCTGAAGCCTTGGTCACGGCGGAGGATGGGAGCATTTTTGTGGCGGATACGCAGAATGATGCGATTCGAAGGATTTATTACGGTAAGAATGGAGAAACACACGTACAGACCATTTGCTGGGGGACGCAGCAGTTTTTGTATGACCCAGCCTCTGCAGGTGTTTGGGGCGGGATGCAGTATTCCAACGCCGCGCCGCTCATCGCGAGCGGGACGAGCACCAGCGGGGCGGTGAGTCTGCGGGCGCCCCGAGGGATTGTTTATCAGGGAAGCATGACGGATACCACGGGAACGAATCCACCCGTGCTTTATGTGTTGGACTTCAAGAGTATTCTCAAAATAACCCTCAATTACAGCGGACAAAATTCCGATGCGGCCCCGGGTTCCTGCGTATGCCAAGTCGCGTATATTGGAAGTGTGACCCAGGCAGAGGGGTGGCAGGGGAGTGCGGAGGCGGCGCGTTTTTATGCTCCGCGGGGCCTGGTTGTTACTGGTGGAAGAGGTGGCGGCCGAGTTATTTACGTTGCGGATACGGTGAACCACGTGATCCGGAAACTCACCCTGAAGACGGCAATCTCGGAAAAGAGTCCCGAGAAAGTTGCGGCGGCCGAGAATGTTGCGGCGCCCTCGGATTGGTCTGCTGAAATCGTTGCGGGATTGGTGGGGTCGAAAGCCTCGATGACTGATGGGGATGGCAGTACGGGTTTCTTTCCCTCGGTGATTCTTCTAGGCTGCAGGATCGGGGGGGGGAGTTGGATTGCAGTGCCTTCTACGGTTGGGATTCTGCCTAAAGACCTAGTGTCGATTAACGGTGGGAGTGCGACTTATACGGTGAGCCGCATTGCCTCGGGTTCGCTCTTCATGACAGGGTCGGTGCTCGGGAGCGGTACGTGTGCAGCCACAGTGCGCCGTGCGCCTTCCGCCCAGCTGAATTTATCCCGGCTGGCTTATCCCTCGGGACTGGCAATGGATCGGCATAACAACCTTTATTTTACGGAGATGGGAAGCCATAATCTGCGCCGGGTGGTGCTGGACGATCTGAACCCAGGAGTGAGTGCGCGGGTTGAAACGGTTGCGGGCCAGTCCAAAGCTGGACCCACCGATGGCGGGACAGGGGACGGAACGGGCAGGAACGCAGCCTTTTTCTATCCTGCTTCCTTGGCGTATGATGCGAGTGGAGATCAGGAGAGTTTTCTGGTGGCGGACAGTGCAAATTCCTGCGTTCGCCGCATCACGGTTGCGACGAAGCAACTCACTGTGACGGGGGCGGGATCGAACGCGAATCCTACCAAGATCACGGGTATCAGCAATATGTCTGGAGTCCAGCCGCGGATGAGGGTGGCTGGGGCGAACATCCCGCTGGGTGCCTACATTGTGAGCGTCGACGCGTCCAACAAAACCATTACGTTGAACTTGCCCATTATCGATACGGTTGACAGCACCAAGTTGTTGACGCTGGAGCAGGATAGTTTTACCTCGGGGACGGCACTGGGCTACACGGGATACCCAGGCAACCGGGACTTCGCGAGTGAATGTGCCGAGTACTCCTACCAGTGGTTGAAATATGGGACCCCTTTGGCGAATGCGAGTACGGGGACCGGGGGGCAAACCTACATCTCTGGAGCCGACAAGGCGTACCTTTCCCTCAACAACCTGCGCACCAGCGATTCGGGGCCCTATGAGCTAAAGATTTCAAACGTCTTTAATATCAGCGTCGATACCGATCAAGCCGCATTATATGTCGTCCCGAAGGTCAACGGGGACACGGAAAAGGCTTTGTTTCTTGATTCTGGGTATGCGCAGCTTGCGGTTTCTGGAACCTCCACTTTAGGGCAAGGGCAGTTGCGTTCTGATCAAGGGGATATGAGTTTTGAACTGCGGGCTTATATCACACCTGCGGACTCCGTTTCCTATCAATGGCAGATCCACACGCCGAGTTCTGGGTGGGTTTCGCTGAATGACTCCGTAAAACAACAGATCATCGATACAGAAGTGTCTCAACTTCTTGGCCGCGACGGTTCTGGCGGGCTGGCATTGGACGGAACGAATACAGCAACGTTGAAAGTCACCGGGTACCAGAAGTCGCTGGCCGTTAAGGGGATGGAGCTTCCTCCAGTGGACTTTAGAGTGCAGGCTTTTCCTTTGAGCGGAGGTTCGGTACAGGTAACCACGAACCAGTCAGGCGAGACTGTGGGGTCGTTTAACTCCAAGGCTTCGTTCGCGCCGGTGATCAAGGTGCCGGTGGCGGCCATCCAAGTCAAAGATGTTGACTCGGGAACAGACGTGACTTTGGAAGACGCAGGGAGCCAGGCCAAGTTTGATGCAAAACGGTTTGACGAAGGGAAATCTATTTCTGTGACGCTTGCGGCGCAGGATGTTATCTCAGCTTTTCCCTGGAAGTCTAGAGACGATGTGTCAAATCCCGATTTTCGAGTCCGTTACCAGTGGATGCAGTCGTTCAAATCCCCGAGCGACCCAACCGCCACACCCACCGTGGTGTCAGCCGAGGTGATAGGTAGCACGGGTGACCTCGTGGACGGCCCGCCCCAGCTGACAAACCTAGCCTTTAACGGCGAGCCGGTTTTCTACTTCGTGCGGTATTGGGTGGGCAGCGGGTACCCTGAGGACAATGATCCGTCTACAGTCATTGGTCGGCCCGTATCAGGCAATTATGTGAGGCTTACGAAAGTTGTTTCGGCCTCCGTGGGGAAGATCAAGTATATCGACGAGACTGGGCCGGAGGAACCGCCTGTTAAAATTGTCTATGTGAATGGGGCCTCGTTCACCTTGGGAGCGTTGGTCGATTCCGCCTCGGGCACGCCTCAATTTACTTGGAGTTATTTGAAGTGGGGTGATCCGGCAACCAATTGGAAGACTATTAGCGGCGGCACCCCGGCTGGTTCCCCGATTTACGCAGGTACTTATGGCACTGTAAGGGACCGTATTGGCAAGGGAACTGTCACAGCGAATCTCACAAGCGGGTCGCTTATCGTCACAGGATTAGAGCCGCTGCCTGACCTGAAAACGGGTAATATACCGAACAAAGACATTTCTGGATTGTACCGATTGGAAGCTGTCGTCACCGACGGTACAGATGTAAGTCCACCAGAAAAAAAATATTGGGTGGTGGCCATGAGGCAGCAACCCAGTGCCTATGGGACGGACGCAGCGCTTTATTCTCTCAACGGTGGCAGCCAAACCCTGTTGGCGGTGGATTCCGGTTCCCTCGCGAGCGTGAGCCTGAGGGCGAACGTTTTGCTGCCTCTGCCAGATCAAATTCCGATGCACACGATTTATGGCGGCACCTTGATCGACGGAAAAACGGATTCCAAGATTCTGGCCGACTCCGACAGGTCAGCCATGGTTTCGGGAATGTACAGTTGGTACAGAGGCACCACCCCCCTGAGTGATGGGAAGAATTCCGCCAATGGAAATGAAGTAAAAATCAACGGCGGAACTTTGACTGTCACCAATATTCAGGAAAAAGATCTGGGAACGTACACCTTGCGGGTGGAGAACAAATTAGGAACGATCACCAACGTGGGGCCGAGCACGGCCACGGTCTCGGGGGTTACCTTGAAAGGGTGGTCGCTTGTTACGAATGGATTTCCTTCGCTGTTGGCCCTGCCCAGCGCAAAGGTCACCGGAGGTCTCGCTCTGTCTGGAGGAACGCTCACTGGAGGGACACTGGTTTATCGAGTGGCTTTGGGTCAGACGGTCGCCCTCGAGATCCCTGTGAAATCAAGTTACGGCTTGAAATACTTCTGGTCGTTTTCCAAGACAGGCACAGGCGGTTGGTCGACGGATTTTCCGAGTACGACACAGAACAAGGATAGCAAGTATTTTATCCGTTCAGCCACTCTTGGGGATTCTGGTTTCTATCGGGTGCAGATAAAATTCTATACCGACAGCAGATTTACCACTGGCTACGACCTGTTCACGGACCAGACAAAGTGGCCGAAGTTCAAACTTGTGGTGGAGCCGCCTCCCGATCCTGCGACCCCAAAATTGACCGCAATTGGAAGCACGTTGAGCGTCTCGGCAGGAATCAATACTTTGGTGGCTGGTGGCACAGCGACTTTTGCCGCTGTGAGTCTCAAGACAGGCACTTCTTTTTTAAGCAGCGGGACCACGAGCTTTTTCACGTATCAATGGAAGAAGGACGGCGTTTCGCTTGTGGGTGAAAACAAACCCACGTTGAAGTTGCCAAAACTCACGAAGAGTCAGTCGGGATCTTATAGCGTAGAGGTGGCGGGCGTGGCGGGCACTGCGACGAGCCCGACGTTGCGGCTGGCCGTGAGCAGCAAGACGGCGACGGAAGAGTTGCATGATGTGGAATTCATAAATTTGAATAGCACCAAATACACCATCACCCCTTCGGTGGCGAAAGGGGTTCCTGCTGGAACGGTCGTGACCCTCACGGGTATGTCGTCTCTGACCCAGACGCTTTTGGGGTGGCGTGTCTGGGATGCGAAGGGGAACGCTTGGGATTTGCCCGCGCGCAACGCACAGTTCACCATGCCAAATCAGGATGTGAAGATCTCTCCAACGTTGGGGCGGCCCTCGATAGGATGGTACACTGGCTTTTTGAGTTTGGAAAAACCCTGGGGGGATTTGGAGTGGGACATTTACCCGCTGATGGGTCTGGAACCAACGGAGCGAGGTCGCTATTCCAAGACGCCCAGCGCGTCCCAGGTGAGGGGTTATTTTCAGGCGATGATCAGCTCTTTGGGAGTCTTGAGCGGGAAGGTGCTCATCGAAGATAAAAGCTATCCCTTCACCTCCACCATGAGCATTGCGCCGGATGGGACGTATTCTGGACCTATTAAAATACAGGCCACACTCGCAGATCGAACGCCGTGGCTTTTGACGGGCACCGTTTCCTTGAACATGGGGCTTCGTAAAACATGTACGTTCACCGAGGGTTCCAAGAGCATCACCGTACCTAGTGGAACGGCAGGATTGATGGAAACGATGTCTGTGAGCGGCTATGGAATCCCGGAAGGCACCATCATCACGGACATCGGGACTTTAAAATCGGATCCCATCACCATTTCCAATGAGGCCACTCTTTCCTCAAACTCGGCAAACGAGGATGGGGTGCCAGTGGTCTTTGGCAGTGACATGGCGGCGTTGGACAACGTCATGCACGTGACTCTGAACGACGTTGTATTGGAGGTCACGCCTCCAGTCATGAAGTCCGGCCTCTCGCTGTACAGTGTCGCGGCGTGTAATGCTGGAGCTTACAAGTCTTTGGGCAAGTTTATCACCGCGAAGACAGGCAGGCCCGCCCCGCGCTTTCCGATCTATACTTCTGCGGTTCATAGGTTTGGAATCAAGGATGCCTCCAGTGTTTTCGGACGTGGCGGGGTTCTTTCCACCAACATTTCTGACTTGGGATATGCCATTGTCACCGGGTACCTACCCAATGGAGCGCGGATCAGCTTTGCAGGTTACGGCGGACGCGCGTGCTACACTCAAAACACGCAGGACGCCGATCCCTTGGATGTGTTTCTTCCCGTTGATAGTAGTGGAGGATCCGATAAGATCGGGATAGCGACCCGGGTCATGCAGGAAACCTTGGAACGGCATACGGGGAGTATTTCTATCCCCATTTGGTCGACCTCTCCCAAGGGTGACAAACCAGAGGAGCCGCTGTTTGGGGCGCTTCTGATTTCGGATCTTTCCGTCCATGGGTGTCTGGGAGTTTTAAACGCGGTTCCTCTGGCCGGCGGAACAGTCATCGTGAAGGGGAACGTGGTGGCTTCGGGAACCATAGCTACGGCCTCAGAATATACCCATAACTACGTGCAGGGTTATTTGTATGACCCCACGATTGATCCCAATTGGCCTGAACCCCAACCATTTACGCAGACCGCTCGCATTGCGTTGTCTTCCAAGGCCCCGGTCGATGCCGCGACCTCTTTCCCGCTGGAGGATCTTACGACACTGCCGCTGAGCCTGTATGGGGCTCGCACAGGAATTGGAGCTTTGCGTGTACAGGGAAGGGGATTTGCCCTGACTCCCTCACTCTTAGCCGCAACAGGTATGTACAACAGCGACGGCGCCACCCTCTATACCGGCACAATGACTGCCTTCAGTGATTTCACGATTGATTCTTCTACAGGGCTGTTTACCAGCTCCTTCGTGGAGAACACGAGATGGTATGTCTCGTCGCCGACATCCGGTCCTGTCTGGGCAAGCGTGGATGCTCAAGGAAGTATCTTCAGGAGTAATTTAAGCGTTCCCATTTATGCAGTGACCATTCAGGGAGGGGATTCGTCAGTATTGGGACTATCCGGTGGAGCCGTGGGCTTTATGATGCGTGGGACGACCAAGCTGGACAGCTTGAGGAATACCCTCGGAAATGGCTATCAAGATCCCAGCCTAGTGGTAGACCCCAATAAGCAGAAGCCCACGTTCAGAACGGAGGCGATAAATATCAATGTGTTCGAACCGAACTAAGGGGCTTGATGGTTCTGGTCCGCCTCCCAAATCGGGCAGGCGATCCTTGCGCCTGCTGCCAAGGGTTCTTCGCCCTTCGCCCAGCGTCTTCGTGTGCACCGTCGGCCGTGAACCGACTTTGACTGGTGGACTTTATTGTTAGGATCGAATACATCCCTCAAAGATCTGACGCCGCTCTTGGTGGTCGTCCCACGCAGTCGTTTGCCAGACACCGTTCGTTTTCTGAAAATTTCCTCCATGTCTACGCAGTCCTCCCGTTCTCCCATTGGAATCATTTTTTTAACGGTTTTTATTAGCATGGTTGGGTTCGGGATTGTGATCCCAGTCCTGCCCGTTTACGCAAAGTCCGAACCCTTTCTACTCACCCCTAGCCAGCTTGGATGGCTTGTGGGGATTTTTTCCCTCGTCCAGCTTTTCGCGGCGCCTTTGTTTGGGAAGCTGTCGGACAGAATCGGCCGCAAACCCGTTCTTTTGGTGAGCGTGATCGGGACCGCTGTGGGCTTCTTTGTGATTGGAAAAGCCGAGGCCGCCTGGATGCTGTTTTTGGGGCGGATCATTGACGGCGCAAGCGGAGGTAACATTGCCACCGCGCAGGCGTGTATTGCCGACGTGACGCCTCCGGACAAGCGGTCCCGGGCGATGGGGATCATCGGCGCCGCGTTTGGACTGGGCTTCATCATGGGGCCGGCCTTGGGCGGCATTCTTGCGACCTATTCCCACGCGGCGCCCTTTTATGCGGCCGGGGTGCTTTCCATTGTGAATGCGCTTTTGATCTGGCTCCGGTTGCCGGAAACCTATCCCGCGGAAAAGCGGGGGGCACATCAGGCGCGCGCGTCGTTGGGCGAGGTGTTCGAGGGGGGGCGAGGGATGTTCATTGGGCTGTTGCTGGTGGCCTCCCTGCTTTCCACCACAGGGTTCGCTTTCATCCATGTGCTCTTCGCCCTGTTTTGCGGCGACCAATTTCAATGGGGCCTGCGCGAAACCAGCTACGCTTTCGCTTATGTCGGCGTTCTGGCCGTTTTTATCCAGGGCGGCCTACTGCGCCGTTTGTTGAAGCGGAACATCGAAAAACAGCTCGCGGCCATTGGGGCCCTCTTTCTTGCGGGCAGCCTGTTTTGGTTGCCGCGTGTTTCGGGCACCGGAACGTTTCTGGGAAGTTGTGCGCTCATGGCGATTGGGAACGGTCTGCTGACGCCCACGCTCAGCGGCATGGCCTCCCGTTACGTACATGGGCGCGCGCAGGGGCGTTTGATGGGGTTGATGACCTCCGCCGGGAGCCTCGGGCGGTTTCTCGGACCTGCGCTTGCGGTGCTTCCGCTGCCTCTCACTTTTTCAGAAATGGCGCGGCCCTTGACGGGTGACATGTTGACGGCTGTTCAGGCGGGCTATTTGCAGGCATTTACCGCCGGAGCTGGTTTGGTGGCCGCCTCGATGGTGTGCATCCTTTTGTTAAAGGTCCCAGCCGCCCCCGTCGAAGAGTCACCACTGGGCGCTTGATGGAACCTATGAAAATTCCCCTCGAAGACAGTTTCTCCGACGTCGTGACCAAAGCGATGCGCGGTCTTTTGCAAACGGATGCGATGGTGGCGGAGGGCGCAGGGGCAGGGCTCGAGCAGGTGGTGGCGTTGCGCACCGGGCATTGGGATTTGGCTGTAGGACGCAGCGTCGCGAGTGTGCTTGGGTTAAATCCTGACGCTCTTGTCGCTTTGGCGGAAGGCCGTTCGGTGCCTCCTTCGCTCAGCCTGGAGGGGCTGGCAAGTTTCTCGACCGCTTTTGACGACATGCTGGTGAACAGCCATCTTGTGTGGGATGCGGCTTCGGGCGAAGCGGTTGCCTTTGACACGGGCTCTGACGCCGGTGCGATGCTGGATTGCATTCGGGAAAAAGGGCTCACGCTTAAGGCCGTTCTCCTGACGCACACTCATGGAGACCATGTGTTTGAGTTGGACCGTCTCTGTTCCAAAACGGGCGCCCACGCGTTTGTAAACGCACTGGAGCCGCTGGCTGGAGCGGAGGCCTTCGTCACGGGACGTGACTGGTCTTTGGGCCGGTTGCGGGTCACCAGCCATCTCACGTGCGGGCACTCGCGCGGAGGGACGACTTACGTGGTGCACGGCTTGGAACGACCTGTTGCGGTGGTCGGTGATGCCTTGTTTGCCGCGTCCATGGGCGGCGCAAAGGTGTCGTATGCAGATGCACTCAGGACCAACAGAGAGGTGATTTTTGCCCTGCCACCGGAGACCGTTTTGTGCCCCGGACACGGTCCGCTCACCACCGTGGGATGGGAGCGGCAGTGGAATCCATTTTTCGCTTGACCTTCCGGTTCAGCAACACCGGCTTCTTTCGCGCTTCCTCAGGAAAGGGAGGCCCGGCAGACACAGACCGCGAAGAATGATTGAGAAGGTTCTAAGGAAGAGGCTTTTCACAGAGTTTGATTCAGGTTAACAAGTATCCATCCCCATGAAAGTGCTCCTTCCCACATTGATGTTCGGACTTCTTGCCATGACTGTTTCCGCCGCTGATTCGGGTGCTCCCGCCACGGAGCGGATCACTTTTGGAGGAGGTTGTTTTTGGTGTATCGAAGCGGTCTTTCAGCGCCTCAAAGGGGTGACTGGCGTCGCCAGTGGTTATGCAGGCGGCCAAGTGGAAAACCCGACTTACAAGCAGGTGTGCACCGGCCAGACGGGACACGCCGAAGTGGTCCAAATCGAGTTCCAGCCCGCTGTGATTTCCTATGAAAAGCTGATGGATGTCTTTTGGGCCGCGCATGATCCCACCACGCTCAACCGCCAGGGCGCGGACGTGGGCACCCAGTACCGGTCGGTGGTTTTTTATGAAACTCCAAAACAGAAGGAGATCGCCGAAAAATCCAAGTCTGGAGCGCAGAAGGACTTCATGGCTCCGATTGTGACGGAAATCTCGCCCATGCCCAAATTTTACAAGGCGGAGGATTACCATCAGAATTACTACAATTTGAATGGCACCAAGAACGGGTATTGCGCGGTGGTGATCACGCCCAAACTGCAGAAGCTCCTGCACAAGGGGTTGATTGAGGAACAACCCGCAAAATGAGTGATACGTTAAGCGGCTCTGAGAAACGGGCGCTCAAATCAAGGGCGCAGTTGTTGGACGCGGTGGTCAGGATCGGTCAGGCGGGAGTGACTGAGGCGGTTGTCGCCAGTCTGAGCGAGGCGTTGAAGCAACATGATTTGGTCAAGGTGCGCTTCACCGGCTTCAAGGAGGAGCGGCGCACGCTTGCGCCCCAGCTCGCCGAGGCCACGCACAGCCTGCTTGTCCAGCAGGTCGGCAACGTGGCGGTGTATTATCGCACCCACGAAGACTCGGCCGCTCTGAAGTCGTAGCGAGGCGTTGTGGTGGGTATGGCCTGCCCTGCTTTTCGGTTGCGGAGCTCAAAAGCACGGTCTCATTCACGCGGAGGCAGCCCCCGAAAACAACGGGTTCACCGTCTTTGTTGCCAAAGACCCCTTTTCGGGGCGATGCTAGGGGACTAGCCCCATATGATTCCGGACCCGAGCACCAAATACCGCGCATTTCCGCCCGTCTCCTTGCCAGACCGCCAGTGGCCGAGCCGTACGCTTACGCACGCCCCCGTGTGGTGCAGTGTGGATTTGCGGGATGGAAATCAGGCGCTTGCGGTGCCCATGAATGTGTCCCAAAAGCTGGAGCTTTTTGACGCTCTGGTGCGGTGCGGCTTCAAGGAAATTGAGGTGGGCTTCCCCGCGGCCTCCAACACGGAGTTTGCATTCATGCGGCGTCTGATCGAAGACGCCCGCATTCCGGAGGACGTCACCGTACAGGTTCTCGTGCAGGCGCGCGAGGACTTGATCCAGCGCACGGTGGAGTCTTTGAAAGGCGTCCGGAAGGCGATCATTCATCTCTACAATTCCACTTCCCCAGCCCAGCGCCGCATCGTGTTCGGCTTGGAGAAGCCGCAGATCGTCGAGATGGCGCGGAAAGGAACGCGTTGGATCAAGGAACGGCTGCCGCGGTTGGCGGGTTCGGATATCCGGATGGAATACTCTCCAGAAAGTTTTTCGGCCACCGAGGTGGAGTTTTCCGTGGAGATCTGCCAGGCCGTGATGGCCGAGTGGCAGCCCACGCCCGCGAACAAGCTCATCTTGAACCTGCCTGATACGGTGGAGGTTGCGATGCCCAATGTTTATGCGGATCAAATTGAATGGTTTTGCCGGAACATCGGACAGCGCGAATCCCTGATCATCAGCCTGCACACGCACAACGACCGTGGCACTGGAACAGCCGCAACCGAACTGGGCCTGCTTGCAGGGGCAGACCGCGTGGAGGGAACGCTTTTCGGCAACGGCGAGCGCACCGGAAACCTCGACGTGGTCACCGTGGCCTTGAATTTGTACATGCACGGCATCGCGCCGATGTTGGACTTTTCAAACATGAGCGCGCTGCGCGAGGTGTATGAGCGTTGCACGGGGATGCATGTGCCTCCACGCCACCCATATTCAGGGGAACTGGTTTTCACCGCGTTTTCCGGGTCGCACCAGGATGCCATTCGGAAAGGACTTGCTGAATGGCAAAGCAAGGGAGATGGCGCGCATTGGGACATCCCTTACCTGACGATCGACCCGTCGGATTTGGGGCGCGAGTATCGTGAGGTCATTCGTGTGAACAGCCAGTCCGGCAAGGGCGGTGTGGCTTATCTTTTGGAGAGCCAGTTCGGCATCGAATTGCCCAAGGATTTGCAGCGGGAATTCGGGCCCGTCGCCAATGATCTTGTGGACTCCCTGGGGCGGGAGGTCAGTGGCAGCGAGCTGAAGGGAATGTTCTGGCGCGAGTACGTCGAACGCCGTACTCCATTGGAGCTGCATCACTTCCATGCGGATGGTGTGGACGGTATTTTCCGGTGTCGCGCGAGTTTGTTGCGCAACGGCAGCGACCTTAAAGTGACGGGAGAGGGCAATGGCCCGATTGCCGCGTTTGTCCAGGCGCTGACCAGTGCCGGGTTGCCAGCGTTTGAGGTGGTGGATTACCGGCAGGCAGCCCTGGGCAGCGGGACGGAGGCGAGCGCGATTTCGTTCATCCGTATTCGCACGCACGAGGGGCAACTGGTGTGGGGCGCGGGCGTGAATACACACATTCAACTCGCCTCCATTGAAGGGGTCGTCAGTGCGCTCAACCGCGCCGCCTCCAGGAGCGAATTAAAGCATTAATCTCATGGCTTTCCGTGTCTGCAAATCGTTCGAAATTGAGAACGGGCACATGCTTTCGAAGCACCCCGATAAATGCCGTTTTCCCCACGGTCACACGCGGAAAGTGGAATGTATTCTTGCGGCTGATTCCCTCGATGCAAACCAGATGGTCTGCGACTTTAAAGTCGTCAAAAGCCTCATCGGAGATTTTTTGGAACAGTACGACCATGCGCTTTGCATGAACACCGACGACCCCGAGTACGCGCATTTTAAGGCCGTGTATGGGGATCGGATCATCGGGTTTGAACATTTGGATCCGACGACGGAAGTGCTCGCGCAGACCGTGTTTGAGCATCTGCGGGACAGTCTGGGCGCCTACATCGTCGGGGCACAGGCGAGTTACCCGCTCAGGGCCTGCGTGCGTCTTGAAAAGGTCCGTGTTTGGGAAACCAGCAGTTCCTGGGCGGAATATTGGGAGTAGCCAGAGTGGGCCATGGGAGGCGTTTTGACGGGATTTATCTTCTAAGAAGAGGACGTAAACTGGGTCGACCCAGCGTGCGCGTTTGGCGTCCATCTTTCTTGGCTCCTGCAAAAACCGGCCCTTCCAAGGCCGGTTTTGTCCTCTCGTCGTGTTTTAATATTCTTGTGGGTTTCGTGGCTTGGATGGCTGGAGCCGGCCATGCGCCGGCTGCCGGACCCTCGGGGGCTGCTATTTATGAAAAGAGCTGTTCTGAATGCCACGGGAAAAACGGAGAGGGTGTGCGTGGAAAATACGCAGAGATTCTCGCTGGCAACCGGAGTCTGGCCTCGTTGACGCGGTTGATTTCCAAGACAATGCCCGAAGGCAAAGAGGGCACCTGTGTCGGTGCCGAGGCCGATGCTGTGGCGGCCTATATTTTTGACGCCTTTTATTCTCCCGCGGCGCAGGCGCGCGTCCGCCCTGTGGAGGAGAGTCTGTCCCGTTTGACGGCGGCCCAGTATCGCAATTCCGTGGCCGATTTGCTGGGACGTTTCCGGCCCGGCTTTGACAGGCCTCTGGGCACGGAACACGGTTTGCGCGGAGCCTATTCCGGATTTGCCATTCCAACGCCCGAAGAGGAGGCCGAGGCGAAGGATACCAAGAAAAAAGACAAGAAGGCGCGGAAACAGGAGAACTTCACAAGGGTCGACAGCGGCTTGACCCATGTTTTTGGAACGGAGAGCCCGAATGTGGAAAAGATGATCCCCGGCGAATTTAACATTCGCTGGACGGGCTCTCTTTACGCTCCTGATACAGGTTTGTATGAGTTTGTGGTGACAACCGAAAATGGCATTCGTCTGTGGATCAACGATGCCGACGAACCGCTGATTGACTCCTGGGTGACGCCAGGCCCGACGGTGCGGGAGGAAAAAAAGAGCGTCTTTTTGCTCGGAGGGAAAACTTATCGGATGGCACTCGCCTTTTTTAAATTCAAGGACAAGAGCGCCTCGATTGATGTGCTTTGGAAGCCGCCCCATGGAGTGTTGGAGCATATTCCAACCGAATTGCTGATGCCGCAGGAGATCCCCACGAACATGATCGTGAAAACGGGGTTGCCTGCCGATGACCGGAGTGATGGTTACGAGCGCGGAACGACCATCTCCAAGGAATGGGATCAGGCGACCACCGCGGCGGCGTTGGAAGTGGTCGCGCATGTCGAGGCGACGTTGGACAATCTCACGGGCAGCAAGTCGGCGTCTCCGGAGCGCGTCGAGAAGCTAAAATCGTTTGCGCAGCGGTTTCTCGAGGTCGCTTACAGGCGGCCCCTGGACGAGGCACAAAAAGAGTCTCTGGTGGAGCGCGTGTTTCAAGCGGCACCGACACCCGTGGTTGCGGTTAAACGGATTGTGCTGCATGCCCTGAAGTCGCCGCGCTTTCTGTATCCGGAACTCGCCAGAGGTGACGAGATGGACGACTTCGCCGTGGCCACGCGGCTTGCGCTCGTTCTATGGGATTCGCTCCCGGACACCGCGCTCGCAAAGGCTGCATTTGAAAAGCGGCTTCACACGCGGGAGCAGCTTGAAAAAGAAACAGGGCGGATGCTGCTGGATGCGCGCACCAAGGCGAAAGTGAACGGTTTTTTGCAGCAGTGGCTGGACATGGAGCGTGCCGAGCATGCGGCCAAGGATGCGACGTTGTTTCCCGAGTTTGATGAGGCTCTTCGGGCTGACCTGCGCGCTTCTTTGCAGTTGTTTTTGGACGAGGTTGTTTGGGGTGAAAAATCCGATTACCGCCAGCTTCTCCAGGCCGACCATCTTTGGCTCAACGCGCGTCTCGGGCGCGTGTATGGGAAGCCCGTTGAGGGTGATAAGTTTGAACGTGTCGTTCCGGAGGCGGGCCGCCGCGCCGGTGTCCTCACCCATCCTTACGTGTTGTCTGCACTCGCCTACAACCGCACCACATCGCCGATTCATCGCGGCGTCTTTTTGAGCCGCAGCATCGTGGGGATACCCCTCAAAAATCCGTCAGTCGCGGTCGCGTTCGAGGACGCCAAATTTGATCCCAGCCTGACGATGCGCGAGAAGGTGTCCTCGCTGACCAAAAACGCTTCCTGCACCGGTTGCCATGGAGTCATCAACCCGCTGGGGTTTACTCTCGAAAATTTCGATGCAGTAGGAAGATGGCGTGTCGAGGACAACAAAAAGCCCGTGAATGCCGTGGTAGACTTTGATGCGGAGGAAGGACATTCCCTGCATTTCACGGGACCAGTCGATGTTGCAAACCACGCTGTGAACAGCGCCTCCGCACACGAGGCGTTCGTGCGCGAGCTGTTTCTCTATGCCGTCAAGCAGCCTCCCGCGGCCTTTGGCGTGGAGACGCTGCCGGCTTTGAAAGCCCAGTTTGTGGACGATGGGTTTCATATCCGTAAATTGCTCGGCAGGATCGCCCTGACGAAGGCCATGCAGGGGTTTCCTGAAGAAGCACCCAAAGTTGCCGAGCGTTGACCTTTTGCTGATTTTCTGCACGCTTCAACCATCGACCACACCGTGAACTCTTTAAACCGCCGCCAGTTCCTTCGTCATTTTGGCGTTTCCGCCGCAAGCCTGCCGTTTCTCGCAGGGCTGCCGAGCTTGAGCGCTGCTGCCACGCCACAAAAACCCAAACGGTTGGTGATTTTGTTTTCTCCGAACGGGACGTTGCCCACGGAATTCTGGCCTGAGGAAGAAGGGGCGGATTTCCAGTTCAAATCGATTTTACAACCGCTGGAACCTTTTAAGAGCCAGACGCTTATTCTGAAGGGTGTTTTTAACAAGATCAAGGGCGACGGGGATCATCACATGCGGGGCATGAGTTGTCTTTTGACTGCAGCCCAGTTGTCCCCGGGCAACATCATGGGCGGCGGCGGGGCGCCCGCAGGCTGGGCCAGCGGAATTTCCATTGATCAGGAAATCAAGAAGGCGCTGCAGGCACGCGCCGAAACGAAGACGCGGTTTGGTTCGATGGAGTTTGGTGTGGCGGTCCCGAACCGGGCGGATCCTTGGACGCGCATGAGTTATCTGGGCGCAAACCAACCTGTGGCACCCCTGGATGATCCGTACCAGATGTTCGCGAAGATGTACGGGCAGGTGAAGGACAAGGACAGTCTGGTGAGCATTTTGGACGGTGTGAAAGAGGACATGCGCCGCGTATCACAAAAACTGAGCGCGCGTGACAAGCAGATGTTGGAAGAGCACATGGCTCTTGTGCGCAATATGGAGGTGGAATTGAAGACACCGGTTCAAACGGTGGCGCATCCCATGCCGGACCTGGATCCGGGGATCGAGCTCGTCAATGACAACACGCCTCAAATGAGCCGGATGCAGCTGAACCTTTTGGTGAATGCGTTGGTCAACGACATGGCGCGTGTGGCGACTTTCCAGTTCATGCGGAGTGTGGGGCAGGCGCAGATGCGCTGGCTGGGGGTTCAGGAAGGGCACCATTCCCTTTCGCATGATCCGGATGACAACAAGGAATCCTTTGCGAAGTTGCAGAAGATCAACACGTGGTTTTGCGGCGAGGTGGCGTACCTTGCGCAGCGTCTGGCCGAGACCCCGGAACCCTCCGGCGAGGGGTCGTTGCTGGACAACACACTGCTGTTGTGGACCAACGAGTTGGGCAAAGGCAACAGCCACACTTTGGACAACATTCCAATCGTCATGGTGGGCGGCGGCGCCGGGTTCAAGATGGGGCGTTCGCTCAAGCTGGACAATGTGCCGCACAACCGGCTCTGGCTCACGCTCGCGCACGCCATGGGACACACGGAGCTCAAGACTTTTGGGCAGTCGGACCTGTGCGTGGATGGCCCTCTCTCTTTGGGATAGTCTTTCTGCCGCGGTTGGTTGCGGTTGAGCGCGCCCGAGGGGACGCGCAAGTCTTTGGAGGGCGCTGTTGGTTCCTGCTGGCTTCTGGAGCCCTGTTGAAACAAAGATGCGTCTTGTTGAAAGACGAACGATTTTATGGACGATTTTATTCCACTCAAACGCGCCGTTGAGGCGACGCAAATTCCAAGCGGCCAGGTTGTGACGCTGCCGGAGGGAACCGTTGTGACGATCACGCAGTCCCTGGGGGGCGCCTACACGGTGCATGCCTCGGTGGGCGGTCTTTATCGCATCGTAGCGCAGGACGCAGACGCCCTTGGGCTGGAGGTTTCGGCAGCGCCCGCCATTGTGGCGGGACCGTTTTCCGAGGAACTCGTCTGGGGCGCGTTGCGCGAGGTTTATGATCCCGAGATTCCCGTAAATATCGTGGACCTCGGTTTGATCTACAGCATGCGCGCAGACGCCGTGGAGGGCAACGAAGAGGTGCGCAAGGTCACGGTTGAGATGACGCTTACGGCGCCGGGTTGCGGCATGGGGCCGTCGCTTGCGGCGGAAGCGCGGCAGCGGATCTCGGCATTGCCGGGAGTGGCAGAGGCCGACGTTCATCTGGTATGGGACCCGCCATGGGGGCCGGATCGTATTTCAGCAGCGGGCCGTACAAAGCTCGGGATCGACTGAGTGGCCGTCCGGACGGGCCTGCAACCAAAGGACGTGCGCGCGAGCGTGGGGCGTGTGTAAATCCAAGCATGCAAAACGCCTCCTTGCGGTGTAGAGTTGTGGGATGAGAACGCTTTTGAACATTCTCTGGCTGGTGTGCGGTGGAGCGCTCAATGCGTTGCATTGGTATCTGGTGGGTCTTTTGATGGCGGTGAGCATTGTGGGACTGCCCTGGGCTCGTGCGTGTTTTACGCTCGGCACATTCACGCTGTGGCCCTTTGGAAGGGAGATGGTGGACCGCGCCATGTTGACAGGGCAGGCGGATCTGGGCACCGGCTGCCTGGGGACGCTGGGCAACGTGATCTGGATCCTATTCGCCGGCTGGCACCTTGCGCTTGCACATCTTGTGCTGGCGCTTGGCCTGGCGATATCCATCATCGGGATTCCCTTTGCCGTGCAGCATTTCAAGCTCGCACTAGCCTCGCTGGCGCCTATCGGCAAGAGCATTGTCGAGTTGCCGTGATCCCTCCGGCATGTGAACGTGTTTCGCCGTTTGTAGGTTTAGCCTAAATGCGGCAATGAAAGCGCGGCACACTTTATGTAACTCTTTGCGGGATAAGCTTAGGCATGTCAATAGAACCTCTTTTGGGCCTCACCCACTGGGTGAGCCTCCGTGCGCTGTCTCCAAAGCCGGGGAAGACAGGACTGTCTTCCCCATGTGCTCACTTTCCCATGGACCGCGAAACTGACTGAACCCGAAGGGTTCCCAGCCATTAGCCAACATCTGAGGTGAACCGCGCAAGCTGTTTTTGATAAAAAAAGAGATCATTTTTCAGGCGGCGGGAAGGAAGTCTAGGAGAGGTGCTTTGCGTTCACGCAGGTGCGCAACATAGAGGGCGTC